>NZ_JAYXBK010000008.1:0-279324 GCF_036016995.1 Paraburkholderia sp. MPAMCS5
TGTCCTCGCGCTTCAGATAAACCGGATTGCGCAGACGCGCCGACAGATGCGGCGCGTGCTCAAGCTCGGTCTCGCGGGCCACATCGTAGACGCGCGCGGTGAGGGTTTTCTTCAGGTAGTCGTGGGAAGCCATGCGAGTGGCGCGATGCGCGATGGAAGGCGGAAACCGTCAATGATAGCGCCAACCATGGCCGCGCTGGCCTTCGGAATCTCGGGCCACGCGCGGCCCGGGCGCGCGGGCTAGAAAATATGCGGCGGCCGGCCGTCGGTGAGTTCGCGCGGCAGCGGCTCGTCGAGCCGCCATTCGACATGCGGCAGTGCATTCAACTGGCCATGAAATTCGACGGGGCGCTCGCTCGTGAACAGTCCGTCGAGATAATCGAAGGTCAACTGCGACGCGACGGCTCGCAGCGCCGCTTCGACGGAGTGCGACGGTTGCAGATCGAGCGGATCGACGTCGAGCCGAACCGCGTGCCGGTCGCCTTTGGTTTCGAGCGCGCCGAGGTCGATCAGCTTGCCGTCGATGTTCTGCGCAAGGACACGATCGCCATGGGCGAACAGCCTGAACGTGGCCTGAAGCGCCGCGGACGCGGCGGGGTCTTTGCTTACCATCGCGATTCTCCTTGACAGCGTTCAGCCGGCTTCGCCGACTTCCTTCGGGTCGGGCAGATTCTCGCCGCGCCCAGGTTGAGGCGGCGCGGGTTCGTTCTTCGCCGACTGTTTCTGCTCATCCGACAGTTGCCGGTCGCCGGCGGTCGGATCGTTCGGGTTTTGACGCGGCGGCGTCGGGCGGGCGGATTCGCTGGATTCGCCGGATTTGCCGGTTTCGTCAGGTTCGCTTGTCATGGTGAATTCCTTGTCGATGCGGTGAAGGTGAGCGGCTCAGTCCGGCGAGCGCGTGCGCTCGGCCTCGCTTTGCGTGCCCGGCGGCGTGCCGGGCTTCGTGCCGGGGCTGGCGGTGGGCGCGGCGTCTTCGAGGCGTTGCCCGTCGGGCCGCGCGTCGGAGCCGTCGGCTGGAATGTTTTCCGTGTGGCCGGGCACCGGCTGCTGCTCGATATGCCCGGCGTCTTCGAGTTCGGGGTCCGACATGCTGCGCCTCCGTCAATGGCTGGGTCGTCTTATGGTTTCGTCGTAGTCAACCAGCATCCGGCGTGCCGCGCCGCGACCGCCGGCGCCGCCGGCACCACTCTTTCACGACGAACGGCGTCACCAGTCCCGTGCCGAAAGCCACATAGGCGACGGCGATTTGCGGCACCCGCAAATGAAACTCGAAGCCCGGCGTGAAGCGCTTCGGCACGATCACGTAGTCGCTGAACGCGGCGAAGAGCGTCAGGCCGCTCGCCAGCGCAACGCGTTGTCGGTGCTCCGCGCGTGAATCGCGGCACGGCGCCACGGCTTCCTGGATGGCCGCCAGCGCGTACGCATTGACGGCGGCCCAGCCGAGCGACATCAGATGATGAATCGAGAGCCCCGTCACGATGTGACGCGCGCACGGATGCGCCGTCTGGTTCACTTCTTCCGGCCAGACCCAGTGGCTCACGGCGCTGATCGGCGCGGCCGAACGCTTGCCGGCAAGGCGCGCGCAGGCGCCGAGCGCCACCGTGGAAAGCACGCCGGCGACAATCCCGGGCAGCACGATGTCTTTCAATGGTCTGATTTCCGGAGCCATGGTGACTTTTTTTACGAGCGTTATCCGTATGATCGGCGCGAATGCGCGCGGCGCGGACGCCGGCGATGCTGCGCCGCCGCAAATCCCGCCCCGGCTCCGATTCAGCCATCAACGCCGCAACGGCCGATGCGGTAGAATTCCATTTTGGAATAAGGATCGGAAGATGCACTGGCAGCCTCGGATCGCCCACTTGATGCCTGTCCCGCGTGAGTCGTGTCCCGCGGCGGAGCGTCACGTTCGCCACGCACGATCGTGTAGCAGTATCTGAGCGCCGTGAAGCGACCGACGTGGGCAGACCGTCGGTGGTGCTTCGCTCCCCAAGAAGATTTCCAAGCATTGCGCCCCACGCGCACCGTCAGCCGGCGCCTCGCCATGAGCGCGTCGGGCTGATCCACCGAGTCGTCCACACATGAACGCACCTCAAGTTTTCGATCCGCACGGCGCCGCCGCTGCGGGGGCCGCCGATCCCGAAGCGCGCCTGCGCGAAATTCCCTACAACTACACGTCGTTTTCCGACCGCGAGATCGTCATCCGCCTGCTAGGCGACGACGCGTGGGCGGCGCTCGCCGAACTGCGCGCGGAGCGCCGCACAGGCCGCTCGGCGCGCATGCTCTATGAAGTGCTGGGCGACATCTGGGTGGTGCGCCGCAATCCGTATTTGCAGGACGACCTGCTCGACAACCCGAAGCGCCGCGCCATGCTGATCGAGGCGCTGCATCACCGTCTGTCGGAAATCGAGAAGCGCCGCCGCGCCGATCTGACCGAGCATGGCGACGAAGCGGGTGTCGACCGCGCCGCCCGCGTCGAAACGCTGGTGCAGGCGGCGCGCCGCGCCGTCGACGAATTCGAAAGCGAGTTCCAGAAAACTTACGATTTGCGCCGCCGCGCGACCAAGGTGCTGGGCCGCGTCACGGAAAAGGACAACATCAAGTTCGACGGTTTGTCCCGCGTGTCGCATGTGACCGACGCGACCGACTGGCGCGTGGAATATCCGTTCGTCGTGTTGACGCCGGATACCGAGGCCGAAATCGCCGGCATGATCAAGGCGTGTTTCGAACTCGGGCTGACCGTGATTCCGCGTGGCGGCGGCACCGGCTACACGGGCGGCGCGGTGCCGCTCACGCCGTTCTCGGCCGTCATCAACACCGAAAAGCTCGAACAGCTGGGCGCGGTGGAAATGACCGAACTGCCGGGTGTCGATCGTAAAGTGCCGACCATTTTCTCCGGCGCGGGCGTGGTCACGCGCCGCGTGACCGAGGCCGCCGAGCAGGCGGGCTTCGTGTTCGCCGTCGATCCCACTTCGCTCGACGCGTCGTGTGTCGGCGGCAACGTCGCGATGAACGCGGGCGGCAAGAAGGCCGTGCTGTGGGGCACGGCGCTCGACAACCTCGCCTGGTGGCGCATGGTCGACCCGGAAGGGAACTGGCTCGAAGTCACGCGTCTGGAACACAACCTCGGCAAGATTCACGACATCGAAGTCGCGCGTTTCGAGCTGAAATGGTTTGACGGCAACTCCGCGCCGGGCGAGAAGCTCCTGCGCACGGAGTCGCTCGACATCAAAGGCCGCGTATTCCGTAAGGAAGGCCTCGGCAAGGACGTCACGGATAAATTCCTCGCCGGCCTGCCGGGCGTGCAGAAAGAGGGCTGCGACGGGCTCATCACGTCCGCGCGCTGGGTGCTGCACAAGATGCCCGCGCATACGCGCACGGTGTGCCTCGAATTCTTCGGCCAGGCGCGCGAGGCGATTCCGAGCATCGTCGAAATCAAGGATTACCTGTTCGAAACGTCGAAGCAGGGCGGCGCGATTCTCGCCGGCCTCGAACACCTCGACGAGCGCTATCTGCGCGCGGTCGGTTACGCGACCAAGAGCAAGCGCAACGCGTTTCCGAAGATGGTGCTGATCGGCGACATCGTCGGCAACGATGCGGACGCGGTCGCGCAGGCCACGTCGGAAGTCGTGCGCATGGCCAACGGCAAGAGCGGCGAGGGCTTCGTCGCGGTCAGCGCCGAGGCGCGCAAGCGCTTCTGGCTCGACCGCAGCCGCACCGCCGCGATCGCAAAGCACACCAACGCGTTCAAGATCAACGAAGACGTGGTGATCCCGCTCGACCGCATGGGCGAGTACACGGACGGCATCGAGCGCATCAACATCGAGCTGTCGATCAAGAACAAGCTGCAACTGGTCGACGCGCTCGAAGCGTTCTTCAAGGGCGGCAAGCTGCCGCTCGGCAAGAGCGACGACGCCAATGAAATCCCGAGCGCGGAGCTGCTCGAAGACCGCGTGCAGCAGGCGCTCGATCTGCTCAAGCGCGTGCGCACGCGCTGGGAGTTCCTGCGCGACAAGCTCGACCTGTCGTTGCGCGAGGCGCAGCACTATCTGGTCGGACTCGGCTACGAGGCGCTCGCCGAAAAATTCGCCGACCGCGTGGACGCGCAGCCCGACGCGAACGTGTTCCATGTCACGCAGGACCGTACGATCCGCGTGTCGTGGAAGCAGGAAATCCGCGCGGAATTGCGGCAGATTTTCAACGGCGGCGAATTCAAGCCGATCCTCGACGAAGCGCAGGCGATCCACAAGCAGGTGCTGCGCGGCCGCGTGTTCGTCGCGCTGCACATGCACGCGGGCGACGGCAACGTGCACACGAACCTGCCGGTCAACTCCGACAACTACGAGATGCTGCAGGACGCGCATACCGCGGTCGCGCGCATCATGAAGCTCGCGCGTTCGCTCGACGGCGTGATCTCCGGCGAGCACGGCATCGGCATCACCAAGCTGGAATTCCTCACCGACGACGAGATCGGCGAATTCCGCGCGTACAAGCAGCGCGTCGATCCGCATGGCCGCTTCAACGCGGGCAAGCTGCTCGAAGGCGCCGACTTGCGCAACGCCTACACGCCGAGCTTCGGCCTGATGGGCTATGAATCGCTGATCATGCAGCAGTCCGACATCGGCGCGATTTCTGAGTCGATCAAGGACTGCCTGCGCTGCGGCAAATGCAAGCCGGTGTGCGCGACCCACGTGCCGCGCGCGAACCTGCTGTACAGCCCGCGCAACAAGATTCTCGCCACGTCGCTGCTGGTCGAGGCGTTCCTGTACGAAGAGCAGACGCGCCGCGGCGTGTCGATCAAGCACTGGGACGAGTTCAACGACGTCGCTGATCACTGCACCGTCTGTCACAAATGCGTGACGCCGTGCCCGGTGAAGATCGACTTCGGCGACGTGACCATGAACATGCGCAACCTGCTGCGCAAAATGGGCAAGAAGAAGTTTAATCCGGGCAATGCGGCCGGCATGTTCTTCCTCAACGCGACGAACCCGCAGACCATCAACCTCGCGCGCACCGCGATGATGGGCATCGGCTACAAGGCGCAACGACTCGGCAACGACGTGCTGAAGAAGCTCGTGAAGAAGCAGACGGCGCACCCGCCGGCAACGGTCGGCAAGCCGCCGGTCACGCAGCAGGTGATCCACTTCATGAACAAGAAGATGCCGGGCAATCTGCCGAAGAAAACCGCGCGCGCGCTGCTCGATATCGAGGACAACAAGATTGTCCCGATCATCCGCAATCCGAAGACGACCACCGCCGACACGGAAGCGGTGTTCTATTTCCCCGGTTGCGGCTCCGAGCGGCTCTTCTCGCAAGTCGGCCTCGCGACGCAGGCCATGTTGTGGGAAGCGGGCGTGCAAACGGTATTGCCGCCGGGCTATCTGTGTTGCGGCTATCCGCAGCGCGGCTCGGGCCAGTACGACAAGGCCGAGCAGATCGTCACGGACAATCGCGTGCTGTTCCACCGCGTCGCGAACACGCTCAATTACCTCGACATCAAGACGGTGGTGGTGTCGTGCGGCACGTGTTACGACCAGCTCGCCGGTTATGAATTCGACAAGATCTTCCCCGGCTGCCGGATCATCGACATTCACGAGTTCCTGCTCGAAAAGGGCATGAAGCTCGACGGCGTGAACGGCGTGCGCTACATGTATCACGACCCGTGTCACACGCCGATCAAGACCATGGACCCGGTCAAGCTCGTCAACTCGCTGATGGGCGCCGAGAAAGACGGCTACAAGATCGAGAAGAACGACCGCTGCTGCGGCGAGTCGGGCACGCTCGCGGTCACGCGTCCGGATATATCGACGCAGGTGCGCTTCCGCAAGGAAGAGGAAATCCGTAAGGGCGCCGCGAAGCTGCGCGGCATTCCGCTGGTTGCCGAAGCGGGCGCGAACGCGATCAATCCGGCCAATGCGTCGGCGGGCGCGGCGGGCGCGCCCAGCGGCTCCGTGCTGAAAGCCGGCGACGGCCCGCAGCCCAATCCTGGCACTGCGGGCGCGACCGACGTGAAGATCCTCACGAGCTGCCCGTCCTGCCTGCAAGGTCTCTCGCGTTACAACGAAGACGCGGGCATCGAGGCGGATTACATCGTCGTCGAAATGGCGCGCCACGTACTCGGAGAAGACTGGATGGTCGATTACGTGCAACGGGCGAACAATGGCGGAATCGAGCGCGTGCTGGTTTAATGGCACGACCGACGATTTCTCCCTGAGGACGACGATGGACTGCGTTTTTTGCCGTGAAGATGGCGGCGACGTGCTGTGGCAGGACGACACCTTGCGTGTTGTCCTCGCCGACGAACACGATTACCCGGGCTTTTGCCGCGTGATCTGGAACCAGCACGTGGCCGAGTTTTCCGATCTCGCCGCCGGCGAGCGCGATCGGGTGATGCACGCCGTGTACGCGGTCGAGCGCGCGATCCGGCGCGTCATGCAACCGGCCAAGGTGAATCTCGCGAGCCTCGGCAATCAGGTGCCGCATGTGCACTGGCACGTGATTCCGCGTTTTTCGAACGACGCTCACTTCCCGCTGCCCATCTGGGCGCCGCGCCAGCGCACGGTGTCCGAAGCCATGCTGTCGTCGCGCCGCGCGCAAGCTACCTTGCTGCGCGAAGCCGTGCGGCATGAAATCGAACAGGCTCCCAGCTGAGCGCAAACACCCGCCGCTGCGCGCCATGCCCACACGGGCGAGTTCCAGCGCGGCGGCGCTTCCTATGAGGCCATCATGAGCGGACTGACTCCCGAGACTCCGGTGCCGAGCGGCATCGTCCTGCATTCGAAGTCGCGCGTGCTCGAATTGCAGTACGCGAGCGGCGAATCGTATCGGCTGTCGTTCGAGCTGCTGCGCGTGTATTCGCCGTCGGCGGAAGTGCAAGGCCACGGGCCCGGCCAGGAAACGCTGCAAACCGGCAAGCGCGACGTCACGATCACGATGCTCGAAGGCGTCGGCAATTACGCGATCCAGCCGACTTTCTCGGACGGCCACGCCACCGGCATCTATTCGTGGGACCTGCTCTACGACCTGGCGCGGCGCCAGGATGAACTCTGGCGCGCGTATCTCGACAAACTGGCTGCGGCGGGCGTCGAGCGCGATGCGCCGATGGTGTCGCCCGGCGCTGCGCATGGGCACTGTCACTGATACGATTCGCCTGACCCGCCGCACTGATGCGGCGCAACATTTCAGAATACGCGGAAAGGACAAGCGCGATGAGCAAAACCCACTTCGGCTTTCAATCGGTCGACGAACAGGACAAGGCGCAGAAGGTGGCGGGCGTGTTCCACTCGGTTGCCGCCAACTACGACTTGATGAACGACCTGATGTCGGGCGGGTTGCACCGGGCGTGGAAGATGTTCACGATCGCCCAGGCCAACGTGCGGCCGGGCTATAAAGTGCTCGACATCGCGGGCGGCACGGGCGATCTGTCAAAGGCATTCGCGAAACAGGCGGGCGAAACCGGCGAGGTCTGGCATACGGACATCAACGAATCGATGCTGCGCGTGGGCCGCGACCGTCTGCTCGACAAGGGTGTCATCACCCCGGCGCTGCTCTGCGACGCCGAGAAAATTCCCTTTCCGGACAATTACTTCGACGTCGTAACCGTGGCATTCGGCTTGCGCAACATGACGCATAAGGACGTCGCGCTGGCGGAAATGCGTCGCGTGCTGAAACCGGCGGGGCGTCTGCTGGTGCTGGAATTCTCGAAGGTGTGGGACCCGCTGAAAAAAGCGTACGACGTCTATTCGTTCAAGGTGCTGCCGTGGCTTGGCGAGCGCTTTGCGAAAGACGCCGACAGCTACCGCTACCTGGCGGAATCGATCCGGATGCATCCGGACCAGGAAACTTTAAAAACAATGATGGAACAAGCTGGCCTTGATGGCGTCAAATATTACAATTTGTCAGCTGGCGTGGTAGCTTTACATGTGGGGACCAAATACTAGGGTTCCTAACCCATCGTTTCTTAAAGGAAAGTGCCAAAATGTCCGATTCAGCGTTGTTATCTCCCCGTAAGGTTAGGCGGTCGCTGGTGAGAAGAATCGGACTGATCGCGATGGTCGGTCTGATCATGGCCGGCTCCGTCGCCTCGCTCGATGCGGAAGCTCGCCGCATGGGCGGTGGCCGTAGTATCGGCCGTCAGTCGAACACCGTTCAGCAGCAGCATCAAGCGACGCCGTACCAACCTTCGCAAAGCAATCAGGCCATGCAGCAGCGCGCGCAACCGGCGCCGGCCCCCGCGCCGACTCCGGCCGCACAGCCTAACCGCTCGCGCTGGCTCGGGCCGATCGCCGGTCTGGCGGCCGGTCTCGGTATCGCCGCGTTGCTGTCGCACTTCGGACTGGGCGGCGCGTTCGCGGGCGCCATGGCCAACATCATCGTGATCGCGGTCCTTGCCATGATCGGCATCTGGCTGATCCGCCGCTTCATGGGCCGCAAGCGCGATGCGTCGCAACCGGCTTACGCGGGCCAGTCGCCGTCGCTCAATTCGGGCGCTACCGGCTACACGCAGGAGCCGCGCTATACGCCGCCGCCCGCCGGCTCCTATCCCGAACCGCAGGGCAACCCGCTCGCCACGCCGTCGGTCAACATCACGCCAAGCGTGCCGGCGGGCTTCGATTCCGAAGCGTTCCTGCGCAACGCCAAGGTGTACTTCGTGCGTCTGCAAGCTGCGTGGGACGTGGGCAATATCGAGGACATCCGCGAATTCACCACGCCGGAAATGTTCGCCGAGGTTCGCGTCGATCTGGCTTCGCGCGGCGCCGAAACGAATCAAACAGACGTGGTGCAGTTGAACGCCGACCTGCTGGGCGTCGAGGAACGCGCGAGCGAATACTTCGCGAGCGTTCGCTTTTCCGGCCTGATCCGCGAGGCGCCGGGCGCGGCGGCCGAGCCGTTCGCCGAAGTGTGGAACCTGTCCAAAGCGAATCGCGCCGGCGAGGGCTGGTTGCTGGCCGGCATCCAGCAACTCGCGCAGCACTGAGACGTGGAAGGACGCAGCGCCATCCGTCCCGAATGAGTGTGCAACGTTAGCCGTTCGGCTGAGCAGGCCGCGAAGCGAACGGACGTTACAATAGGAACCCGCGCAAGCACTCGCTCGCACGGGTTTTTTCTTGCCACTTTCAATGACCCTCGCCGCCAAGCCCTTCGCTGCTGCTGTCAATCATCTGCTCGCCCGCGAATCGTGGGCTCGTGAGCGCCTCGCCCCGTATGCGGGCAAGACCGCCAGGCTGGCGTCGCCGCCGGTCGTGTTGACGCTGCTGGTGCAGCCGGACGGCTATCTCGGCACGGTCGGCGAAAGTGACGCGCAGCAGTTCGACGTGACCATTTCCGTGCCGTCCGACGCGTTGCCCGCTTTCGTGCAGGGCGGCCAGGCGGCCGTCATGAAGCACGTGAAGATCGAGGGCGATGCGGAGTTCGCCACGGTCATCGCGAAGCTTGCCGAGCATCTGCGCTGGGAGCCGGAAGAGGATCTGGCGAAGCTGATCGGCGACGGTCCCGCGTGGCGCGTCGCGTCGATCGTGCGCACGGTCGGCGAACACGTGCAGCGCACTGGGCGCAATCTGCTCGACACGGCCGCCGAATATCTGCTCGACGAGAATCCCCAACTCGTGCGCCGCAGCGCGCTCGAAGACTTCAACGCCGAACTCGCGCGCGCACGCGACGCCCTGGCGCGCGTGGAAAAACGCATCCAGCGTCTCGAACAGAAGGCCGAAGCCCGTGGCGTGGGTACGTCGGGCGCCGCCGCCACGTTGCGCGGCACGCGCTAGTCACTGGGCACAACTATGCGTTTTCTGCGTTTCCTCAAGATTTTCTTCACGGTTATCCGTTTCGGTCTTGACGAGATGATGCTCGGCCGCGTCAACGACCGGCGCGTGCGTCTGCTGCTGCGTATCACCACCATCGGCCGGAAGTTCGACGCGCCGCCCGGCGTGCGTTTGCGGCTCGCGTTGGAAAGCCTCGGGCCGATCTTCGTCAAATTCGGGCAGGTGCTGTCCACGCGGCGCGACCTGTTGCCGGTCGATATTGCGAACGAACTCGCGAAGCTCCAGGATCAGGTGCCGCCGTTCGACTCCGAGGTGGCGATCGGGCTCGTCGAGAAGTCGCTCGGCGCGCCGGTCGACGTTCTCTTCGACGACTTCGAACGCGTGCCGGTGGCGAGCGCGTCGATTGCGCAGGTCCACTTCGCCACGGTCAAGGCGGGGCAGCATGCGGGCAAGGCCGTCGCCGTGAAGGTGCTGCGTCCGAACATGCTGCCCGTGATCGATTCGGACCTCGCGTTGCTGCGCGATCTGGCCGTCTGGGCCGAGCGCTTGTGGGCGGACGGCAAGCGCCTGAAGCCGCGCGAGGTGGTCGCCGAATTCGACAAATATCTGCACGACGAACTCGACCTGATGCGCGAGGCGGCCAACGGCAGCCAGTTGCGCCGCAACTTTGCCGGGCTCGACCTGCTGCTCGTGCCGGAAATGTACTGGGAGTTCTGCACGCCCACGGTGCTCGTCATGGAGCGCATGGTCGGCGTGCCGATCAGTCAGGTGGACACGCTGCGCGCGGCAGGCGTGGATATTCCGAAGCTCGCGCGCGAAGGCGTCGAAATCTTCTTCACGCAGGTGTTTCGCGACGGCTTTTTCCACGCCGACATGCATCCGGGCAACATCCAGGTAAGCCTCGATCCGATGCATTTCGGCCGCTATATCGCTTTGGACTTCGGCATCATCGGCGCGCTGTCGGACTTCGACAAAAACTACCTCGCGCAGAATTTCCTGGCGTTTTTCAAGCGCGACTACCATCGCGTGGCCACGCTGCATCTGGAGTCGGGCTGGGTGCCGCCCACCACGCGCGTCGAGGAACTCGAAAGCGCGATTCGCGCGGTGTGCGAGCCGTATTTCGACCGCGCGCTGAAGGACATCTCGCTCGGTCAGGTGCTGATGCGCCTTTTTTCGACGTCGCGCCGCTTCAACGTCGAGATTCAGCCGCAACTCGTGCTGCTGCAAAAAACCATGCTCAATGTGGAAGGGCTCGGCCGCTCGCTCGATCCGGAACTGGACTTGTGGAAGACCGCGAAGCCTTATCTCGAGCGCTGGATGAACGAGCAGATCGGCTTGCGCGGCTGGTACGAGCGCCTGAAGATCGAAGCGCCGCAGTGGAGCAAGACGCTGCCGCAGTTGCCGCGCCTGATTCATCATGTGCTGGCCGAGCGGCACGACCATGGGCGCGTCGGCAACGACGACATGATCCGGCGGATACTGCTCGAACAGAAACGCACCAACCGTCTGCTGCAAGGCTTGTTGCTGTTCGGCGTGGCGGTCGGTGTCGGCGCGGCGCTGGCGCGGATGTTCCTCGCGCTGGCTTACGGCGCGTGATCCGCGTGATCCGAATACGAGGTATGCGATGAGCGATCCCACTCAAACTCCGGTACCCGATTTCGAGAACCGCGATCCGAACTCGGCCGCGTTCTGGGACGAGCGTTTCGAGCGTCATTTCACGCCGTGGGATCAGGCGGGCGTGCCGTCGGCGTTCCAGTCGTTTGCGGGCCGTCACGTCGGCGAGGCTGTGTTGATTCCAGGCTGCGGCAGCGCGCATGAGGCCACATGGCTCGCCGCGCATGGCAGCCCGGTTCGGGCGATCGATTTTTCGCACGCTGCCGTGGCCGTGGCGCGCGCGCAACTGGGCGAGCAGCAGGCGCAACTTGTCGAAGAGGCGGATTTTTTCACTTACGAGCCGCCCTTTACGCCTGCGTGGATCTACGAACGCGCGTTTCTTTGCGCATTGCCGCCGACGCGCCGCGCCGATTATGCGCAGCGAATGGCGCAGCTATTGCCGGAGGGCGCGCTGCTCGCGGGGTTCTTTTTTATCGGCGCGACGCAGAAAGGTCCGCCGTTCGGCATGGAGCGCGCGGAACTCGAGGCGCTGTTCACGCCGTCTTTCGATTTGATCGAAGACGAGCCGGTGAGCGACTCGATTCCGGTCTTTGCCGGGCGTGAGCGCTGGCTCACCTGGCGCCGCCGCGCCTGAGCGCCGCCGCTCGCGGCCGCGCCGGATCGGAAGCCTGCCGCGGCGCACGCCCGCGCGGCCCTTGATTTTGCCTGCGGCAGCCCTGATTTGACGCGATGGCGGCCGCGCCGGGCGCTTATCCCCAAAATGCGGGGGCGTGTTGCCGTTTGCGGCTATAATTCAAGGCTTTGCAAGCGTTTACCAGATTTCAGTAGGGAAAAAGGTCATGCCGATTTACGCTTATCGTTGCGAGTCATGCGGCTTCGGGAAGGACGTGCTTCAGAAGATGAGCGACGCCCAGTTGACGCAATGTCCCGAGTGCGGGAATGACACCTTCAGGAAACAACTCACCGCCGCTGGCTTTCAGCTGAAAGGCTCGGGCTGGTACGTCACCGACTTCCGCGGCGGCAACAATGGCAATAACGGCAATGGCAGCGCCACCGCGCCGGCCAACGGCGGCCCGAACGGCGGCTCCAACGCGGGTTCGGGTGACAATGCCTCGGCGGCCGGCAACGGCGTCGCAAAATCCGACACGGCCAGCAGCGCAGCGGCCGCGCCGGCCACGCCTGCGGCGACGCCGGCGCCTGCGGCAGCCCCGAGCGGTTCCGGCGGCGTCTAGTAGCACTGTCGCCCACGCGGGCGGCGTACACGCCGCGCGTCGCTTCGGCCGCGCGGCCTTCTGGCGGTACACATGACGACGAAAAAAACGACGCTCAAATCGGTGTTCCTGACTGGCCTCCTGGTGCTGGTGCCTTTGGCCATCACGCTGTGGGTGCTCGGTCTCATCATCGGCACAATGGATCAGACGCTGTTGCTGCTGCCGCGCTCATGGCAGCCCGAGCGCCTGTTCGGGTTCCGCCTGCCGGGCATCGGCGCGGTGCTGACGCTGGCGTTCGTCTTTGTCGTTGGCCTGTTGACCCAGAACTTCGTGGGCCAGAAGCTCGTGAAATGGTGGGAAGTCGTGGTCGCCCATATTCCCGTGGTCGGCCCGATCTACACGAGCGTCAAGCAAGTGTCCGACACCTTGCTGTCGAGTAGCGGCAACGCATTCCGCAAGGCGCTGCTGATCGAATACCCGCGCCGCGGCTGCTATACGATTGCGTTTCTGACCGGCATTCCGGGCGGCGACGTGATCAATCACCTGAAAGAAGATCACGTCAGCGTGTATGTGCCGACTACGCCGAACCCAACGTCCGGCTTCTTCCTGATGGTGCCCAAGAGCGAAGTGGTCGAACTCGACATGACGGTCGACGCCGCGCTCAAGTACATCGTCTCGATGGGCGTCGTGGCGCCGTCCGCGCCCCCGGCGCCGGTGCGCCGCACGGCAGTCGAGCCTCCGCTGTAATGCCGGTGCGCAAGGTTTCACGCAGTGACAACTGCCGCGCGCCGTTCAACCAATGCAAAACGAAAGTCAAACATCATGTCGATGAGATCTGAATATTGCGGTCTGGTGACCGAAGAACTGCTGGGCCAATCCGTCTCGCTGTGCGGCTGGGTAAGCCGCCGCCGCGACCATGGCGGCGTTATCTTCATCGACCTGCGTGACCGCGAAGGCCTCGTGCAGGTCGTCTGCGACCCGGATCGCGCGGAGATGTTCAAGGCCGCCGAAGGCGTGCGCAACGAATTCTGTCTGCAAATCAAGGGCGTGGTGCGCAGCCGCCCGGAAGGCACGACGAACGCCGCGCTGAAGAGCGGCAAGATCGAAGTGCTGTGCCACGAGCTGGTCGTGCTGAACGCGTCGGTCACGCCGCCGTTCCATCTCGACGACGACAACCTCTCGGAAACCACGCGCCTCACGCATCGCGTGCTCGATCTGCGCCGCCCGCAGATGCAGCACAACCTGCGCTTGCGCTATCGCGTCGCGATCGAAGTGCGCAAGTATCTGGACGCGCAAGGCTTTATCGACATCGAAACGCCGATGCTCACCAAGAGCACGCCGGAAGGCGCGCGCGACTATCTCGTGCCGTCGCGTACGAACCCCGGTCAGTTTTTCGCGCTGCCGCAGTCGCCGCAGCTCTTCAAGCAGCTTCTGATGGTGGCGAACTTCGATCGCTACTACCAGATCGTCAAGTGTTTCCGCGACGAAGACCTGCGCGCCGACCGTCAGCCGGAATTCACCCAGATCGACTGCGAAACCTCGTTCCTGTCGGAACAGGAAATCCGCGATCTGTTCGAAGCCATGATCCGTCACGTCTTCAAGGAGACGATCGGCGTCGAGCTGGACGAGAAATTCCCGGTCATGGAGTATTCGGAAGCCATGCGCCGTTTCGGTTCGGACAAGCCGGACCTGCGCGTGAAGCTCGAATTCACCGATCTGACCGACGCCGTCAAAGACGTCGATTTCAAGGTGTTCAGCGCGCCGGCCAACACGAAAGACGGCCGCGTCGCGGCGATCCGCGTGCCGAAGGGCGGCGAGCTTTCGCGTGGCGACATCGACAGCTACACGGAATTCGTGCGCATCTACGGCGCGAAGGGCCTCGCGTGGATCAAGGTCAATGAAGTGGCGAAGGGCCGTGACGGTCTGCAAAGCCCGATCGTCAAGAACCTGCACGACGAAGCGGTCAAGGCGATCATCGAGCGCACCGGCGCACAAGACGGCGACATCATTTTCTTCGCGGCGGATCGCGCGAAAGTCGTGAACGACAGCCTGGGCGCACTGCGTCTGAAGATCGGTCATTCGGAATTCGGCAAGGCCAACGGTCTTGTCGAGTCGGGCTGGAAGCCGCTTTGGGTGGTCGACTTCCCGATGTTCGAATACGACGAGGAAGACAACCGCTACGTGGCCGCGCATCACCCGTTCACGAGCCCGAAGGACGAGCACCTGGAGTATCTCGAAACGGACCCGGCGCGCTGCCTCGCGAAGGCATACGACATGGTGCTGAACGGCTGGGAAATCGGCGGCGGCTCGGTGCGTATCCATCGCGAAGAAGTGCAGAGCAAGGTGTTCCGCGCGCTGAAGATCAACGCGGAAGAAGCGCAAGCCAAGTTCGGCTTCCTGCTCGACGCGTTGCAGTACGGCGCGCCGCCGCACGGCGGTATCGCGTTTGGTCTCGACCGCATCGTCACGATGATGGCCGGCGCCGACTCGATCCGCGACGTGATCGCGTTCCCGAAGACGCAACGCGCGCAGTGTCTGCTCACGCAGGCGCCGAGCGAAGTGGACGAGCGCCAGTTGCGCGAGCTGCACATCCGTCTGCGCACGCCGGAACCGAAGGCGTAATGGCTTGAGGCGATCCGCTTGAATCGAATGAATGCTGTCTGAAAACGACAGTGGAAGCACACGGAAAAGGCGCAGGAGGAAACTCCCGGCGCCTTTTTCGTTTTTTGCGTTACAGTCGATGCAGCAGCTTTCGACCGCTCATCGGTCACTCGCCGACCTGTATCGCGCAAGCGTAGCGCCCCGTTTTCAAGCCATGCCGAAACCGCCGAAAATCCCGCAGTCCGTACTCGTCGTCATTCATACGCCCGCGCTCGATGTGCTGTTAATCGAACGCGCCGACACGCCGGGGTTCTGGCAATCGGTGACGGGTTCCAAAGATCACCTCGACGAGCCGCTCGCCGAAACGGCGGCGCGTGAAGTGGCCGAAGAAACGGGCATTGTGGTCGGCAGCGCGCAGGTGCCGCTCAGCGCATTGTTCGATTGGCGCTATTCGATCGAATACGAGATCTATCCGCGCTTCCTGCATCGCTATGCCGAAGGCGTCATCCACAACACCGAGCATTGGTTCAGCGTGCAAGTGCCCGAGCAGCTCGAAGTGACGCTCGCGCCGCGCGAGCACACGGCGTTTCTGTGGCTGCCGTATGAAGCGGCGGCGTCGCGCTGCTTCTCGTCGTCGAATGCGGATGCGATCCTGCAATTGCCCACGAGGCTGCGCGAGCGGCCGGAGTTTCGCCGATGAGCGTCGGCGGCGCGCGCCGTTTCGCCCGTCTGCGGCAATCGCTGCTCGGCCGCCGCTATTGGCAGCGCTACCGCTTCACGAGCGGCAACGACATCAAGCTGCTGCGCTCCGGCGGTGAATTCTTCAGCGCGCTCATCGAGCGTGTCGATGCCGCGCAGCGCGACGTCGTTCTCGAAACCTATATCTTTTGCTACGACGAGGCCGGGCAGACGGTCGGCGCGGCGCTGCTGCGCGCGGCGGCGCGCGGCGTGCGCGTGCGTGTGATTACCGACGGCATCGGCACCGCGCGTCTGCCCATGTTCGACGAGTGGGCGAACGCGCGCATCGAGCATCGCATTTACAACCCGCATATCTTCGGGCGCTTCGGGTTTTCGCGCACGCACCGCAAGCTCGCCGTGATCGACGACCAGTTCGCGTACTGCGGCGGCATCAACATCGTCGACGATTACGAGAACAACGGCGAAACGCTGCCCTTCCGGCGCTGGGATTTCGCGGTCGAACTGCATGGCCCGGTGGTCAACGACGTCCGCCAGGCCTTCGAGGTGCAATGGCGGCGGATTCGCGTCGGGCATCGGCCGCTGGACTTGCTGGAACCCGATCTCAGCCCGGATAGGACCGCGTCGCTCGGCACCTTGCGCCGCCGCCGCCGGCGCCGCAACGAAGCGTTGTGGGCGGGCGGCGAGCCGTGCGTGGCGTTCGTCGCGCGCGACAACCTGATCAATCGGCGCGCGATCGAAAAGGCTTATCTGACCGCGATCGGCCAGTCGCGCAGCGAGGTGCTGCTGGCGAATCCGTACTTCATGCCCGGCCGCAAGCTGCGGCGCGCGCTCGTGTATGCGGCGCGGCGCGGCGTGACGGTGAAGCTGATCGTCGGGCGCAAGGAGTTCAAGGCGCTCGATTATGCGGTGCCGTTCCTGTATCGCGCGCTGCTGAGAGCCGGCGTGCAGATCGCGGAGTACGAGAAAACCCTGCTGCACGGCAAGGTCGCGGTGGTCGACTCGAACTGGGCGACGGTCGGCTCGTCGAATCTCGACGCGCTGAGCTTGATGCTCAACAACGAAGCCAACGTCGTGCTGGTGAACGACCCGTCGATCGACGCGCTGCGGCAAGCGATTCTCGTGGCTTTCAAGGACGCGCAGCGCATCGACGAAGCGCGCTACCACGCGCGCCCGGCGGCCGAGCGGCTGCTCAACTGGCTCGCCTACACGACCTACCGGGCGGTCATGAAATTGCTGACGGTCGGCGGGTATGACTGAATGGTTGCGTCGGCGGAATTCGCCACGTCTCAGCCTCGCGGCGTCAAGCCCCTTCTTCAGGGCGGCACTTCTGCGGCATCATGTCGGCCTTCAAGGCAAACCCCTCTAAAAAATCAGATTTCTCTGATTGTCGGATGCTCCAGAATTGAAATCAGGTTAGAAACCGGTTTCTAATAAAGTCCTTGTTTCGCGGACGGCGCCACTCAATAATAGTACGGCCGTTCGATTTTCTTTCGGTCACATTAGAACGGTAAAAGCTATGCGAAAAGGCGAACAAACGCGAGCCGCAATTCTCGACGCAGCACTGGATCTTGCAAGCCGCGACGGACTCGAAGGTCTGACGATTGGCCTCCTGGCCGAGCGCATGCAAATGAGCAAAAGCGGTGTGTTTGCACATTTCGGGTCGCGCGAGGATCTGCAGGTGGAAGTCGTGCGCGAATATCACCGTCGTTTCGAAGACGAGGTGTTTTTCCCGAGCGTGCGCGAGCCTCGCGGCCTGCCACGTTTGCGCGCGATGATTTCCCGCTGGATCGAGAAGCGCATCCAGGAAGTCACGACGGGGTGCATCTACATCAGCGGCGCCGTCGAGTACGACGACCGCGCGGACAACCCGGTGCGCGAGCAACTGGTGTCGAGCGTGACGATGTGGCGTGCTGCGCTCACGCGCGCGATTTCGCAGGCGGTGGAAGAAGGGCATCTGCGTGCCGATACCGATCCGCAGTTGATGCTCTTCGAACTGTACAGCTTCACGCTCGGCCTGCATCACGACGCGCGTTTTCTGCATCTGCCGGATGCCGTGCGTCTTACGTGGGCCGCGCTGGAAAAACTGATTGTTTCGTATCAAAGCGAAAGCCGTTAGCAACGCCGCCGAACCGAAAGATTCAGCGGCGCAGAAAGTCCGGTCCACGGACTCGGCTCACGGCCTGGCTTCTTGTCAAACTTTGGAGAGAGTCATGGGACAGTACGCCGCGCCGCTGCGCGACATGCAATTCGTGTTGCACGAACTGCTTAACGTCGAAGCCGAAATCAGGCAAATGCCGAAGCACGCGGATCTCGACGCCGAGACGATCAACGCCGTGCTCGAAGAAGCCGGCAAGTTCTGTTCCGAAGTGTTGTTCCCGCTCAATCACAGCGGCGACCAGGAAGGCTGCACGTACGCCGGCGACGGCGTCGTGACCACGCCGAAGGGCTTCAAGGAAGCGTATCGACAGTATGTGGAAGCCGGCTGGCCGGCGTTGGGCTGCGATCCCGAATACGGCGGCCAGGGGCTGCCCGCGTTCGTCAACAACGCGTTGTACGAAATGCTGAACTCGGCGAATCAGGCGTGGACCATGTACCCCGGCCTCTCGCACGGCGCCTACGAATGTCTGCACGCACACGGCACGCCGGAACTTCAGAAGACGTATCTGCCGAAGCTGGTGGCGGGCGTGTGGACCGGCACCATGTGTCTGACCGAACCGCATTGCGGCACCGATCTCGGCATTCTGCGCACGAAGGCGGAGCCGAATAGCGACGGTTCGTATGCAATCAGCGGCACGAAGATTTTCATCTCCAGCGGCGAACACGATCTCGCCGGGAACATCGTGCACCTCGTGCTCGCGCGTCTGCCGGATGCGCCGAAGGGCACCAAGGGCATTTCGCTGTTCATCGTGCCGAAGTTCGTGCCGAACGAAGCGGGCGAACCGGGCGAGCGCAACGGCGTGAAATGCGGCTCCATCGAACACAAGATGGGCATTCACGGCAACGCGACCTGCGTGATCAATCTCGACAACGCGAAGGGCTGGCTCGTCGGCGAGCCGAACAAAGGCTTGAACGCGATGTTCGTGATGATGAACGCGGCGCGTCTGGGCGTCGGCATGCAGAGCCTCGGTCTCACCGAAGTCGCGTATCAGAACTCGCTCACGTACGCGAAAGAGCGTCTGCAAATGCGTTCGCTGACCGGCCCGAAGGCGCCGGAAAAAGCCGCCGACCCGATCATCGTGCATCCCGACGTGCGCCGCATGCTGCTCACGCAGAAAGCGTACGCGGAAGGCGCGCGCGCGTTCTCGTACTGGTCCGCGCTGCATATCGACAAGGAACTCTCGCACGGCGACGAAGCGGTGCGCAAGGAAGCCGCCGACCTCGTCGCGCTGCTCACGCCGATCCTGAAAGCGTTCCTGTCGGACAACGCGTTCGAAGGCACGAATCACGCGATGCAGATTTACGGCGGCCACGGCTTCATCGCCGAGTGGGGCATGGAGCAGTACGTGCGCGACGCGCGCATCAACATGATCTACGAAGGCACCAATGCGATTCAGGCGCTCGACCTGCTCGGCCGCAAGATTCTCGGCGACATGGGCGCGAAGATGAAGAAGTTCGGCAAGCTCGTCACCGAGTTCGTCGAGGCCGAAGGCATCAAGCCGGAGATGCAGGGGTTCGTCAATCCGCTCGCGGACATCGGCGAAAAGGTGCAGAAGCTCACCATGGAAATCGGCATGAAGGCGATGCAGAATCCGGACGAAGTCGGCGCCGCCGCCGTGCCGTATCTGCGCACCGTCGGCCATCTGGTGTTCTCGTACTTCTGGGCGCGCATGGCGCGCGTCGCGCTCGACAAGGAAGCGTCGGGCGATCCGTTCTACAAGGCGAAGCTCGCCACCGCGCGCTTCTACTTCGCGAAGCTGCTGCCGGAAACGGCCATGACGATCCGCCAGGCGCGCGCCGGTTCCAGGCCGCTGATGGACGTCGAAGAAGCGCTGTTCTAAGCCTCTCCCGCGACAGCGCCGCGCACGGCTGAAACCGCGCGGCGCTGTCGCCAGCACCCTCTCTATCGCGCAATCTGCGCGACACCGCATAACTCCCCGGAGGAACGACGTGAGCAATCTGATCATTCGCAAGGTGGCCGTGCTCGGCGCCGGCGTGATGGGCGCGCAGATCGCCGCGCACCTGATCAACGCCAAGGTGCCCGTGCTGCTGTTCGATCTGCCCGCAAAAGAAGGTCCGAAGAACGCGATCGCCCTGAAGGCGATCGAGAATCTGAAGAAGCTGTCGCCCGCGCCGTTCGGCGTGAAGGACGACGCGCAATATCTCCAGCCCGCCAATTACGACGACGACATCGCGAAGCTCGCCGAATGCGACCTCGTGATCGAAGCCATCGCCGAGCGGATGGACTGGAAGCACGATCTGTACAAGAAGGTTTCGCCGCACATCGCGCCGAACGCGATCTTCGCGACGAACACGTCGGGCCTGTCGATCACCGAGCTGTCGCAAGGTTTTTCGGATGAACTGAAGGCGCGCTTTTGCGGCGTGCACTTCTTCAATCCGCCGCGCTACATGCATCTGGTCGAACTGATTCCGACCGCGACCACGCGCCCGGACATTCTCGATCAGCTCGAAAGCTTCCTGACGAGCGTGGTCGGCAAGGGTGTCGTGCGCGCGAAAGACACGCCGAACTTCATCGCGAACCGTGTCGGCATTTTCTCGATTCTCGCCGTCATGACGGAAGCCGCGAAATTCGGCCTGCGTTTCGACGAAGTGGACGACCTGACGGGCGCGCGTCTCGGCCGCGCGAAATCAGCCACGTTCCGCACCGCCGACGTGGTCGGTCTCGACACCATGGCGCACGTCATCAAGACGATGCAGGACAACCTGAAGGACGATCCGTTCTTCCCGGTCTACGAAACGCCGGCTGTGCTGGCCGAACTCGTGAAGAAGGGCGCGCTCGGTCAGAAGACCGGCGGCGGCTTTTACAAGAAGGAAGGCAAGACGATCAAGGTGCTCGACCCGAAGACGGGCGAATACGTGGAGGGCGGCGCGAAGGCGGACGAACTCGTCGGCCGCATTCTGAAGCGTCCGGCGGCTGAACGCCTGAAGCTGCTGCGCGAATCGCAGCATCCGCAGGCTCAGTTCCTGTGGTCCATTTTCCGCGACGTGTATCACTACATCGGCGTGCATCTGCAATTCATTGCCGACAACGCGCGCGACGTCGATCTCGCGATCCGCTGGGGCTTCGGCTGGAACGAAGGTCCGTTCGAGGGCTGGCAGACGGCCGGCTGGAAGCAGGTTGCCGAGTGGGTGCAGGAAGATATCGCGGCGGGCAAGGCGCTCTCGACCGTGCCGCTGCCGTCGTGGGTGCTCGAAGGACCGGTCGCCGACAAGGGCGGCGTGCATACGAATGAAGGCTCGTGGTCGCCGGCATCGAAAACGTTCGTGCCGCGCTCGTCGCTCGGCGTGTACGAGCGGCAGGTGTTCCGCGCGCCGCTCGTCGGCGAAACCGCTGCGGACCCGAAAACCTACGGCAAGACGCTGTTCGAGACCGACGCGGTGCGCGCATGGGTCGACGACCGCGCCGGCGAGAACGACGTGCTGATCGTGTCGTTCAAGAGCAAGATGAACACGATCGGACCGTCGGTGATCGACGGCCTGACGCAGGCCATCGAACTGGCCGAGAAGGACTACAAGGGTCTCGTCGTGTGGCAGCCGACTTCGCTCAAGCTCGGCACGCCGGGCGGCCCGTTCTCCGCGGGCGCGAATCTCGAAGAGGCGATGCCCGCGTTCATGATGGGCGGCGCGAAGGGCATCGAGCCGTTCGTGAAGAAGTTCCAGCAGGGCATGTTGCGCGTGAAGTACGCGAGCGTGCCGGTCGTGTCGGCGATGTCCGGCATTGCGCTCGGCGGCGGCTGCGAGCTGGCGCTGCATAGCGCGAAGCGTGTCGCGCACATCGAAAGCTATATCGGTCTGGTGGAGGTTGGCGTGGGTCTCGTGCCCGCGGGCGGCGGCCTGAAGGAAGCGGCGCTGCGCGCGGCGGAAGCCGCGACCCAGGCCGGCGCGACGAACGACCTGTTGAAGTTCGTGCAGAAGTCGTTTGAAAACGCGGCGATGGCGAAGGTCTCGGCCTCCGCGCTCGACGCCCGCGCGATGGGCTACCTGAAGCCGTCCGACACGATCGTCTTCAACGTGTTCGAGTTGCTCGACGTCGCGAAGAAGGAAGCGCGCGCGCTCGCGGGCGCCGGTTATCGTCCGCCGCTGCGTGTCACGCAAGTGCCGGTCGCGGGCCGTTCGGCGATCTCGACCATCAAGGCCTCGCTCGTGAACATGCGCGATGGCCGCTTCATCAGCGAGCACGATTTCCTGATCGCGAGCCGTATCGCCGAAGCCGTGTGCGGCGGCGACGTGGAAGCGGGCAGTCTCGTCGATGAAGAATGGTTGCTGCAACTGGAGCGTCGCGCGTTCGTCGAGCTGCTCGGCACGCAGAAGACGCAGGAACGGATCATGGGCATGCTGCAGACCGGCAAGCCGGTGCGCAACTGAGCGACGTGCGCGCAAATAAACCTGCATGGGGCTGGCAAGCGCTGAAGCGCTCATGCCAGCCGACACAGAGGAACTCCAAATGACTAAGCAATTGCAAGACGCATACATCGTCGCGGCGAGCCGGACGCCGATCGGCAAGGCGCCGCGCGGCATGTTCAGGAACACGCGCCCCGACGAGCTGCTGGTGCACGCGATCAGATCGGCCGTGGCGCAAGTGCCGGGCCTCGATACCAGCGTGATCGAAGACGCCATCGTCGGCTGCGCGATTCCCGAGGCCGAACAGGGGCTGAACGTCGCGCGCATCGGCGCGTTGCTCGCCGGCTTGCCGAACACGGTCGGCGGCGTCACGGTGAACCGCTTCTGCGCGTCGGGCCTGACCGCGCTCGCCATGGCCGCCGACCGCATCCGCGTCGGCGAATCGGACGCGATGATCGCGGGCGGCTGCGAGTCGATGAGCATGGTGCCGATGATGGGCAACAAGCCGTCGCTGTCGCCGCATATCTTCGACCGCAACGAGGACATCGGCATCGCGTACGGCATGGGTCTGACCGCGGAGAAAGTCGCCGAGCGCTGGAAGATCAGCCGCGAAGCGCAAGACGCGTTCTCGGTCGAATCGCATCGCCGCGCGATTGCTGCGCAGCAAGCCGGCGAGTTCAACGACGAAATTGCCGCGTACACCATCACCGAGCGCTTTCCCGACCTCGGCAGTGGCGAAGTGCGCGTGCAAACGCGCGAAGTGTCTCTCGACGAAGGCCCGCGCGCCGAGACGTCGCTCGAAGGTCTCGCCAAACTGCGCGCCGTGTTCGCGAACAAGGGTTCGGTGACGGCGGGCAACAGTTCGCAGACCTCGGACGGCGCGGGCGCCCTGATCGTCGTGTCGGAAAAGATCCTGAAGCAGTTCAACCTGACGCCGCTCGCGCGCTTCGTCAGCTTCGCCGTGCGCGGCGTGCCGCCGGAAATCATGGGCATCGGGCCAAAGGAGGCGATTCCGGCCGCACTGAAGGCCGCAGGCCTCAAGCAGGACGACCTCGACTGGATCGAGCTGAACGAAGCGTTCGCCGCGCAATCGCTCGCGGTGATTCAGGACCTCGGTCTGGACCCGTCGAAGATCAACCCGCTCGGCGGCGCGATCGCGCTCGGCCACCCGCTCGGCGCGACGGGCGCGATTCGTGCGTCGACGGTGGTGCACGGCTTGCGCCGCCGCAACTACAAGTACGGCATGGTGACCATGTGCGTCGGGACGGGCATGGGCGCGGCGGGCATTATCGAGCGGCTGTGATTCGGCGCGCTCCGGTGTTCGCGGCCAGCCGTTGAGGTCCGCAGAACGGTTCGCAGGCCGCCTGGCTTGCGGACCGTTTTTACATTTTCCGCAGCAGTGTCATCAGCAGTGGGAGGAGATGAAGATGACGATGGATATCCTGATCGAGCGCGCGGACGGCGTGCTGACGATTGCCTTCAACCGGCCCGGCAAGAAGAACGCGATCACGGCCGCGATGTACCAGGCGATGGCCGACGCACTGGTGGAGGCGCACGGCGACGCGTCGGCGCGCGTCATCCTGATTCGCGGCAGCGCGCATATTTTCAGCGCCGGCAACGACCTCGAAGATTTCATGAAGTCGCCGCCGATGGGCGAGAATTCGCCCGTGTTCCAGTTCCTGCGCGCGATCAGTTCGGCGGAGAAGCCGGTGGTGGCGTCGGTGGCGGGGCCGGCCGTGGGCATCGGCACGACGCTGCTGCTGCACTGCGATCTCGTTTATGCGGCGGACACCGCGAGTTTCTCGCTGCCGTTCGCGCAACTCGGGCTGTGCCCGGAAGCGGCGTCGAGTCTGCTGTTGCAGCGGATCGCGGGCTATCAGGCGGCGGCGGAAAAGCTGCTGCTCGGCGAGGCATTCGATGCCGCGGAAGCGCAGCGCATGGGCTTCGTGAACCGCGTGTTGCCGGCCGCGGAAGTCGACGCGTTCGCCGCATCGCAAGCCGCGAAGCTCGCCGCGCTGCCGGCGTCGTCATTGCGCGTGACGAAGAGCCTGATGAAGCACGCGAGCCACCAGGAACTCCAGACGCAAATGACGGAAGAAGCCGTGCATTTCGGCAAGATGCTGATCGCGCCCGAAGCGCGCGAGGCGTTCAAGGCGTTCTTCGAGAAGCGCAAGCCGGATTTCCGGCAATTCGACTGAGCAGGCCGGGGCGCGCGGCGGTGCGTTAAGGCTGCGCCGTGTCGTAATCGACGTAGCTCGTTTCGCGGCAGAAGCTGACGAGCCGCACGCCCGCTTTGCGGGCAATCGCGATCGCGAGCGATGACGGCGCGGAAATGGTCGCGACCATCGGCACGTCGACGCGCGCGGCTTTGCGCACCAGTTCGTAACTCGCGCGGCTCGACAGGAACACGAAGCCTTCTTTGGTGTCCGCGCGATCGAGCACGAGCTGGCCGATCAGTTTGTCGAGCGCGTTGTGGCGGCCGACGTCCTCGAACGCGTAGCGAATCGCGCCCGCGGCGTCGCACCATGCGGCGGCGTGCAGTCCGCCCGTGAGCCGCGTGAGCGCCTGATGCGCCGGCAATTCGCGGGCCGCGCGCGCAATTGCGTCGGGCGCGAGCCGTTGCAGGAAGCCGGTGTCGGGCACCCGCTCCGGTTTCAGATCGAGCAAATCGATACTTTCGATGCCGCACACTCCGCAGCCCGTGCGGCCCGCCAGCGCGCGGCGCTTTTCCTTCAGTTCGACGAACGCCTGCTGCACGACTTGCAATTGCACTTCGGCGTGCGGCAAGTCGGCGTCGTCGTGCAATTCGACCTCGATGTCCTGAATGTCGCTGCCGCGCTCGACAATCCCTTCCGAAATCGCGAACCCGACCGCGAACGCTTCCAGATCGCGCGGCGTGCACATCATCACCGCGTGCGAAATGCCGTTGAAAACCAGCGCGACCGGCCATTCCTGACCGATGTGATCGGTGACCGTTTCCACCGCCGCGTCGCGATGGCGATGCACCTGACGCTCCACCGCGCCGCGCGGGCCGGTTCTTTCCAGTTCGTTCAAGCTGATTGCTCCGTCGATGCCGCGCGCGTGGGCCGTGCCGGGCCGACGACGCGCGAATAAGGTTCTAAAATACCTCAAGCTGGGCTGACGCGTTGCCCGTCATCAAAGAGGAACACTGTCATGGGACTCAACGAAGCACCGCTGCTGTTCAATTTCGAGGTTGCGTCGTCGGAGAATTTCACTTTTATCCCGATGTCGGTCCGCTTCAATCTGGACCGCTTCGGGCTGCGCATCACGCTCGAACAATGGCAAATGCTGCCGCTCGAAGACCGCAAGCTGCTCGCGCGCTTTCCCATCGAGGAAGACGCGGACATCGAGCCGAACTTCGATCACGCGCTGTTCGAGATGCTGCGCACGCACGCGAACGTCGAGCCGGAGTGGTTCACGCCGGAAGAAGCGCCCGCGTGGCGCGACACGGATAGCGTGCCGGACGGCGTCGCGCGTCAGGCGAAACTGGCCGGCTTGCCGGTGCTGAGCGTCGCGGACTGGGCGGAGCTTGGCCCGTTCAAGCGCTACGTGATCGCCAAGCTGTCGCGCAAGCAGGAGGTCAACCACGACTTCATCCCCGCAATGAAGGAATTTGGCGCGGCCGGCTAGGCGCGGCCGGCCACGCGCCACCGGCCACGCGCGGCGGTCCACGCGCCTCCCACCACCCGCCGCCAAATTTTTTTTTCACCTTCACCCTCAACCTGTTCCGAACGCTGCCGTTATCCATGGGTTGGCGCGTAAAAGAGCTGCAACGACGCGCCTCGCGCTCCCGCCGAAGAACGATCGACGTTCGGAACCCATGACTCCTTTCATTTCGAAGCGACTGCTGATCAACATGGCGGTCGTGGCCGCCGCGCTCGGCGCAAACGTGTTCGTCGCGTACATGCAGATCGCCGGCCAGCGCGAGGCCGACGCGCGCATGCTGCATTCGACGCGCGTGCGCCAGAATCTCGACGCCTATCAGACGGCGCTCGACGGCGGCCTCGCCGCGCTTGCCCGCTTCGAAGCGTCGGGAAACGACGCGCCGGTCAACGTGGCCGCCGACATGAGCGCGACGCTCGCCGGTCTCGAAAGCGAGTTGCGCAAGGAACTCGCCGACGAGCCCGCCATGCTCGACACGCTTACGCGGCTGAGCGCGGACAGCCACGCGCTGCGACGCGACATCGACGATGTGCTGGTGACGCCCGACGACGCCGACCCGGCCGCCTCGACGGCGTGGGCTGCGGCCTCGTATATGCATGTCGGGCTCGCGCTGCAACGTGTCGAAGCGGGTCTCGCGACCCTGCGCACCGCGGAGAACCGCGCGCTGCAGGCGTCGCTCGCGATTTCGTCGAAAGAGGCGAAGCACGCGATGTTCACGCTGGTCGTGACCATGCTCGCGGGCGCCGCGTTGCTGATCTTCACGTTCGGCGCGCGTGAAAGCAGCGCGCGCAAGAAGCTGCGCAGCATGCGCGCGCTAGGCCGCAATGACGAGCGCTTTCGCAGCCTGTTCGACGATCATCCGGTGCCGATGTATATCTTCGATCGCGAGACGTTGCGCTTTCTCGCCGTCAATTCCGCCGCGATCCAGCAGTACGGCTATTCGGAGGCCGAGTTTCTCGACATGACGATTCGCGCGATCCGGCCGGGCACGGAACTCGCGCGCCTCGAATCGCATCTGCAGCGCGCCGACGCGATGCGGCACGGCCGCACGATGGCGGGCATCTGGCATCACCGGCGCAAGGACGGCTCGACGATCAGCGCGGACATCTCCTATCACGCGCTCAGTTTCATGGGCCGCGCCGCGTTTTTCGTCCTCGCCGATGACGTCACCGAGCAGATCAACGCCGAAGCCGAGGCGCAGCGCTCGAATCAGATGCTCGAGGCGGTGATCGACAACATCCCACAGCGCATTTTCTGGAAGGATCTGGAGTCGCGCTATCTGGGCTGCAACATGGCGTTCGCGCGCGACGCCGGGCTTTCGTATCCCGAGCAGGTGGTCGGCAAGAGCGACGCCGAGATGCCGTGGCGCGCGTTCGCCGAACTGTTGGGCCGGCACGACAAGGAAGTGATCGACACCGGCGTGCCGAAGATGAACTTCGAAGTCGACATGGTGATCGACGGCGTGCATCGCACCACGGTGACGAGCAAGCTGCCCTTCACCGACGGCGATGGCCGCGTGATCGGCGTGCTGGGTTCCTACACCGACATCACCGAGCGCAAGCGCGCCGACCTCGCGTTGCGTCTGCAGAGCCGCGCGCTCGATGCGAGCGTCAACGCGATTCTGATCACCGCGCCGTCGCCGGCGGGCAATCTGATCGAATACGTGAATCCGGCCTTCATGCGGATCACCGGCTACGATGCGACCGAGGTGATCGGCCACGATTGCCGCGTCCTGCAACGCGACGACCGCGAACAGGAAGGCGTCGCGCTGATTCGCCAGGCGCTCGCCGCCAATCGCGAAGTGAGCGCGGTGGTGCGCAACTATCGCAAGGACGGCGCGCTGTTCTGGAATCAGTTGTTCATTGCGCCCGTGCCGGACGCAGAAGGCGTGATCACGCATCACATCGGCGTGATCAACGACGTGACCGACCTGATGCGCTATCAGGAACAGCTCGAATATCAGGCCAACTACGACAGCCTCACGCGCCTGCCCAACCGCAACCTGCTGCGCGACCGCCTGCAACATGCGCTGATCGTCGCGCAGCGGCAGCATAAAGGTGTCGCGGTCGTGTTCATGGACCTCGACGGTTTCAAGAACGTCAACGACAGCCTCGGCCACAGCGTCGGCGACCGGCTGCTGCGCGTCGTGGCGGAGCGGCTCGCGCGTTGCACCCGCACGAGCGACACCGTCGCGCGGCACGGCGGCGACGAGTTCGTGATCGTGATGACGGATACCGTCGACGAACAATCGCTGATTGCGTGGATGGAGCGCGTGCGCGCGTCGATCGCGGAACCGGTCTGGCTCGACGGCACCGAGCTGTACGTGGGCTGCAGCCTCGGCGCGAGCCTGTTCCCGCAAGACGGCGACGACACCGAAACGCTGATGAAAAAGGCCGACCTCGCGATGTACCGCGCGAAGGACATGGGCCGCAACACGTTCCAGTTCTACCAGCCGGAGATGAATGCGAACGCGGGCGCGCGATTGAATCTCGAACGGCGCTTGCGCCGCGCGCTGCGCGACAACCAGTTCCTGCTGCACTATCAGCCGCAAGTCGATCTTCACACCGGACAGATTGTCGGCACCGAGGCGCTGGTGCGCTGGCGCGATCCGGAAGTCGGGCTCGTGCCGCCGTCGTCGTTCATTCCGATCGCCGAGGAGTGCGGGCTGATCGGGCCGCTATCCGAATGGGTGCTGCGCGAGGCGTGCCGTCAGAACAAGGCGTGGCAGGAACTGGGCTTGCCGCCGGCGCGCGTATCGGTGAATCTGTCGGCGCGCGTGTTCCAGCAGCGCGATATCGCGAAGCTGGTCATGCAGGTGCTCGCCGAAACCGGTCTGGAGCCGAAGTACCTCGAACTCGAACTGACCGAGAGCGCGATCATGCGCAACGCGGAAGAGGCTGTCCTGATGCTCAACGAACTGAGCGCGCTCGGCATCGGCCTTGCCATCGACGATTTCGGCACCGGCTATTCGAGCCTCAGCTATCTGAAGCGCTTTCCGGTGGACCGGCTGAAGATCGACCGCTCGTTCGTGTCCGACATCGGCGTGTCGGGCGACGATGAAACCATCACCTCGGCGATCATCGCGCTCGCGCATTCGCTCAAGCTGCAAGTCATTGCCGAGGGCGTGGAGACATCGGCGCAACTCGACTTCCTGAAGGAGCGCGCGTGCGACGAGATGCAGGGCTTTTATTTCGCGAAGCCGCTCTCCACCGATGCAATCTCCGAACTGATGCAAGGCGGAGCGGCGCGCGAACCGGAAATGGTCTGAATGTGAAGTGGGCGCGCGCGCATTCGCGCGCCATGCTCACGCCGCCGGCGTGCTCGCGAACACCGGCAACTGCTCGGCCGCCGCCGAAAACGCCTGCAAATGCGGATGTCCGGCCGCGCTGACGATCTCCGGCAGCATCATCTGCGTGAAGTGCCAGGCGACCGCCACGGTCACTTCCGCCGCGCCGAAACGCGCTTCGTCGGTGGGCAGCGGCGACGCCGCAACTTCCTGTTCGAGTTCGGCATAGGCGGCGAGCAACTGGCCGCGCACACGCTCGATCCACGGTTCATGCTGTTTGTCTTCCGGCCGCAAATTGCGTTCGTAGACGATCTGCACGCTCTTTTCGCATGCGGCGAGCGCGAGCCCGCTCAGGCGGGCGGCGCGCAGGGCGTCGTCGGGATTCGATGGAAAGAGCCGCGCGTCGGGGTCCGCGAGCGACGCGAGGTACTGAAGGATCACCGTCGAATCCATCACCGTCTTGCCGTTGTCGGCGACGAGCGTCGGCGCCTTGACGACCGGGTTGATGGCTGCGAACTGATCGTAGGTGCGGAACACGGAGAGGGACGCGTGCTCGAAGTCGAGCTTCAGCATCTTCATGCAGATGGCCACGCGGCGCACGTAAGGCGAGTCGAGCATTCCGATCAGTTTCATCTCATTCCCGTTGGAAGTTCAAGGATGGCGCGCCACATTCGTGGCGCAATGGCGATTCATGAAACGCTGGCGCGGCGGCTCAGCCCGCCGCTTAATCGAGCACGGGCAGCGCGCGCGGACGACGGTCGCTGTCGGTGGCCACGTAGGTCAGGGTCGCCTCGGTCACTTTGACGAGGTCTTCGGTGAGGCTCATACGTTGTGCGTAGACCTCGACGGAAACCGTGACCGACGTATTGCCGGTCTTCACGATGTCGGCGTAAAAGCTGAGCAGATCGCCGACGAACACCGGCTGTTTGAACAGAAACGAATTGACCGCGATGGTCGCGACGCGCCCATTCGCGCGGCGGCTTGCCGGGATCGAGCCGGCAATGTCCACTTGCGCCATGATCCAGCCGCCGAACACATCGCCGTGGATATTCGCATCCGACGGTTGCGGCATGACGCGCAGCGCGCAAGGCTTTTGTGGGAGTTGCAGAATAGTGGTCATGAGGCACCTGGAAACGCGTGTTGGTTTGATCGGTTTTGTCCGCTCGACCGGCAAGGCGGGGACTGACACCACGGCGGCGCGGCAGCGCCACGCTGCCCCCGGATAGCCCATGAAAAGCGGCGCCAGCCGGCTTCTGCGACAATACGAAAGATCAGGAATTGTACGGGAAAGCGCCCAGCGAGGTTGCGCGACCCAGCGGTGTGCCGGTGCGCACGCCGCATCTCGCGCGCCGCTCAGAACTCCGTTAATTCCAACACGTCCCCAGCCGAACTCATGCGCCGATCGCTTCCTTCCGAACCCTCGCCGATTTCCACCCAGCCGCGCAACGACTGGCAGACCATCCTGTCGCTGCTGCCTTATCTCGCGACCTATAAATGGCGCGTGATCTTCGCGCTCTCCTGCCTGATCGGCGCGAAGGTCGCCAATCTGGGCGTGCCGGTCGTGATGAAGCGAATCGTCGACAGCCTCGCGTCCGTGCAGCATCTGACCGCGCTCGGCCGCGCGCACGATTCGCCGGGCATCGTGCTGCTCGGTGGCGTCGGCCTGCTGGTGGTCGCCTATGCGGTGGTGCGGCTCTCCACGTCGCTCTTCACGGAATTGCGCGAGATCCTGTTTTCCAAAGTCACCGAAAGCGCCGTGCGGCAACTCGCGCTGAAAGTGTTCCGGCATCTGCACGGCCTGTCGTTGCGCTTTCATCTGGAGCGGCAAACGGGCGGCATGTCGCGTGACATCGAGCGCGGCACGCGCGGCATCACGCAGCTCATTTCCTATTCGCTCTACAGCATTCTGCCGACGCTCGTGGAAGTCGGCCTCGTGCTCGGCTTTTTCGTCGTCAAATACGAGGCGTATTACGCGGTCGTCACGTTCGTGGCGTTGGCCGTGTACATCGCGTTCACGGTGAAAGTGACCGAGTGGCGCACGCATTTTCGCCGCACGATGAACGAACTCGACTCGCGGGCGAACTCGCGCGCCATCGATTCGCTGCTGAACTACGAGACCGTCAAATACTTCGGTAATGAAGAGTGGGAAGCGAGCCGCTACGACGACAATCTCAAGCGCTATCGCACGGCGGCGATCAAGTCGCAGCGCTCGCTGTCGGCGCTGAATTTCGGGCAGCAGGCGATTATCGGAACGGGGTTGGTGTTCATTCTGTGGCGCGCGACGCAAGGCGTGATGGCGGGGCGCCTCACGCTGGGCGATCTCGTGCTGATCAACACGTTCATGTTGCAGCTCTACATTCCGCTGAATTTTCTCGGCGTGGTGTACCGCGAGTTGAAGCAAAGCCTCACCGACATGGACCGCATGTTCACGCTGCTCGGCGCCGCGCAGGAAGTGCCCGATCTGCCGGATGCGCCCGCGCTGCGCGTGAGCGGCGGCGAGGTGCGCTTCGAACACGTGAACTTCGCGTACGAACCGGCGCGCCAGATTCTGCACGACGTGAGCTTCACGATCGACGCGGGCACCACGACGGCGGTGGTCGGCCATAGCGGCTCGGGCAAGTCGACGCTCGCGCGGCTCCTGTTCCGCTTCTACGATCTGGACCGCGCGACGGGCGGCGCGATCACCATCGACGCTCAGGATATTCGCGACGTGTCGCAGGCCACGCTGCGCGCGTCGATCGGCATCGTGCCGCAGGACACGGTGCTGTTCAACGACTCGATCTACTACAACATTGCGTATGGACAGCCTTCCGCGACGCGCGAGGAAGTGATCGCGGCGGCGCGCGCGGCGCATATCCACGAGTTCATCGAAGGGCTGCCGAAAGGATATGACACGCCGGTCGGCGAGCGCGGGTTGAAGCTGTCGGGCGGCGAGAAGCAGCGCGTCGCGATTGCGCGGACCATCCTGAAGAATCCGCCGATTCTGCTATTCGACGAAGCCACTTCGGCGCTCGATTCGCGTTCCGAGCGCGCGATCCAGCACGAGCTGGATCAGATCGCGCGCGAACGCACGACGCTGATCATCGCGCACCGGCTTTCGACGGTCGTGCACGCGCAGCAGATCATCGTGATGGACAAGGGGCGCATTGTCGAGCGCGGCACGCACGCCGAGCTGTTGCGCGCGAATGGCCTGTTCGCGCAAATGTGGGCGTTGCAGCAGCAACGCGCGGCGGAAAGCGCGCCGGAGCCGGCCGAGACAGCGGCGGCAGCGGCGGCAGCGGGCGTGCACGACGGCGAGCAGGCGACGGCGCGATGATTGCGCCGTGCGTTTGCTCCACGTTTTTGAAGACCGGCCGATCTCAGCGCACTTCAGCGCATTTCAGCGCTCACGCAGACGCCGATCCAGTTCCCGAAGCTGCGCGGGCGTGCCGACGTTTTCCCACAAGCCTTCGTATAGCTCGCCGCTCGCGAGACCGCGCGCGATGGTCTCGCGGTAAAACGGCGTGAGGGCGCGCCGCGTGCCGCGCGGCAGATCGCGGAACATGCGCGTGTCGTAGAGGCCGATATTGCCGAACGTGAAGGGCGGTTCTTTATCGAGCGCCAGCATGCCGCCCGCGAGCGCAAAGTCGCCGCTCGGATGAAACGCCGGATTCGGCACCATCACCAGATGCATGCCCGGCTCAGGCAAGGCCGCGAGCGCTGCGGCGCGCGCGTTCAAGGCGGCGTAGTCGAAATTCGCGTACACGTCGCCGCTGACCGCGACGAACACGTCGCTCGCGCCGTCGTCTTCGAGAAGCGGCAATGCCTGCACGATGCCGCCCGCCGTCTCCAGCGCTTCATGCTCGGCGGAATAGCGCAGTTGCACGTGCCAGCGCGAACCGTCGCCGAGCGCGGCTTCGATCTGCTCGCCCAGCCACGCGTGATTGATCACGATGGTCTGAATGCCGGCGCGCGCGAGCCGTTCGATCTGCCAGACGATCAGCGGCTTGCCGCCCGCTTCGAGCAAAGGCTTGGGGCACGCGTCGGTCAGCGGACGCATGCGCTCGCCGCGGCCCGCGGCGAAAATCATCGCTTTCTTCAGGGACATTGTGATGGTTCAGAACGTGTAGCCGACTTCGTTGGCGCGGCCTTCGAGATCGTCGAGCAGCTTCGCGAACGGACGCAGCGGCGCATAACGTTCGGCCACCTTGCGCGCATAGCCGATGAAACGCGGCAGATCGTTCATGTAATGCGCTTTGTTGTCGCGGTAATGGATGCGGCAGAAGAGGCCGAGCACCTTGATATGCCGTTGCAGTCCCATCCATTCGATCTGGCGGTAGAACTCGCCGAAATCGGGATCGACGGGCAGGCCCGCTTTCTTCGCGCGCTCCCAGTAGTACACGAAGGAATCCAGTTCGAACTCCTCGTCCCAGCTCAGGAACGCGTCGCGCAACAGCGAGGCGACGTCGTACGTGATCGGGCCGTGCACGGCGTCCTGGAAGTCGAGCACGCCGGGGTTCGCGGCGCGGCTTGCTTCGCTGGCGGCGTTCGGCTGGGCGGCGACCATCAGGTTGCGCGGCATGAAATCGCGCAGCATGAACACTTGCGGCTGCGCCCGCGCGCTCGCGATCAGCAGCGCGAACGTGCGGTCGAGCACGCCGCGCGTGTTGTCGTCCACCTCGCGGCCAAGATGCCGGCCGATGAACCACTCGGGCATCAACTCCATCTCGCGACGCAGGAACGCTTCGTCGAACGGCGGCAGCACGTTCTCGCGCGAGGCGAGCTGCCAGCGGATCAGCGCGTCGAACGCGTCGCGCATCAGCGTGCGGGCGCGGCGCGCGTCGTTGTCGGTTTGCGCGGCGCTCAGCGCGCCGAGGTACGACGCGGTGCCGAGATCGGTGACGAGCATGAAGCCGGCGTCGAAGTCCGCTTCGAGCACGCGCGGCACATGCACGCCGGCGGCGTCGAGCAACTGCGCGATCTGCACGAACTCGCGGCACTTTTCGGGCGGCGGGGCGTCGACGGCGATCAGCGTGCCCGCGTTTTCGTCTTCCGCCGCCTTACCGGCGAGCCGGAAATAGCGGCGAAAACTGGCGTCGGACGAAGCCGGCGCGAGCGTGGGGAGATCGAGCGCATAGCGCGCCGCGTGGCCGTGCAGCCAGGCCTCGAGCAGTTCGAGGCGGGTGTCGGGGGAAGTACGGGTGAAGTCTTGGGAAGGAGGCAGCGTCATGAAAACCGGCGGCAAATTCAGAGGGGCAACGTCTTGCCATATAATACCCCACGACTTTTTTGACGCGACTCACGCCAGCTTTCGCGTATTCCGCTTTACCGCCCGCCTCATCGTTCGAAGGTTGTCAATATTGATGCACCCGGCTGTCACGGTCGTGGTGTGCAGGCGGTGGATCGTGACTGCAGAAGCTGACGGACGGGCCGATTCGCCAAACGATACATGCCGCCTAGACAGCTTTCCCAAACGATTCCCTCTTGTGCCGCGGCGCCGCGCAAAAGACGGCTCGTCGCGGCGTTGATCGCCGTTCCGGGCCTGATGCCCGCGCTTGCTCACGCCCAGCTGGTCGGGGAGGCCGCGCAGCCACAGCCGATCGACCCGCCTTGGGGCATGCAGCTCGCCCCGCAACTCGAAGACCATCTGCTGCAACAAGGCCAGAAGCCGGCCACGTTCGTGCTCGGCGACTCGACGAGCGGCACGACGGATCAGGACGTGGCCGCGAAGGGCTCGGCCGAAATCCGCCGCAACGCGGTCGTGATCAAGGCCGACGCGCTGCATTACGATCAGGACACGGACATGGCCGACGCATACGGCCAGGTTCACGTGAACAACAACGGCACGACATTCGCCGGACCCGAAGCGCACTTGCGCGTGGATTCGAGCGAAGGCTTCATGACCGCGCCGAAGTATCACTTCAACCTGACGGGCGGCTCGGGCAGCGCGGAGCGCGTCGATCTGCTCGACAACGAGCGCTCGGTGTTTTCGAAGGGCACGTACACGGCGTGCGCGTGCGCGGACAATCCGGCGTGGTACATCAAGGGCAGCGAGTTCGATTTCGATACCGGCGCCGACGAAGGCGTGGCCTACAACAGCGTGCTGTTCTTCCAGGGCCTGCCGGTGTTCGCCTCGCCGTGGCTGTCGTTTCCGCTGTCGGGCGAACGGCGCAGCGGTGTGTTGCCGCCCACGTTCTCGCTCAGTTCGTCGAACGGCTTCGAACTGTCGGTACCGTATTACTTCAACATCGCGCCGAATCGCGATCTGACGCTCACGCCGCGTCTGATCTCCAAGCGCGGCGTGCAGTTGCAGGGCGTGTTCCGCTATCTGTCGCCCACATATTCCGGCTCGATCACCGGCGAGTTCCTGCCGAACGACCGGCTGACGAAAACCAACCGCTACGCGCTGTACATCCAGCACAATCAGAACTTCGGCAACGGGTTCGGCGGCTACATCTACTACAACAAGGTTTCGGACAACACGTATCCGGAAGACCTGTCGTCGTCGGCCAATCAGTTCATGAACGGCACCCAGCTCCTGTATCAGCAGGAAGCGGGGTTGACCTATAACAACGGGCCGTGGTCGGTGCTCGCGCGCGAGCAGCACTGGCAGACGCTCACGCCGTCCGTCGCGCCTTACGGCCGCGAGCCGCAGTTGAACGTGAAGTACGCGAAGTACAACGTCGGCGGCTTCGACTTCGGCGCGGAAGCCGACTACACGAATTTCCGCATCACCACCTCTGACATGACCGACGGTCAGCGGCTGATGTTCAACCCGTACATTTCGTACTCGGTTGTCGGTCCCGGCTACTTCATCACGCCGAAGGTGCAGTGGCACTTCGCGTCGTACAACCTGCGCAATATCGGCACCGACGTGCCGTCCGGCACGCCGAAGAATTTCACCGAATCGATTCCGACGCTGAGCTTCGACACCGGGCTCATTTTCGACCGCTCGGTCCGGCTCTTCGGCGAGGACTACATCCAGACGCTGGAGCCGCGCCTGTACTACGTGTACACGCCGTATCGCAACCAGTTGTCCGCGCCGCTGTTCGATACCGCCGAGTCCGACTTCGGGCTCGCGGAAATCTTCACGCCGAATACGTTCGTCGGCAACGACCGCATCGCGGACGCGAACCGTCTGACCGCGGCCATCACCACGCGCTTCATCAACCCGGCAACGGGCGACGAACGCGCGCGCTTCGTGATCGCGCAGCAGTACTATTTCCAGGATCAGCGCGTTACGCTGTCGCAGACCCAGTCGAGCAGCCAGGCCACGCACTCCGATCTGATCGTGGGCGGGTCGATCAAGCTCGGGGCCGGTTTCGCGTCGGAAACTGCGTTCCAATATAATGCCGACAGCAACAAGCTGGTCAAGACGAGCGTCGGTTTCGGGTTCAGCCCGGCGACCGGCAAGGTGGTCAACGTCGCATATCGCTACACGCGCGCGAACACCACGCTCGACAACCAGCCGATCAATCAGGTGCTGGTCTCGGGGCAATGGCCGCTCACGCATCGCGTGTTCGGGGTGGGACGGTTCAACTACGATCTGAGTGGGCACCGGATCGTCGACGGGCTCGTGGGTCTGCAATACGACGCCGACTGCTGGACGCTCGGCGCAGGGATTCAGCGCTATGCAAACGGCCTGAATACGTCGGGGCAGCATCAGTCGAGCACGCGCTTTCTCGCGCAGTTGACGTTCAAGGGCTTGTCGAGCGTCGACAACGGGCTGATGGCCGCGTTCCGCAACAGCGTGGCGGGCTATACGCCGCTGCCGCCGCCGCCGCCGCCGGAATCGCGTTTCATCAATTACGAATGACGCTTGCCCGGTCGTTCATCGCATGCGAAAAGACGGGCCAGGCGTGCCCGACATCATTGGAGTATCTGTGGCAATCATGAAAAAGCTTCGCTTGGCAACGCTCGCGGCAGGTCTCGCCGCCGTGGCGTCTTTCCTGTCGGTTGCGCCGGTACAGGCGCAGGCGCTGGGCGGCAACCGCGGCCAGACGGTCGATACGATCGCCGCAGTCGTCAACAACGGTGTCATCACGCGGCGTGAACTCGACGAGCGCGTGAACCTGATCAGCCACCGCCTGAATCAGCAGAACGCGCCGATTCCGCCGGCGAGCCAGTTGCGTCAGCAGGTGCTCAACCAGATGGTGCTGGAACGCATTCAATTGCAGAAGGCGAAAGAAGACGGCATCAAGATCGACGACGCCGCCGTGCAGAAAACGCTCGAACGGCTCGCGCAGGCGAACAACCTGTCGCTCGACGTGTACCGTTCGCGTATCGAGGCGCAAGGCGTGCCCTGGAGCACCTTCACGAGCGACGCGCGCACCGAGCTCACGCTCTCGCGCCTGCGTGAAAAGGAAGTGGACAGCAAGGTCACGGTGTCGGACGCGGAAGTCGCCAACTACATCGCCAGCCAGCGCGGCCCGAACGCCGGCGCGACGAGCGACCTGCACATGCAGCACATTTTCCTGAAGGCGCCGCTGAACGCGCCGCAAACCGATATCGAAGCGGCCCAGAAAAAGGCCGACGCATTGCTCGCCGAAGCGAAAGGCGGCGCCAGCTTCGAGAAGCTCGCGAAGTCGAATTCGCAGGCGCCCGATGCGTCGAAGGGCGGCGACACGGGTTACGCCGCGCCGTCGAAGCTGCCGCCGGAATTCGCCAAGGCGGCCTCGGCATTGCGTCCGGGCGAGGTCAATCCCGAACTGATCCGTACCAACGACGGCTTCGAGATCGTGCGTCTCGTCGATCGCCGCGCGGGGCAAGGCTCCGCTTCCGACGCGCCGAAGCTCGTGCAAACGCACGTGCGCCACATCCTGCTGCGCGTGGGCGACGGCATGTCCGAGCCGCAAGCGCGCCAGAAACTGCTCGAAATCAAGAAGGAAATCGCCGCGGGCGGCGACTTCGCGAAGTTCGCCCACACCTACTCGCAAGACGGTTCGTCGTCGCAAGGCGGCGATCTCGGCTGGATCAGCCCCGGCGAGACCGTGCCTGAATTCGAACGCGCGATGAACACGCTGCAGGACGGCCAGATCAGCGACCCGGTGCGCAGCGAATACGGCTATCACCTGATTCAGGTGCTGGAGCGTCGCGAAGCCGAAGGCTCGATCTCGCAGCAAATGGATCTCGCGCGCCAGGCCATTGGCCAGCGCAAGGCGGAACAGGCTTACGCCGACTGGCTGCGCGAATTGCGCGACACCGCTTATGTCGAAGTGAAGCCCGACCTGTCGAGCGTTCAGTAACCATCATGAGCACCGCCGCCCAATCTGCCAGCTTGCCGTTGCACGTCGCGATCACGACCGGCGAGCCAGCCGGCGTCGGACCCGAGTTGACGGCGCAGGCGCTGGCGGGCGCGGCGGCGCACTGGCCCGGCGCGCAATTCACCGTGCTGGGCGACGCGGCGCTTCTCGCGGATCGCGCGCGCGCAGTCGGCGTCGACTGGACTGCGCTGCTGGCGGACGCATCGCGCATCCGTGTGCAGCATCGCCCGCTCGGTGCGCCCGCGGTCGCCGGCCAGCTGAACGCGGCCAATGGGCGCTACGTGCTCGATCTGCTCGATAGCGCAATCGACGGCGCCGTGGCCGGCACGTTCGAAGCGATCGTCACCGCGCCGCTGCAAAAGAGCACGATCAACGACGCAGGCGTGCCGTTCACCGGTCACACCGAATATCTCGCCGAACGCACGCACACGCCGCGCGTGGTGATGATGCTCGCGGGCACCGGCAAGCGTCCGCTGCGCGTGGCGCTCGCCACCACGCATCTGCCGCTGAAAGACGTCTCGGCGGCGCTGTCCATCGAAGGGCTCGTCGACACGCTGCGCATTGTCGATCACGACTTGCGCCATCACTTCGGCTTGCCCGCGCCGCGCATCCTCGTGACGGGCCTGAACCCGCATGCGGGCGAAAACGGCTATCTGGGCCGCGAGGAAATCGACGTCATCACGCCCGCGCTCAAGCTCGCGAACGATCAAGGCATCGACGCGCGCGGTCCGTATCCGGCTGACACGCTGTTTCAGCCGCGCTATCTGGACGAAGCCGACTGCGTGCTGGCCATGTTCCACGATCAGGGCTTGCCGGTGCTGAAATACGCGACGTTCGGCGAAGGCATCAACGTCACGCTTGGCTTGCCGATCATCCGCACGTCGGTCGATCACGGCACGGCGCTCGACCTGGCCGGCACCGGCCGCGCCGACGCGGGCAGCCTGATCGCCGCCATCGACACGGCGGTTACCATGGCGCAACATCGCCGCGCGGGTTGATCCGGCGCTTCGCGCGAATCCGTTTTTAAAGCAGTTCACTTTCTTTAGCGTTTCTTCGATGTCCACCAGCAGACAGCAACAGGGCCGGCACCAAGGTCATATCGCGCGCAAGCGTTTCGGGCAGAACTTTCTGGTCGACATGGGCGTGATCGATTCCATCGTCGATGTGATCCGGCCGCAGCGCGGCGAGCGCATGGTCGAAATCGGGCCGGGGCTCGGCGCGCTGACCGAGCCGCTGATCGAGCGCCTCGCCACGCCCGAGACGCCGTTGCACGCGGTCGAGCTGGATCGCGATCTGATCGGGCGTCTGAAAAACAAGTTCGGCGATCTGCTCGAACTGCACGCGGGTGACGCGCTCGCGTTCGACTTCGGCACGCTGGCCGCGCCCGGCGACAAGCCGTCGCTGCGCATCGTCGGCAATCTGCCGTACAACATTTCGAGCCCGCTGCTGTTCCACCTGGCGTCGTTCGCGCATCGCGTGATCGATCAGCACTTCATGCTGCAAAACGAGGTGGTGGAGCGGATGGTCGCCGAGCCGGGCAGCAAGGCGTTCAGCCGCCTCTCGGTGATGCTGCAATACCGCTACGTGATCGACAAGCAGCTCGACGTGCCGCCGGAATCGTTCCAGCCGCCGCCCAAGGTCGATTCCGCGATCGTGCGCATGATCCCGTATGCGCCGCACGAACTCGTGCCGGTGGACGAGCGCGTGCTCGGCGAAGTGGTCACGGCGGCCTTCTCGCAGCGGCGCAAGATGTTGCGCAACACGCTGGCCGCGTTGCGCGACACGGTGGACTTCGAGGCCATCGGCTTCGACTTGCAGCGTCGCGCCGAAGACGTGCCGGTGGCCGAATACGTGCGTGTCGCGCAGATCGTGGCGGCCAAAGCCTGAGCGCAAATCGTCAGGCGGTGCGCCGCGCGGCCGGCGCATTGACGAGCGCGATGCCCGTCAACACCAGCACGGCCGCCATCAGGAAACGCAGGTTGAACGATTCGCCGAGCAGCAGCACGCCGAACGTCACGCCAAAGAGCGGCGTGAGAAACGAAAACACCGACAGACGCGACGCGATATAGCGTGTCAGCAGCCAGAACCACACCAGATAGCTGACGAACGCGACGACCACCGCCTGATACGCGAGGCTCGCCGCTGCGAGCGGCGTCACTGTTTCGACATGCGCTTCGCCGAGCCCGACCGCCAGCGCGAGCAACACCAACGCCGACACGGCCAGCTGATAGAAGAGCGTCTTGCTCGCGCTCGAGTGCGCGAGCCGCGTGGCGCGAACCACGACGGTCGTCGCGGCCCAGGCGACGCCCGCCAGCACGCCGAGCGCGTCGCCGGCCACACCGGCCAGCGCGGAACCGCGCGCGCTGGCGCCGTGCAGAAAGCCATCCGCGAAAGCGAGCGTCATGCCGGCAAACGCCACCACAATGCCCAGCCACTGAATCCGCCGCATCCGCTCGCCTTCGACGAACCAGTGCAGACCGAGCGCCGTGAAGCAAGGCGCCGTGTACAGAAACACGGCCATGCGCGACGCGCTGGTCAGCGTGAGTCCCAGAAAAATACACACGAACTCGGCCGCGAACAGCATGCCCGCGAGCAGCCCGGCGCCGAGCGTGCCGTCGCCGCGAAACAGCGGCGTGCCGCGCGAGCGCGCCCAGCCCCACACCAGCAGCGCCGCGATGGCCGAGCGCAAGCCCGCCTGGAAGATCGGCGGCAGTGCGGCGTTGGTGCTCTTGATCGCCACTTGCTGGAATCCCCAGATCGCGCACAGGCCGACCATCAGCAGGATGGCGAGACTATCGGGCGCGCGGCGCGTGGGCAGGGCAGTCGTGCTCATGGGCAGTGTCGTGGCGATCAGGCAGGGCAGGGTGGGCCGGCACGCGTGATGGACAGCCGGAGCAGGTCGTACGATACCAAACCCGCTCGCGGCGCCCGCCGATGACCCCACCGCCTACGCGTGCTTCAGAGAAGTCGCAAGTCATTTGCTGATTTAACGACGCCGTCGCGACTGCCGCGCAACACAAACTTCTTACCATTTTTATTTCGCGCTAAGGTTCGACGACATGTTTTGTCAGTACAAACGCCTGTACAAGGAGACGACATGAACATCCTCAGCAGATGCGCGGCGGCAGCTGTCACCCTGGCGTCTTTCGGTTGCCAGGATGTCGAGGCGCAGTCGAGCGTGACGCTCTATGGCGTTGTCGACGAAAGCGTGCGCTATCTGACCCATGCGAACAAAGCCGGCGATTCGTCGCTCGGGCTTGGCACCGGCGGCATGACACAAAGCCGCTGGGGGTTGAAGGGCGTCGAAGACCTGGGCGGCGGCTGGTCCACTTTCTTCAAGCTCGAAAACCGGCTGTACATCAACAGTGGACAAAGCGATCCGACCTTGCCTTTCTTCAACGAAGCGCAAGTCGGCGTGCGCTCGAATTCCTACGGTCAGGTGATTTTAGGCCGTCAGTACAACGTGATGATCGAGGGCATTACTGTCGGCGGCTATGGCAGCAACCCGTGGATTCCATACGATTTCAGCTTCCAGCCTGAAGTGACGATGACAGGCGGCATCTGGACCAGCAACCAGGTGCAGTATCAGGCGAAGTACAACGGCTTCAGCTTCGCGGCCGGCTACGCGTTCGGCGGCAATGCCGGCAATTCGTACGGCAGCCAGATCGGCGCGGCGGCCGCTTATGCGCCGCCGGGCGGACCATTCAGCATCGGCGGCGCGTATGAGGAGTCGAAGGATTCGATCAACGGCGCGGCGGCGAAGGCGTGGACGTTAGGCGGCTCGTACACGTGGGACAAGACGCGCTTTTCGATGGGTTATATCGTCAACCGGGCCGACGCCGGGTTTGCGACTTTCGCCAACGGCCCGTTCACGGCGGCCGCGCTGAACGCGCTCAAATACACGGACTTCTTGCGCAGACGCATGTTCATGGGCGGCATCACGCAGCAGGTGGGCAACGCGTGGCACTTCGCGGCGAATGTCTGGCGCACGCTACAGGACGGCAAGACCGCTGCGAAAGACGGCTCGGCGTGGCAATACCAGCTCGTCGCCGATTACAACCTGTCGAGGCGCACCGACGTCTATCTCGAAGGCGATTATTCGCTGTATCGCGGCGATCTGATCGGCGCGCAACTGCAAGGCGTGAATAGCGTGGGGCTCGCGCAGAAGGGCTCGCAAACCGGTGTGATGGCGGGGCTGCGGCATCAGTTCTGAAGCGGCTTGGCGCGCGCGTCGCAGCCTGCAATGGCGGGCGATTCCGGGTACATTTACGCTCTCGACATCCAGCAACAAAGGAGTACACGATGCGCCTGCTTCACACCATGCTCCGGGTCGGCGACCTGGACCGCTCCATCGCTTTCTACACCGAACTCCTCGGCATGAAGTTGCTGCGCCGCGAAGATTATCCCGACGGCAAGTTCACGCTCGCATTTGTCGGCTACACGGACGAGCGCGACGGCACCGTCATCGAATTGACGCATAACTGGGACACGCCTTCGTATGATCCCGGCAGCGGCTTCGGGCATCTTGCAGTCGAAGTGGACGACGCCTACGCCGCGTGCGCGAAGATCAAGGCGCAAGGCGGCACGGTCGTGCGCGAAGCCGGCCCGATGAAACACGGCACCACGGTGATCGCCTTCGTGACCGACCCGGACGGCTACAAGATCGAATTTATCCAGAAGAAGAAATAACGTCGGCGCCGAGCCGCGGTCACATCACGACATGAACGACAGCAATCCCTACTTCACGGAACTCGACGCGATCCACGTTGAAATCGCGGCATGGTTCGACGGCTCGGCGGATGACCTCGCGCTCGAACGGATCATGGCGCGCTTCGCGCCGCAGTTCACGTTGATCATGCCGTCTGGCGCCGTGCTCGATCATGCCGCGTTGCGCGAGACGTTCACGAAGCTGCGCGGCACGCGGCCGGGCTCGCGGATCGAGCTTCGCGACAGGGCGATCGTCGCGCACTATCCGTCGGGCGCGGTCGTCAAATATCGCGAGTATCAGCAAGACGATGCGGGCAATGCGAACGTGCGCCGCTCGACCGCGGTGATGGACGTGAACGCGCAAGGCAACGTGACCTGGCGTCATCTGCACGAAACGTTCTGCGCGGAGTAGGCCGCGCGCGGTGACGCGCGCGCTAGAGCGTGGGTAGCAATTCGGGCGGATGCGACTTGAGCGTCTGCCGCGCCTCGCGGAATTCAGGAAAAATCGATTCGACCGTTTGCCAGAAGCGCGGGCTGTGGTTCATTTCCCGCAGATGCGCGAGTTCGTGCGCGACGACGTAATCGATAATGGAAAGCGGGAAGTGAATCAGCCTCCAGTTCAGGCGAATCTTGCCGTCGCTCGAACAACTGCCCCAGCGTGTCGCCGCTGACGAAAGCGCATATGCGCGATAGTTGACGCCGAGTTTCTCCGCGTAAATCGCGAGGCGTTCGCCGAAGAGACGCTTCGCTTCGCTTTGCAGCCAGCCTTGCACGCGGTCTTTGATCTGCTGCGGGTCCGCTTGCAAAGGCAGCGGCACTTGCAGCGCCGAGTCGTTTTCGCTGAACGCGAGCGTGCCTTGCGGCGCGCCGAGCGTCACGCGCACGGGTTGACCGAGATAGGGCACCTCGGCGCCGTCTTTCCAGTCGACCTTCGGCAGCGCGCGCTGTTCGACGCGCGTTTGCCACTCGATCAGCTTCGTGAAAATCCAGCGCTGCTTTTCGGTGATCGCGGTTTCGATATCGGCGAGCGTGACCCAGCGCGGCGCAGTGATCGTGAGCCCGGTGCTGTCGATTGCAAAACCAATCGAGCGGCGCGCCGAACGTTTGAGCACGTAATGCAGCGTGCGCGAGCCGATCGCGAGACTGCGCAGCTTCGTGCCGTCAGGGGCGAGCAACACGGCGGGCGGTTGTCCGGCAGACGTTGCCGAAGGCGCGGACGGTGAAGGGGACGACGACGTGGACCCCGGCTCGGCAAAGAGCGGGAGATCGAGTTGCCGGTTATCGAGCGCCGCAGCGGGCTGCGGCGTAGGAGACTTCTGCATCGGATTCGGCTTCGCGCAAATACGCCTTCGAGGGCGTTGGCGCGTCAGATGGGTGCGGCGGCGGAGTCGTTTTCCGCCGCGCTATACGCAGTAGGATCGATGCGACGCATTTCAGCTTCGATCCACTGTTCGACGCGCGTGTTCACTTCATCGGGCGTGAGCCCCGTCGTCTCAATCGGCTTGCCGATCGACACTGTGACTATACCCGCATATTTGAGAAACGAGTTGCGAGGCCACACGCGCCCGGCGTTGTGCGCAATCGGCACCACGGGCGCACCCGAGGCAATCGCAAAGCGCGCGCCGCCGGTCTTGTACTTGCCCTGCTTGCCGGTCGGCGTGCGAGTGCCTTCCGGAAACATGATCACCCACGCGCCTTCCGCCATGCGCGCCTTGCCTTGCCTGATGACCGACGCGAACGCGTACTTGCCTTCCTTGCGGTCGATATGAACCATCTTCAGCAGGCCGAGCGCCCAGCCGAAAAACGGCACATACAGCAGTTCGCGCTTGAATACATAGCACAGCGGCCGCGGCATCAACGCGGGAAACGCGAGCGTCTCCCAGGCCGACTGATGCTTTGACAACAGCACGGCCGGACCATTGGGCAGATTCTCCATGCCCTGAATCGTGTAGCCGATGCCGTTGAGTCCGCGCGCCACCATCAGCGTGGCGCGGCACCAGCCGGCCGCCATCCAGTAGCGCTTGTCGGCGCGCATGAACGGAAACGCGATGAAGCACGCGATGGCGTACGGCACCGTGAACACGACAAAATAGATCAACAGCAGCAGGGAACGAATGAAGCGCATCGTCGTGGTCAGTGAAGGTTGGGGATGCGCGCGGCGCGCGTCACTCCTGAATTCCGGCGAGGAAGTCGAGCGCGAACGCCCGCAGGTCGTCGTGGACAACCGTGCCTTCCGGCAGGCCGCCGGCCGCGAGGGTTTTGCGGCCCTTGCCGGTCAGCACCAGATGAACCGGATGGCCGAGCGCCGCGCCCGCTTGCAGATCGCGCATGGCGTCGCCGACAACCGGCGTGTTTTCCGGATCGACCTCGAAACGCTCGTTGATCATCTTCAGCATGCCGGGCTTCGGCTTGCGGCATTCGCAGTGATCTTCAGCCGTGTGCGGGCAGAAAAACACGGCGTCGATGCGGCCGCCGACCGCCGCCGCCAAGCGATGCATCTTCAGATGCATCGCGTTCAGCGCGTTCATGTCGAACAGACCGCGGCCGATGCCCGACTGGTTCGTCGCGACCGCGACGCGATAGCCTGCCTGACTCAGACGCGCGATCGCCTCGAGCGAACCCGGCAACGCGACCCATTCGTCCGGCGATTTGATGAACGCGTCGGAGTCGGCGTTGATCACGCCGTCGCGGTCGAGAATCACCACTTTTTTGATCGGCATGGCGGAGCGCTCAGGCGGCGAGTCGCGAAATGTCCGCGACGCAATTCATCTGCTGATGCAGCGCGCCGAGCAAGGCGAGACGGTTCGCGCGCAACGCCGGATCTTCCGCGTTCACCATGACGTCGTTGAAGAACGTGTCGACCGGTTCGCGCAACGCGGCGAGCGCGGTGAGCGCGCCGGTGTAGTCGCGCGCGGCGAGTTGCGACTGCACGCGCGGCGCGACCTGTTCGAGCTGCGCATGCAACGCCTTTTCCGCCGACTCGACGAGCAGCGTGACCTGCACGCCGCCGGTTGCCGCGCCTTCCGACTTCTTCAGAATGTTCGAGATGCGCTTGTTGGCCGCCGCGAGCGATGCCGCTTCCGGCAGCGCCGCGAACTCGCGCACGGCATCGAGACGCGCGACGATGTCGTCAAGACGCGTGGGATTGAGCGCCAGCACCGCGTCGATTTCGCCCGGCGCGTGGCCGCGTTCGCGCAGCAAACCGCGCAGACGGTCCATGCTGAATTCGTAAATGGCTTGCGTCGAATCCGCGACGTTCGGCACTGCGGCGAATTGCGCGTAAGCGGTGCGCAGCAGTTCGATGAAATCGACCGCGAGCTGCTTCTCGACCAGAATGCGCAGCACGCCGAGCGCGTGACGGCGCAGCGCGAACGGGTCTTTCTCGCCGGTGGGCTGCAGGCCGATGCCCCAGATGCCGACCAGTGTTTCGAGCTTGTCGGCCAGCGCGACGACGGTGCCGGTTGCCGTGGCCGGCAACGCGTCGCCCGAGAAGCGCGGCTGATAATGTTCCGAGCACGCGAGCGCGACTTCTTCCGGCTCGCCGTCGTGGCGCGCGTAGTACGTGCCCATCGTGCCTTGCAGCTCGGGGAATTCGCCGACCATGTCGGTGATCAGATCCGCCTTCGCGAGACGCGCGGCGCGCTTCGCGAGCGCGACATCCGCGCCGATCAACGCGGCGATCGCGCCGGCGAGCGCCTCGACACGTTCCACGCGTTGCAGCGCCGAACCGAGCTTGTTGTGATAAACGACGTTCGCGAGCAGCGGCACGCGCTCCGCGAGCGGCTTCTTCTTGTCCTGCTCGAAGAAGAACTTGGCGTCCGCGAGACGCGGGCGCACCACACGTTCATTGCCTTCGACGATGTCGCCCGGCGTGGACGTTTCGATGTTCGACACGATCAGGAAACGCGAGCGCAGCTTGCCGTTCGCATCGGTCAGCGCGAAGTATTTCTGGTTCGTCTGCATGGTGAGGATCAGACATTCCTGCGGAACTTGCAGGAATTCGTCCTCGAAACGGCACGCGTAGACCACCGGCCATTCGACGAGCGACGTCACTTCGTCGAGCAGCGATTCCGGCATCACGACCTGGTCGCCGTCTGCGTGCGCGAGCAGATGCGTGCGGATGGTTTCCTTGCGATCGGCGAAGTTCGGGACGACGCGGCCTTTGTGCATCAGCGTGTCCGCATACGTATCGGCGTGCTGGATCTGCACGAAACCTTCGGACAGGAAGCGGTGGCCGAGCGTGGTGTCGTCGGCGTCGATGCCGAGCGCGCTGACCGGCACGATCCGCTCGCCATGCAGCGCGGTGAGCCGTTGCACGGGACGCACGAACTGCACGTTTGAGCCGTCCGGACGCTGATAGGTCATCACCTTCGGGATGGGCAGCCTGGTGAGCGTTTCGTCGAGCGCGCTTTGCAGGCCTTCCGCGAGCGTGGCGCCCGGCGCCGCGTAACGCAGGAAGAAGGCTTCGGCCTTGCCGTCCTGCGCGCGCTCCAGGTCGCTCACCGAGAAATCGGGGAAGCCGAGCGCCGCGAGTTTCTTGGCGAGCGGCGCGGTGGGCTGGCCGTCTTTGTCGAGCGCGACGGAAACCGGCAGCACTTTTTCGCGCACCTGTTTTTCCGGCGCGACCGCCCGCACGTTCTTCACCATGACGGCGAGACGGCGCGGCGTGGCATAACGCTCGAACGACAATTCGCCTTCGATCAGATCGCGCGCCGCGAGGCGCTCCGCAATGCCTTCAGCGAAGGCGTCGCCGAGACGGGCGAGCGCTTTCGGCGGCAGTTCCTCGGTCAGCAGTTCGACCAGCAGCGTAGCTTGATGGGGTTGAGTCATTTCTTGATGTTCTCGTCAGTCCTGGTCGATCTTGCGTTCGACTTTCAGCGGCGGCGCCCACGCGGGCATGGCGGCGTCCTGCTCGTCGGTGGTGAGGCCGGGCACGCCGTGCACCGGATTGCCGAGCATCGGGAAGCCGAGTTTCTCGCGTGAGTCGTAGTAAGCCTGTGCGACCAGACGCGAGAGCGCGCGAATCCGGCCGATATACGCCGCGCGTTCCGTGACCGAGATCGCGCCGCGCGCGTCGAGCAGGTTGAACGTGTGGCCGGCCTTCAGCACGAGTTCATAGGCGGGCAGCGCGATCTGCGCTTCGATCATGCGCTTCGCTTCGGCTTCGTAGCTGTTGAAGAACGTGAACAGCAGATCGACGTTCGCGTGTTCGAAGTTGTACGTGGACTGTTCGACTTCGTTCTGGTGATACACGTCGCCGTAGGTGAGGCGGCGCATTTCGGGGCCGTTCGGGCCTTGCTCTTCCCACTCGGTCCAGACGAGGTCGTAGACGTTTTCGACCTTCTGCAAATACATGGCAAGACGTTCGAGGCCGTACGTGATCTCGCCGAGCACCGGCTTGCAGTCCAGACCGCCGACCTGCTGGAAATAGGTGAACTGGGTCACTTCCATGCCGTTCAGCCACACTTCCCAGCCGAGGCCCCACGCGCCGAGCGTGGGATTTTCCCAGTCGTCTTCGACGAAGCGCACGTCGTTCTGCTTCAGGTCGAAACCGAGCGCTTCGAGCGAGCCGAGATACAGATCGAGGATATTTTCCGGCGCGGGCTTCAGCACCACCTGGTACTGATAGTAGTGCTGCAGACGGTTCGGGTTGGCGCCATAGCGGCCGTCTTTCGGGCGGCGCGACGGCTGCACATAGGCGGCGCGCCACGGCTCGGGCCCGATTGCGCGCAGGAACGTGTGGACGTGCGAGGTGCCTGCGCCGACTTCCATGTCGATCGGCTGGAGCAACGCGCAACCCTGCTTATCCCAATAGGATTGCAGTGTCAGGATGATTTGCTGAAACGTGAGCATGAAGTGCCTTTCGGGCATGAGGCCGCGCCGCGAGCGCATCAGCGCGCGCGACGAGCCGTGGAGCGAAGTGCTAAACCGGAGATTTTAACGGAAAGGCGGGGGGGTGTCCGTTTTGGGGAGGAGCCGGGTTGGGCGCCGCTTCTGTCCAACGCGGCTTCCTTGCTCATCGATGTGCCGGCAACGCGCGGCTCTTTCCCGGCATGACCCGGCAGCCTTGCAGACGACGCAGCCGAGTTCCGCCAGAAAATCGCGAACCGCTCAACGCGCGCTCAGCAGCGCCGCTTTTTGCGGCTCGCGGGCGGCCGGCTGCCCGGTCGCCGCGTGTTCGATGATGCCGCCGCCGAGGCACACGTCGCCATCGTAGAGCACGGCCGATTGCCCCGGTGTGACAGCCCATTGGGCGTCGGTGAAAGCGAGTTCGAAGAGGCCTTCGCGCTGATCTGCCGTCCTGAACGTGCAGCGCGCGTCCGCCTGCCGGTAGCGGGTCTTCGCGCCGCACGCGAAATCTTCCGCCGGCGGCTCGCCCGCGACCCAGCTCGTATTGCCCGCGCCGAGCGTGCGGCTCAGCAGCCACGGGTGATCGTGACCTTGCGCGACGTACAGCGTGTTCGAGGGAATGTCCTTGCCCGCCACGAACCACGGCTCGCCGCTGCCGTCCTTGCTGCCGCCGAGGCCGATGCCCTTGCGTTGGCCGAACGTGTAGAACGCGAGGCCGATGTGTTCCCCGACTACTTTGCCGTCGGTGGTTTTCATCGGACCGGGTTGAGTGGGCAGATAGCGGTTCAGGAAGTCGCGAAACGGCCGCTCGCCGATAAAGCAGATGCCGGTCGAATCTTTTTTCTTCGCATTGGGCAGCGCAATCTGTTCGGCGATTTCCCGCACCTTAGTTTTCGGAATTTCGCCGAGCGGAAACAGCGTTTTCGACAACTGCGCCTGATTCAGCCGATGCAGAAAGTAGGACTGGTCTTTCGTATGGTCGAAGGCCTTCAGCAGTTCGAAGCGGCCATTGTTTTCGCGCACGCGCGCGTAGTGGCCGGTCGCGATGGTTTCCGCGCCGAGCGACATCGCATGATCGAGAAAGGCCTTGAACTTGATTTCGGCGTTGCACAGCACGTCCGGATTCGGCGTGCGGCCGGCCGAATATTCGCGCAGGAATTCGGCGAACACGCGGTCTTTGTATTCGGATGCGAAATTGACCGCTTCCACGTCGATGCCGATCAGATCCGCCACCGACACCACGTCGATCCAGTCCTGGCGCGTCGAGCAGTATTCGCTGTCGTCGTCGTCTTCCCAGTTTTTCATGAACAGACCGACCACGTCGTAGCCCTGTTCCTTCAGCAGCCACGCGGTGACCGACGAATCGACGCCGCCCGACATGCCTACTACGACTTTCTGCTTGCTCATAAGATGCTCACTGGGTACTGCATGACTTCATGGATCGGGATGGCCGCTCGTGACGGCTATCTTTTGGGCGCGACCGAATGCGTATGCACGAAGTCGAGCGGGAAACGCCGGCCTGCCAGGTAATCGTCGACGCATTGCATGACGAGCGGCGTGCGGTGCCGTTCGGGGCAGGCGCGCAGTTCGTCGGCGCTCATCCACAAGGTTCGCACGATGTCGGAATCAAGCGCGCGTGCCGCTTGCGGCTCGCCGCCGGCGCCGCAGTACGTGAAGCGCAAATAGGTCACGCCGTCGCTGCCGGGCCGCTCGAAATGCGTCATGTACATGCCGACCAGCGCCTCGGGCGCGAACGGATGCGCGGTTTCCTCGAGCGTCTCGCGGATCACCGCTTCCAGCAGCGTTTCGCCGGCTTCCAGATGGCCGGCCGGCTGATTCAGGCGCAAGCCTGCGGCCGTATGCTCCTCGACCACGAGAAAGCGCCCGTCACGCTCGACGATGGCCGCGACGGTCACATGCGGCAGCCAGGTTTCCGGTTTCATGGGTGCGCATTTTACCGTTTATGGCCGCTCACTGCCGGGAAGCGCGGGCGTCCGGGCTGCGGGCAACCGGCTGCGCTCGACCGGCTGTGCGCGACCGGCTGGGGCCGCATGATCCACGGGCACCCCCGGATTGTCCCCGATTTCTGCCGCCCCCCGACTTTCGGGTAAAGTGAGGCGTTAGCCGTTGCAATTGCAAGCCGGCGGCCCTCGTCGGCCGATCTGTCGTCAAACAGTAAGTCGAGGAGGAACACGATGCACATCGGAGTGCCAGCCGAGACGCGCGCGCACGAAACCCGCGTCGCCGCGACGCCCGAGACGGTCAAGAAGTATGTGGCCCAAGGCCATCGGGTCACCATTCAGAGCGGCGCCGGCGCAGGCGCAAGCTTTCCCGACGACGCCTTCGTGGCCGCGGGCGCCGAAATCGTCGACGTGACCACCGCCTTCGGCGCCGATCTCGTCCTCAAAGTGCAGTCCCCCACCGAATCCGAACTGCCGCAGCTCAAGCGCGGCGCGGTTCTGGTCGGCATGCTCGATCCCTTCAACGCCGACAACGCGGCGAAGCTGGCGGCCGCCGGCGTGAGCGCCTTCGCGCTCGAAGCCGCGCCGCGCACCACGCGCGCGCAGAGCCTCGACGTGCTGTCGTCGCAGGCGAACATCGCCGGATACAAGGCGGTGCTGCTGGCCGCCACGCTCTATCCGCGCTTCATGCCGATGCTGATGACCGCCGCGGGCACCGTGAAAGCCGCGCGCGTGCTGATTCTCGGCGCGGGCGTGGCGGGCTTGCAGGCGATCGCGACCGCCAAGCGCCTCGGCGCCGTGATCGAAGCCTCCGACGTGCGCCCAGCTGTGAAAGAGCAGATCGAATCGCTCGGCGCGAAGTTTCTCGACGTGCCCTACGAAACCGACGAAGAGCGCGAGGCCGCGCAAGGCGTCGGCGGCTATGCGCGGCCCATGCCGCCGTCGTGGCTCGCGCGGCAGTCCGTGCTCGTCCATGAGCGCGCGAAGCAGGCCGACGTGGTGATCTCCACCGCGCTGATTCCCGGCCGCGCGGCGCCCACGCTGCTTTCCGCCGAAGCCGTGCAGGCGATGAAACCCGGCTCCGTGCTGGTCGATCTCGCGGCGGGCCGAGGCGCGGAGTACGAAGGCCGGCGCGGCGGCAACTGTCCGCTCACCGAAGCCGATCACGTGGTCGTCAGGCACGGCGTGACGATCGTCGGTTATACGAACCTCGCCTCGATGGTGCCCGCCGACGCGTCCTCGCTCTACGCGCGCAATCTGCTCGACTTCCTCAAGCTGATCGTCACGAAGGAAGGCGCGCTCAACATCGATCTCGCCGACGACATCGTCGCGGCCACGCTGCTCACGCGCGACGGCGAAGTCGTGCGCAAGGCATAAAGCGAATTCACCTGGAGAAACGGCGATGGAAGTCCTCAACCACACCGTCATCAACCTGATTATTTTCGTGCTGGCGATTTACGTGGGCTACCACGTGGTCTGGAACGTCACGCCCGCGCTGCACACGCCGCTGATGGCCGTGACCAACGCGATTTCGGCGATCGTAATTGTCGGCGCGATGCTCGCAACCGGCCTCACGCTCGGCACGCCGGGCAAGTTTTTCGGCACGCTCGCCGTCGCGCTCGCGGCGGTCAACGTGTTCGGCGGCTTTCTCGTCACGCGGCGAATGCTTGAAATGTTCCGCAAGAAAGAGCCGAAAAAGCTCATCGCCGACAAAAGCAAGGAGAACGCGTAATGAGCCTGAACGTCGTCACGCTGCTTTATCTGGTCGCGTCGGTCTGCTTCATTCAGGCGCTCAAGGGGCTGTCGAATCCGAAGACGGCGCGCATCGGCAATACCTTCGGCATGGTCGGGATGGCGATCGCCATTCTCACGACCATCGCGCTGATCGCGAAACAGGCGAACGCGCTCGGCTCGAATCTCGCGCTCGGGCTCGGGTTGCTGTTCGCCGCGTTGATCGTGGGCGGCGCGATCGGCGCGTTTGTCGCCGCGCGCGTCGAGATGACCAAGATGCCGGAACTGGTCGCGGCCATGCACTCGCTGATCGGTCTGGCCGCCGTCTGCATCGCGTATGCGGTGGTGTCGGAGCCGGCGGCATTCGGGCTTGTCGATCCGGAGAATCCGGTGCCGGGCTTTCTGCCTTACGGCAATCGCGTCGAGCTGTTCATCGGCACGTTCGTCGGCGCGATTACCTTTAGCGGCTCGGTGATCGCGTTCGGCAAGCTGTCGGGCAAGTACAAGTTCCGCCTGTTTCAGGGCGCGCCGGTCGTGTACGGCGGACAGCATCTGATCAACCTGATGCTCGCGCTCGCAATGCTCGGCTTCGGCGTGATCTTCTTTTTCACGCAATCGTGGCTGCCGTTCATCATCATGACGGCGATCGCGTTCGTGCTCGGCGTGTTGATCATCATTCCGATCGGCGGCGCGGATATGCCGGTGGTCGTGTCCATGCTGAACTCGTACTCGGGCTGGGCGGCGGCGGGCATCGGCTTCTCGCTGAACAATCCGATGCTGATCATCGCGGGTTCGCTGGTCGGCTCGTCGGGCGCGATTCTGTCGTACATCATGTGCCGGGCGATGAACCGCTCGTTCTTCAACGTGATTCTCGGCGGCTTCGGCAACGAGCCGGGCGCGGCGGCGGCGGGCGGGGCGGCGGAGCAGCGTCCGGTGAAATCCGGTTCGGCCGACGACGCGTCCTTCATGCTCGGCAACGCCGAAACCGTGGTGATCGTGCCGGGCTACGGTCTGGCCGTGGCGCGCGCGCAGCATGCGTTGAAGGAGCTGACCGACAAGCTCGTCGAGAAGGGCATCGAGGTGAAGTACGCGATTCACCCGGTGGCCGGCCGCATGCCGGGCCACATGAACGTGCTGCTCGCCGAAGCCGAAGTGCCGTATGACATGGTGTTTGAGATGGACGACATCAACGGCGAATTCGGTCAGATCGACGTGGTGCTGGTGCTCGGCGCGAACGACGTGGTGAATCCGGCCGCGAAGAACGATCCGAAGTCGCCGATTGCGGGCATGCCGATCATCGAGGCGTACAAGGCGCGCACGGTGATCGTCAACAAGCGTTCGATGGCGGCGGGCTACGCCGGCCTCGACAACGACCTCTTCTACATGGACAAGACGATGATGGTGTTCGGCGACGCCAAGAAGGTGATCGAGGACATGGTCAAGGCGGTCGAGTAGACACGCGTCCGAGGATCGCGGTCGGCCTCGCGCCGCCGCGATGCTTCACTTCGGCTTCGCGTTCACATGTCTGAGCAAGTCCGCGAGCCGCTTGCCCTCCTGATCCGGATACATCTCGCGCACGGTGAGATTCCGGATTCTTTCCAGTCCCAAATTTCGGAAATCGCCGCGCAATTCGCACCACGCGCCGAGCGTCCAGCGCGCGCCCCAATACGCGAGCGCGAGCGGCCAGACGCGGCGCTCGGTCGCCGCGCCGTTGGCGTCGGTGTAGGCGAAGCTCACCACGTGACGCGAGTCGATCGCGCGATGCAGCGTGTCGAGTTGCGTCGAAAAATCACTGCGGATATGAAACGACGGCGCGAAGATCGCGAGCCTTTCGAGCGACGCGCGCTTGTCGGCCGGCATCGCCGAAGCGATCTTGGCGAGCGCGCCGCGCGCGCCGCTTGCAAAGCCGGCGCCGCCCCACGATTCGAGCATGCGCGCGCCGGCGGCGAGCGCCGCGAGTTCGTCGGCGGTGAAGGTAAGCGGCGGCAGGCTGGCCGCGCGGCTGAGCCGATAACCGATGCCGGCCTCGCCTTCGATCGGCACCCCCGACAGTTGCAGATCGCGCACATCGCGATAGACGGTGCGCAGCGAGATGTTGAGCCAGTCGGCGAGTTGTTGCGCGGTGGTCAGACGCCGGCCGCGCAGCAGTTCGGCGATCTGGAACAGGCGGTCGGCGCGGCGCGTCATCGTGGGCGTCTTGTGGAAATGAACGGGACAGTCCCGCGATGATAGCGCCGCATGCCGGGCTGCGGTCAGGGCTCGGGCGCGTGCGCGTTGCTGTGCGCGGATTGCGGCCACATCGCGCTCCCCGCGTCTTGCGCCTTAGCCGTTGGTGCGCGAATGCAGGCCGAGGCGATTGCCTTCCGTGTCGGTGAAGAACGCAATGTAGCCGATGTCCTGTGGCAGTTTGATCACCGGTCCGTCGGTTCTGCCGCCCGCTTCCTCGATGCGCGCGAGGGCGGCATCGACGCTCGGGGTCGCGTTCAGATAGACGAGCACGCCGTCGCCCTTCGGTGTCGCCGACGGGTTGTGGACGATCGCGCCGCCGGTGGCCGGTTCTTCGTAGCCGAACACAGCGATCGGCTGGCCGCCGACTTCCTGGCGATTCAGTTTGACGTCGAGCGCGGCTTCATAAAAACGAACGGCGCGATCGAAATCGACGGACGGGATTTCGAACCATGCAACAACTTTCGACGATGCGGACATGACACTCTCCTATGGATGGCGGGCTGATAAGCCGAACAAAGCGCCGGATGGCGTGAGGAGGAGTGTGCGGGGGTGCTGCTGACAGCGTGGTGTCAGTAGGGTTGCCGCGATGTGGGGCACGCGGAGACGAAAAAAACCGCGGAACGGGGTCCGCGGTTGTGTGGTGGATGCGCTTGTTTGGTTGGACGCCAGGACGTCCGAGCGCCTGCCGCCCATGCTCAAGCGGCCGGCGTATCGCCCTGTGGCCGCTGACGCACGCTGCCCGCAATCAGATCGAAGCGGAACAGCCGGCATTCGAGCGCGCCGTTAAAAAGCGGCGTCTTGGCGGACTCGCGCAGACGCAGTTGGCCGGGCAGCTTGCGATCCGACGTCAGAATGAACGCATGCCAGCCGGTGAAGCGCTGCTTGAGCGCGTCGCCGAGCGACTGGAAAAATTCGCTGTCGGGCGTTTCTTCCTGGGCGCGGCGGAAGCTGTCGTCGTCGCGGTTATCGCGATTGCGTCCCTCGCGGATTTCGCCGCGCGCGTTGCGCCCGCGCACTTCGATCCGCTCGCCATACGGCGGGTTCGCGACGAGGATGCCCGGCTCCGCAACCGGCGGCGTCATGCCGCGCGCATCGACCTGTTTGAGCGGAATCAGGGGCAGGCCCGCGCGCTGGAAATTCGCGCGTGCTTTGTCGAGCATGTCGCCGGAAATATCGCTGCCGAAGATGTGCAGATCGGCGCGCGAGTTGCGGGCAGCGTGTTTGGCGTCGAGCGCGGCGGCTTTCAGCGTTTGCCAGACTTTGCTGTCGTACTGCTTGAATTTTTCGAAGCCGAAGCGGCGCTCCGCGCCAGGCGCGATGTTCAGCGCGACTTGCGCGGCTTCGGCGAGGAACGTGCCGCTGCCGCACATCGGGTCGTACAGCGGCGTGCCGGCACTCCAGCCTGTCAGGCGCAGAATGCCCGCCGCGAGGTTCTCGCGCAGCGGCGCCGCGCCCTTGTCCAGACGCCAGCCGCGCTTGAAGAGCGGGTCGCCCGAGGTGTCGAGATAAAGCGTGCAGTCGGTCGCGGTGAGGAACGCGAACACGCGGACGTCGGGCATGCCGGTATCGATGCTCGGCCGCGCGCCGCTGACTTCGCGCAGACGATCGCAGATCGCGTCTTTCACGCGCAGCGTCGTGAATTCGAGACTGCGCAGCGGTGACTTGATGGCGGTGACGTCGACGCGCAGCGTTTCGTTGGCGGAGAACCACTGCTCCCAACGCTGTTCGACGGCGAGCGCGTAGATGTCCTGTTCGCTGCGATACGGACGATGCGCGATTTTCAGGAGCACGCGGCTCGCGATGCGCGAATGCAGGTTGGCGGCCATGCCGGCCGCCCAGCCGCCGCGGAAATGCACGCCGCCGGGGACTTGCGAGCCTGCGACGAACTGCGCGCCGTTCAGATGTTGCGCGGCGATTTCGGCGAGTTCGGAGGCGAGCGAGGCTTCAAGGCCACGGGGGCAGGGGAGGAAGAAGTCGAAGGACATATAAGGAGGGGGCGCGGCCGTGGGCCGATGAGTAAGGGCGTATTGTACGCGGTTGCGTTGGGGCTGCTTTTTGGGGTTCTGGTTTTTTGGTGGGTTTTTGTTTCGTTTGTGGTCTATTGGCGTTGCCCCCGTGCGGGGCGGCACTCATAGACCATCAACAAAAGAAAAGGCCAAAAAAACCTCCACTGCCGCAGTCAAAAAACCACCAACTAGCTAGCAGAAGAATCCACAGAAGGACAAGCCGGCACACTAACCCGCACCGCACCTTTCCCCTTCTGTGAAGCAGACCCAGAAGACCCAGCAGTACCAGCAGTACCAGCAGTACCAGCAGTACCAGCAGCGCCAACACTCAAAGCCATGGCCTGCAACGCCCCCCCCACCTGCATGGAAATCCGCTGCAACGCCCGCCGATGCCCGTCGACGAGCGAATCATACCCAGCCCCGACCTGCTCGCTCACCACACTCCGGCACGTCATCACCGCACTACTGCGCACAGCCCTCACACTCCACACCGCATCGATAAGCGCATGCGATCCCGGCCACGATTCGAATCGCTGCACATTCATGCTGACCCGATACACCGGCGTCGTGTCCGAATAGGCCGTGCCATACACATCGATCGTATTGAGCTGCTGCGTGAGATTCGTCGATAACGCTCGCCGCAACTCGTCTCCCGGCAACGACGCCCAGCGCTCCTCTTCGAGCACTTTCACCTGCGTCGGTCCCGTTTGCACGACCAACTGGGTCTTGGCCACTTGCGGCGGCACGTCGATCGGCGCGACCTCGATCAGCCATGCCGGCGCTGTCGCCGTACGCACGCTCGACGCGGCGGCCGTTGCCCCGCCGCCGACATCGCCCAGCGTGTAGAACCGGCTGGCCGGCGACGAACATGCGGCGAGCGCGAACGCTCCGGCGATCGCTCCGGCATGGACAGCGCCGCGCGCGAGAGCGCGCGGCAGGCGGGGAAGTCGGGCAAACGTCATGGTTTATCTCCTGCTTTACCGCGCAACAACGATTCCGGATGGCGCTCCAGATAATCCGACAACGCATTGAGCGACTGCAACGTGCGCGTCAATTCCTGCAACGCCTGATGCACGTCCGACTGCAACGGCGAGTCCTGCTGCAACGTCGCCTCGGCCGACCCGAAGGTCTGCTTCGCCGCCGCGAGCGTGTCGCGGGCTTGCGGCACGACTTCCTTGTCCAGACGCGTGAAGAGTTGATCGGCGTTCTTCAGCGCGGTGTTCAGGTTGTTGCCGATCTGATCGAACGGCACCTTGTCGAGCTTCTTCGCAATGTCGGCGACCTGAAGCTGCAACTCGTCGAGCGTGTTCGGAATGGTCGGCAATTCGAGCGGATCGCTCGCGACGTCGACATTGGCCGGCGGCGCCTTCGGGAAGATATCGAGCGCCACGTACAGCTGACTCGTGATCAGGTTGCCCGTGCGCAACTGGCCGCGCAGCCCATGCCTGACGAGCTGTTGCAACAGTTGCTGACCGGCGAGGCTGCCCGGCGTCGGCGCGGTTTCGCGGAACCGCTTGCCGAGGCGGTCGGGATACACGTTCATGGTCACAGGCATTGTGAAGCTGCGCGTTTTCGGGTCGTAGTCGATGCCGATGTTTGTCACCTGGCCGAGCACGATGCCGCGGAAATCGACCGGCGCGCCGACCGACAGCCCGCGCAGCGACTGGTTAAAGTTCATCACGACGCGCAGCGGCACGCCGTCCGGCTCGCGCATGGCGTCGCCTTCGTCGGCGGCGAGGCGGAATGTCATGTTGTTCGGCGCCTGCGCGCCCACGCCCTGGCCCGGTGGCGACTGGAACGACAATCCGCCGACGATCACCGTCGCGAGCGATTGCGTGTTCAGCTTGAAGCCGCTCGAATCGAGCCGCAAATCGACGCCGCTCGCATGCCACCAGCGCGAATTCGTGCCGACGTACTGATCGAACGGCGCGGAGACGAACACCTGCATCGTGACGCCGGTGCCGTCCTTGTCGAGCGAGAAGCCGACCACTTGGCCGACCTGCACGCGGCGATAGAAAATCGGCGAGCCGATGTCGATCGAGCCGAGCGAGTCGCCGTGCAGAATGAACTGATGGCCTTTCTGGTCGCCAGTAATGGGCGGCGGCGTTTCGAGGCCGACGAAGTTCTTCTCGGTATCCGTCGAATGGCCGGCGTCCGCGCCGATATACGCGCCGGACAGCAGCGTGGTGAGCCCGGACACGCCGCTCGCGCCCACGCGCGGCCGCACGACCCAGAAGCGCGAATCCTTGACCGCGAAGTCTTCGCCTTCCTTGGTCAACTGCACCTGAACCAGCACGTGCGACAGGTCTTTCGACAGCGTGATGGTCTTCACCGCGCCGACGTCCACGTCCTTGTATTTCACCTTCGTCTTGCCGGGCTCGAGCCCTTCCGCGCTGATGAAACTGATCGTGATGGTCGGGCCTCTTTCCGTCACCGACTTGATGACCAGCGCAATGCCGATCAGCGCGGCGATCAGCGGAATCACCCAGACGAGCGACGGCAGCCAGCGGCTGCGCGGCTCGATGTCGGGGTCGGGCAGTTGAGGCGGCAGCTTCGGTCCGTTCGAATCGTTGCGCGGCGCATCGGAGGCGGGCGTCGGTCCTGGCGGGCTAGTCATGTTCGAGGTCCTGAGGTTTTTGGGTGCTGCTGTCCACGTCTTCCCAGATGAGCCGTGGATCGAATTGCATGGAGGCCAGCATGGTCAGGATCACCACCGAGCCGAACGCAATCGCGCCCGGTCCGGCCGTGATCACGGCAAGCGACTTGAAGCGCACCAGCGCGACGGTCAACGTGACGACGAACACGTCGAGCATCGACCAGCGGCCGATCCGCTCGACCATCCGGTAGAGCGTCGTGCGTTGCTGCGGACGCCAGCGCGAGCCGCGCTGCACGGTGATGGTGAGCAGCGCGAGCACGCTCAGCTTCAACATCGGCACCATGATGCTGGCGATGAACACGATCATCGCGAGCGGCCAGTCGCCGGAGGTCCAGAAGTACACGACGCCGCTCATGATGGTGTCGTCCTCCGAACCGAGCAGCGACGCCGTGTGCATGACCGGCAGCAAATTCGCCGGAATATACAGCAAGGCCGCGGCGATCAGCAGCGCCCACGTGCGCATCAGGCTGTCGGGATTGCGCGAGTGCAGGCGCGCGCCGCACCGTCCGCAGTGTTGCGGCGTGATCGAGCGGATGCGCGGTTCGACGCGTCCGCACGCGTGGCAGGCGACCAGTCCTGCGCGTTTTGCGGTGACGTATTTCATGGCGCGCGTCATCCTCGATGCGGCGCCGACGGCGCGCCGGGGTTCGGGCGTGAGTCGCCGCCGGGTTCGTCGTCGGCTTGCAGGGTGGGCGGAGGGGGCGGACCCGCCATCGAACCGACGACGGCCGCCGCGCTGTCGGCGGATGTGCGCGGCAGCGGCCGCTGGCTGCGGGCGCCGAGTTCGTCGGCGAGATCCCACAGAATGCGCGGATCGAACGTGACGACGACGGCGAACATCAGCGTCAACGCGCCGAACGCGAACAGCGCCGCCTCGGGAATCACGCGCGCGAGACTCACCATCTTCACGATGGTGATCAGCACGCCGAGCATGAACACTTCGATCATGCCCCACGGACGCACGAACTGGATTGCGCGCAACACGCGGTTAAAGCCGCCCGGCACATAACCCGCGCGCAGCGGAACCAGCACATACAGCAAGGCGACGAGTTCGGTGAGCGGAAAGAGAATGGTCGAGCAGAACACCATGACGGCGACGATCTGCATGTCCTCGTTCCACAACGCGATGAGCGCGCCGAACAGCGTGGTCTGCGAGGTAATGCCGTTGGTTTCGAGTTCGACGATAGGAAAGCCCTGCGCGATCAGAAATGTGATCAGCGCGGCGAGCGTCATCGCGCAGATGCCATCGAGCTTGCGGGACATGCCGCTGTAGAGCGTCGCGCCGCATCGCGGACAGCGCGCGAACTTGCGCCCGACAAGCCGGGGCTTGCGAAACAGCGTGTCGCACTCATGGCACGCGATCAGGTTGTCATGTTCCATACGGCAGCGGGCCAACGAAATAAAAGTAAGCGTGCAATGCCGACGATGGCAGATGTGTCAAAAATCGTGCAGCAATAGTACCAAAAGGCATTGCAGCGCCGCGTGGACTGGCGCGGGGAGCGGTCATGCACGGCCCGCGTGTGAAAGTGTGACAGCGTCGGTCCCTAATTGTTCACCTCGGCGAGCGTCGCTTGCCTTTCGGTAAATTTGGCCTCGTCACAGCCAGCTTTTTCCGCTTCGGGTAGCATGGCGGCCTGGCGCGTCCTGAAGCCCGTTACGCCTTGTCCGTCCCACGATGTGCATGACATCGGCGCGGAATAGCCGGGCGTGTTGCGCCGTTAACCTTTCTGAGCAAGCGTTGACCTGTCATGGCACTTAATCCTTCATTCGGTGGCCGGGAGTCGTACACGCGGACGGCCATCACCTTTCATTGGCTGATCGCATTGCTGATCGTTTGCGGCTTCGCGCTCGGCTGGGTGATGACCGACATTCCGGGCTTCACGCCGACCAAGCTGCGCTATTTCTCGTGGCACAAATGGATCGGCGTGACGGTGTTCGCGCTGGCGGTCCTGCGTGTTTTCTGGCGCGCGACGCACGGCGCGCCCGCCATGCCGCGCCGCATGGCCGCGTGGCAGCGCGGCGCCGCGCATTTCGTGCATGTGCTGCTCTATCTGTTGATGATCGCGATTCCCGTCTCCGGCTATCTGTATAGCTCGGCGGCGAATGTGCCGGTCGTCTATCTCGGGCTGATTCCGCTGCCGCGTCTGATTGCGCCGGACCCGCATCTGAAGGAGTTGCTCAAGAATGTGCATATCGTGCTGAATTACACCTTGCTGGTGATGGTCGCGGTGCACGTCGCGGCGGCGCTCAAGCACCAGTGGCTGGACCGCGACGGCCTGCTGTCGCGCATGCTTCCCTTCCTCAAATAAGGACAACCATGAAGGTTTCGTTTTATCGCTACATGCTCGCGGCTTTTGCCGCTGCCTCGCTGACCGCGGCCGGCGGCGCGCTGGCCCAGGTCGACAGCGCGAAGAGTTCGGTGACGGCCACCTCGAAACAGATGAACGTGCCCGTGGAAGGCAAGTTCGGCAAATTCACCGCGCAGGTCAGGTTCGATCCGGCCAAACCCGCCGAAGGCAGCGCGCAGTTGAGCATCGACGTCGCGAGCTACGATCTCGGCGACGAAAGCTATAACGATCAGGTGCGCGGCAAGGAATGGTTCGACGCGAAAACCTATCCGAGCGCGACGTTCGTCTCCAGTGCGATCGCGCCGGCCGGCGGCAACCAGTTCAAGGTGACGGGCAAGCTGACCATCAAGGGCAAATCGCAGACGGTCGTGGTTCCGGTCACCGTCACGCAGCAGGGCGCCATGCAAACGTTCGACGGCTCGCTGCCGATCAAGCGCTCGCAATTCGACATCGGCACGGGCGAGTGGAAAGACACCTCGGTCGTTGCCGACGACGTCGTCATCAAATTTCATATCGTCGCCGCCCATCAATAAGCGCGCGCTGCGAGGTTGCGCGCAGCCGTTTTTCCTGACTCGGAGCAAGAATTGAAGACATCCATCCTGATCGCCGCCGGCGCGCTGGCTTCCTGTGTTTCGCTCGGCGCATTCGCCGCCGACACCTATCAACTCGACCCGACTCACACCTATCCGAGTTTCGAGGCGGACCACTTCGGCGGTCTGTCGGTGTGGCGCGGCAAGTTCACCAAAAGCTCGGGCACCGTCACGCTCGACCGCGCGGCGAAAACAGGTACCGTTGAAGTGAACGTCGATCCCGCGTCCATCACCACGGGCAACAGCAAGCTCGACGATCATCTGAAAACCGCCGAGTTTTTCGATGTCGCCCGGTTTTCCACCGTGACATACAAAGGCACCGACATCAAATTCGATGGCGACAAGCCCTCGGAAGTGGTCGGCAGCCTGACGATGCACGGCGTGACGAAGCCGCTGAACCTGAAAGTGGAGTCGTTCAAGTGCATGCAGCACCCGGTGCTCAAGCGCGAAGTGTGCGGCGTGGAGGCGAGCGCGCATTTCAGTCGCGCGGATTACGGCATGGATTTCGGCAGCAAATACGGCTTTAACATGGACACCAAACTGCACATTCAGGCTGAAGGCATCAAGCAATAAATGCGCATGTGAGCGCGCGTTCGGTGCGCGCATCCAAACGCCGCCGCTGCAATGCAGCAAAAGAACCGCTTCGTTCGCGCTGTCGACGAAGCGGTTTTTTCATGGCGACGCTGGCGCGCAATTTGCCGCTCGCGCCGCTTTATTTTTTCGGGTACATAGAGCGCTGGGGTCGCGTTGGTTGCGCGCGCATCCAACGCGGCGAGGCCCGGCCACAACGAAGGTCTCGCGCCTGCATCGACAAATTGTCGCGCGAAATGGAGATCTGCATGAACGCAACGACAGCAGCAAGCCTTGCGGGAAGCCGGGGGGATTCGTGGCGGGCGGTGATCGCCGCGTCGATCGGCAACGCGCTGGAGTGGTTCGATCTGGTGGTCTACGGTTTTTTCGCGGTGGTGATCGCGAAGCTGTTTTTCCCGGCCGGCAACGACACGGTCTCGCTGCTGCTGACGCTCGGCACGTTCGGCGTGTCGTTCTTCATGCGGCCGCTCGGCGCGATCGTGATCGGCGCCTACGCGGACCGCGCGGGGCGCAAGGCGGCGCTCACGCTCTCCATCCTGTTGATGATGGGCGGCACCTTGATCATCGCGGTGTTGCCGACTTATCAGCGCATCGGCCTCGCGGCGCCGGTGATTCTCGTGGTCGCGCGTTTGATGCAGGGTTTCTCGGCGGGCGGGGAATTCGGCAGTGCCACTGCTTTTCTTGCGGAGCACGTGCCGGGGCGACGCGGCTTTTTCGCGAGCTGGCAGGTCGCGAGCCAAGGGCTGACCACGTTGCTCGCGGCGGGCTTCGGCGTGCTGCTGACGGGCAATCTGACGCCGGAGCAGATGACGTCATGGGGATGGCGCGTGCCGTTCTTTTTCGGGCTCCTGATTGGGCCGGTTGCCTGGTACATCCGTACGAAGCTCGACGAAACGCCCGAGTTTCTCGCCGCCGAAACCACGACGACGCCGCTGCGCGATACCTTCGCGAGCCAGAAGCTGCGGCTCGTGATCGCGATCGGCGCCGTGGTGCTCGGCACCGTGTCCACCTATCTCGTGCTGTTCATGCCGACCTTCGGCGTGAAGCAACTGGGGCTCGCGCCTTCGGTCGCGTTCTCGGCCATTGCGCTGACCGGTGTGATCCAGATGGTGTTCGCACCGCTGGTCGGCCATCTGTCGGACCGGCACGGGCGCACCACGATCATGCTGATCTCGGCGCTGCTGCTGCTCGTGCTGATCTATCCGGCGTTCGCCTATCTCGTCGCGCATCCGACCTTCGGCACGCTGATCGCGCTGCAAGTCGTACTCGGTTTTCTGATGACCGGCTATTTCGGCGCGCTGCCCGGCCTGCTTTCGGAGATGTTTCCGGTGCAAACGCGCACGACCGGCATGTCGCTCGCCTATAACATTGCGGTGACGGTGTTCGGCGGCTTTGGGCCGTTCATCATCGCGTGGCTGATCGGCGCGACCGGTTCGAAGACCGCTCCGAGTTACTACCTGATTTTCGCCGCGCTGCTGAGCATTGCGGCGCTGATTGCGGCGCGACGCAAACTGGGTTTCCGGTAAGGCGCGAAAGTCACGACGAAAACGCAAAAGGCCGGTTCGCGATGAACCGGCCTCTTGCTTTGCAACGACTGACTGCGGCTTGCCTGACCTTAAAGCATCAGACTTGCGCGCCCGCGTTCGGATCGTTCGGATCGGTGCGTTCCTTCTTGTCCTTCAGCAGATCTTCGCGCTTCACGCCGAACCACATGGCGAGCGCCGCGGCGACGAACACCGACGAGTAGATGCCGAACAGAATGCCGACCGTCAGCGCCAGAGCGAAGTAATGCAGTGTCGGGCCGCCGAACAGGAACATCGACAGCACCATCATCTGCGTACAGCCGTGCGTGATGATGGTTCGCGACATGGTGCTCGTGATCGCGTGGTTGATGACCTGGATCACCGTCATCTTGCGTTCGCGGCGGAAGGTTTCGCGAATCCGGTCGAAGATCACCACCGATTCGTTCACCGAATAGCCGAGCACCGCGAGCACGGCGGCCAGCACCGACAGCGAGAACTCCCACTGGAAGAACGCGAAGAAGCCGAGAATGATCACGACGTCGTGCAAGTTCGCGATCACGCCGGCCACCGCGTACTTCCATTCGAAGCGGAACGACAGATAGATCACGATGCCGACCACCACGCACGCGAGCGCGAGGAGGCCGTCGGTGGCGAGTTCCTTGCCGACCTGCGGGCCGACGAACTCGACGCGCTGCAACTGCACCTGCGGCGTGTCGGACTTCAGCGCGCTCATCACCTGGTCGCTCTGCTGCGCGGACGTGAGGCCGTGCTTGAGCGGCAGACGGATCAGCACGTCGCGCGAGGTGCCGAAGTTCTGCACCTGCGCGTCGGCATAACCGAGCTTGTTGAGCGTGCCACGCACCGGGTCGAGCGGCGCGGCGCCCGGATACTGCACTTCGATCACGGTGCCGCCGGTGAACTCCACCGACAGATGCAGCCCGCGATGCACGAGAAAGAACACGGCGGCGAGGAACGTCAGCAGCGAGATTGCGTTGAAGATCAACGCACGCTGCATGAACGGAACGTCTTTACGAAAGCGGAAAAATTCCATGGTCTTGTTCTCCGGGACTCAGCGGGATGAACCCGGTTTCTGCGGCGAGCTGGGCGTGCCCGGCGCATTGCGGCGGCGCACGGTCGGTTTGCCCGCGCGCGGCTGCGCGCCGGCGGCCGGCGCTTTCGGCTTGGCGGCGGCCGCGCTTGCCGCGCGCATGGCCTGCGCGGTGTCGGTTGCGGCGTCGTCGTTACCGAGATAGGCCGCGGAGCCCGCGGCCGCCGTTTCCGGACGCCACACCTGGCCGATGGCCAGCGACTTCAGCTTCTTCTTGCCGCCGTACCAGAAGTTGACGATGCCGCGCGAGAAGAACACGGCCGAGAACATCGACGTGAGAATGCCGATACAGTGAACCATTGCGAAGCCGCGCACCGGGCCCGAGCCGAATGCGAGCAGGGCGAGGCCGGCGATCAGCGTGGTCACGTTCGAGTCGAGAATCGTGGCCCATGCATGGTCGTAGCCGTTCTGGATGGCGAGTTGCGGCGGCGCGCCGTTGCGCAGTTCTTCACGCACGCGCTCGTTGATCAGCACGTTCGAGTCGATCGCCATGCCGAGCGCGAGCGCGATAGCCGCGATGCCCGGCAACGTGAGCGTGGCTTGCAGCATCGACAGAACCGCGATCAGCAGGAGCAGGTTCACGGACAGGCCGATCACCGAGACCACGCCGAACAGCATGTAGTACGCGATCATGAAGACGGCAATGGCCGCGAAGCCCCACACGACCGAGTGGAAGCCCTTCTTGATGTTGTCGGCGCCGAGGCTCGGGCCGATGGTGCGTTCCTCGATGATGTCCATCGGTGCGGCGAGCGAACCGGCGCGCAGCAGCAGCGCGAGGTCGGCGGCGGCTTGCGGCGTGGGCTGGCCCGTGATCTGGAAGCGATCGCCCAGTTCCGACTGGATGGTCGCCACCGTCAGCACTTCGCCCTTGTTCTTCTCGAACAGCACCATGGCCATCGGTTTGCCGATGTTGTCGCGCGAAACACTGCGCACCGCGCGGCCGCCGGCCGAGTCGAGGCGAATGTTGACGGACGGCCGTTGATGTTCGTCGAAGCCCGCCGACGCGTCGATAATCCGGTCGCCCGTGAAAATGATCTGCTTTCGCAGCAGCACCGGCGTCTGGTTGCCTTGCGTGAACAGTTCGTCGCCCGGCGGCACCGGATCGGACGGATTCGGATGCGTGTTGACCGGATCGGCGAGGCGCGCTTCGAGCGTCGCCGTGCGGCCGATGATGTCCTTCGCCTTCGCCGTGTCCTGCACGCCCGGCAACTCGACCACGATGCGGTCGGCGCCCTGTTGCTGGATCACCGGCTCGGCCACGCCGAGTTCGTTCACGCGGTTATGCAGCGTGGTGATGTTCTGCTTGAGCGCGGCGTCCTGCACGGTTTTCTGCACCGTCGGCGTGAACGTGCCGACGAGCTGCACGGAGCCGTCCGGGCCGGTCTGCGACGCCCATTGCAATTCGGCGATGCTGCGGCTCAGTTGCTTCGACGCCGCGTCCGCCGTGGCCTGATCGGCGAAATTGATCACCACCGTCTGGTTCACGCGGTTCACGCCGCCGTCGCGAATATTGTTGTCGCGCAGGAGCGTGCGGGCGTCGGACGCGTCGGAGTCGAGCTTCTTGTTCAGCGCGCCCGCCATGTCGACCTGCAACAGGAAGTGCACGCCGCCGCGCAAGTCGAGACCGAGGTACATGGGCAGCGCGTGCAAGGCGGTCAGCCAGCGCGGCGAAGCACTTTGCAGATTCAGCGCGACGACGAACTGCGGGTCCGTCGGGTCGCTGTTCAGCGACTTCTGCAGCAGGTCTTTCACGCGCAATTGCGTGTCGGTGTCGAGCAGGCGCACGCGGATGTTCGCGTTGGTCGACGAGTTGTCGAACGTGACGTCTTCGGGCTTGATCTGACTGGCTGCGAGGGCGGCTTCGACTGCCGACAGCGTGGTCGAGTCGAGCTTGACCGTTGCCTTGCCGCTCGACACCTGCACCGCCGGCGCTTCGCCGAACAGATTGGGCAGCGTGTACACGAGGCCGATGACGAGAGCCACCAGCATCACGGCATATTTCCAGAGGGGGTAACGATTCATGAGTAGTCCAACGGGAGGTTGGCTTGAAAGCGATGCGCCCGGCGATGCGCGCGGACGATCTGGCAGTCTGGCGGTCCGGCGGTCCTATGCAGCTTGCCGGGTCGTCCGGCCGCTGGACCGCCTGCGAGGCCGCGCCGGACGCGGGAGAGCAGGCCTTACAGCGACTTGATCGTGCCCTTCGGGAGAATCGTCGTGACCGACGCTTTCTGCACGGTGATTTCCGTGCCTTCCGAGATTTCGACGCCGACGTAAGCTTCGCCCACCTTGGTCACCTTGCCGACGATGCCGCCATTCGTCACCACTTCATCGCCCTTGGCCATTGCGGCGAGCATGTTGCGATGTTCCTTCTGGCGCTTCATTTGCGGGCGAATCATGATGAAGTACAGCACGCCGAACATCAGAATCAGCGGCAGGAAGCTCATCAGATTCGACTCAACGCCACCTGCTGCGGTGCCTTGGGCGAAGGCATTGGAAATGAACGACACGTTGGTCTCTCCGTTATAGATCAAATCAATCAAAAAAATCAGCCGGTTATTCTACCACCGGCGTGGCGCGCGTCGGCGCGGGGAATCGGCTTTGCGATCAATCGTTTAAAGCCGTTTCCTGCTTTTGGCGAAAGTTAATTGTAAGGTTTTCTGCAAGGGTCTGACGGATTCTTCCGTGCAATCCGACAGTGCGTGAACTCATGGCGCCTCGTCCACGCCGCGCGCGCGGTTCTCGTGAAAGCGTTTGCGAAACGGCTCGAACATTTTCGCGTCGATCGCGTCGCGCATTTCCTGCATGAGTTCGAGGTAATAGTGCAGGTTGTGAATCGTATTCAGCTGCGCGCCGAGAATTTCCCCCACGCGATGCAGATGATGGAGATAGCCACGAGTGAAATTTCGGCAGGTATAGCAGCCGCATTGCTCATCGAGCGGGCGCAGCGAATTCTTGTGCGTGGCGTTGCGGATCTTGATGTCGCCAAAACGCGTGAAGAGCCAGCCGTTGCGCGCGTTGCGCGTGGGCATCACGCAGTCGAACATGTCGACGCCGGCCGCGACGCCCGCCACCAGATCTTCCGGCGTGCCGACGCCCATCAGATAGTGCGGCTTGTTGGCCGGCAGCTTCGGGCCGATGTGGTTCAGCACGCGCATCATGTCTTCTTTCGGCTCGCCGACCGAGAGGCCGCCGATTGCGAGACCGTGAAAGTCCTTCTCCGCGAGACCCGCGAGCGACTCGTCGCGCAGGTCCTCGAACATGCCGCCCTGAACGATGCCGAAGAGCGCGTTGGGATTGCCGAGCCGCTGGAATTCGTCGATCGAGCGCTGCGCCCAGCGCATCGACATGCGCATGGAGTCGGCTGCTTCCTGGTGCGAGGTCGGTACGTTGTTGGTCGCGTACGGCGTGCATTCGTCGAACTGCATGACGATGTCCGAGTTCAGCACTTTCTGGATCTGCATCGACACTTCCGGTGACAGGAACAGCTTGTCGCCATTGATCGGCGACGCGAACGTCACGCCGTCTTCAGTGATCTTGCGCAGGTCGCCGAGCGAGAACACCTGGAAGCCGCCGGAGTCGGTCAGGATCGGCTTTTTCCAGCCCATGAAGCCGTGCAGGCCGCCGTGCGCTCCGATGGCTTCGAGCCCCGGGCGCAGCCACAGGTGAAACGTGTTGCCGAGAATGATCTGCGCGTGCATTTCCTCCAGCTCGCGCGGCTGCACGGCTTTCACCGTGCCGTAGGTGCCGACCGGCATGAAGATCGGCGTTTCCACCACGCCGTGATTCAGCTTGACGCGCCCGCGGCGCGCCTGGCCGTCGGTGCCGAGCAGTTCGAATTCGAGGCCGTTGGCGGGGCGCTCGTGAGCGGATTGTTGCAATTGATGACCGATGGTCATTGAGATAACTCCTGTGCTACCGGAAATGCCTTGCATGGAACCGGAGTAGTCGCTAAAGCGCCAACTCCGGATCGACACGTCCGGCGCGAATGACGAAACGCCGTCGCAGTATGTCAGCGCGGCGGCTTGAGGAACTACGAAAGCAAGAAGCGTTGTGTCAGATCAACCATCGAGCCGCGTCAGCAGCATCGCATCGCCGTAACTGAAAAACCGGTAACGCTCGTCGATCGCGTGACGATAGGCCGCGCGAATCGTCTCCACGCCCGCGAACGCCGACACCAGCATCAGCAACGTGGACTTCGGCAAATGGAAGTTGGTCACGAGCCGGTCGACCACGCGGAACCGGTAGCCCGGCGTAATGAAAATATCGGTTTCGGTGCTGGCGGCGGCGAGCGGACGGCCGGCGGCTTCGGCGTCGCGCGCGGCGGCTTCGAGCGCGCGCATCGACGTGGTGCCCACCGCGATCACGCGATTGCCGCGCGCTTTGGTCGCCGCGATCCTGTCGGCGAGCGATTGCGGCAGGTGATACCACTCGCTGTGCATCTTGTGTTCGGCGAGGTTCTCGACGCGCACCGGCTGGAACGTGCCCGCGCCGACGTGCAGCGTGAGCGTCGCGCGTTCCACGCCGCGGGCGTCGAGTTGCGCGAACAGCGCGTCGTCGAAATGCAGGCCCGCCGTGGGCGCCGCGACCGCGCCGGGATTTTGCGCGTACACGGTTTGATAGCGGGTTTCGTCGATCGAGTCGGGATCGTGCTCGATATACGGCGGCAGCGGCAAGCGCCCGAACTGCTCGATGAGCGTGAGACAGTCGTCCGGAAAATGCAGCGTGTAGAACGGCTCGACGCGCTCGCCGACGGTTACGTCGAACGCGTCGGCCAGACGGATCGTGGTGCCCGGTTGCGGGCTCTTGCTCGCGCGGATCTGCGCGAGCGCCGTGCGCTCGCCGGTGAGGCGCTCCACCAGCACCTCGATCTTGCCGCCACTGGCCTTCTGGCCGAGGAAGCGCGCCTTCAGGACTTTGGTATCGTTGAAGACCAGCAGATCGCCGGGCGCGACGCACGCGGGCAATTCGGCGAAGCGCCGGTCGATCAGACGCGCGGCGCCGTGGGCACCGGCCGTGTTGTCCACCTCGAGCAGACGGCTGGCGCTGCGCTCGGGCAGCGCGACTTGCGCGATCAGCTCGGGCGGCAGATCGAAATCGAAATCGGAAAGCGTAAACATGCGAACGACTGGAAGCGAATTGAGACTGAATTGAGCCGAAGCCGGAGCCGGGCGGCTATGATTGCGGGACGCCGCGGCGGCCCGCGGGTCCGCGCGCGCACCCGCACCCACCTTGAAGCGGCGCACCCGTCGATACTTTTGAAGCCGATATTGTACTTGCGAAGCAGCCCATGCCTTTGTCCGACCGCCGATTGCCTTCCGCCACCGACGATGTGAGCGCCGAAACCGCGCCCCGCGTCGCGCAAGGCGGCGCGGCGGCGCAACGCGGGCGGCCCGCGCGGGCCGGGGAGCAAGCGGACGCGGCGCTCGATCAGTCGCCGGATGCGGCGCGGAATTCCGCAACCACAAAGGGGAGCGCGAAGTCCTCCGCCACGGCGTCCTCTCAACCTGCCGCGAAATCCGGCGCAAAGCCAGCCGCAAAAGCGGCCGCCAAACCCGCCGACAAGCTCGCCAAGCTCGGCCTCACGCGCGACATCGACCTTGTGCTGCATCTGCCGATGCGCTACGAAGACGAAACCTCGCTCACGCCGATCGGCGAGTTGCTGCCCGGCGGCATCTCGCAAACCGAGGGCCTCGTGTTCGACAACGAGATCGCCTATCGGCCGCGCCGTCAGCTGCTCGTGAAATTGCGCGACGACGCCGGCAACGAACTCGTGCTGCGCTTTCTGAACTTCTACGGCTCGCAGGTCAAGCAGATGGCGATCGGCGCGCGCTTGCGCGTGCGCGGCGACGTGCGCGGCGGTTTCTTCGGCATGGAAATGGTGCATCCGGCGGTGCGCGTCGTCGACGAAGACACGCCGCTGCCGCAGGCCCTCACGCCGGTCTATCCGAGCACCGCGGGCGTGACGCAGGCGTATCTGCGCAAATCGATCGACAACGCGTTGTCGCGCGCGTCGTTGCCCGAATTGCTGCCGGAGCCGGTCGCGCGCGAATGGATGCAGCCGCTCGGCGTGCCGCCGCTGATGGAAGCGGTGCGCACGCTGCATCATCCGGGCGCGCAGTCGGATGAAACCGCGCTGATCGACGGCACGCATCCCGCGTGGGTGCGCATCAAGTTCGAGGAATTGCTCGCGCAGCAGATGTCGCTCAAGCGCGCGCACGAAGAGCGCCGCACGCGCGCCGCGCCCGCCATGCCGCGCCGCAAGCTCGGCGACGAAGCCGCGCTCGTTGCGCGTTTGCTGAAGGCACTGCCGTTTTCGCTGACGAAGGCGCAGGAGCGCGTCGGCGGTGAAATCGCGCTCGATCTCACGCAGCCGCATCCGATGCAGCGGCTGTTGCAGGGCGACGTCGGCAGCGGCAAGACGATCGTGGCGGCGCTGGCCGCCGCGCAGGCTATCGACGCCGGCTACCAGGCCGCGCTGATGGCGCCGACCGAAATCCTCGCCGAGCAGCACGCGCGCAAGCTGCGCGGCTGGCTGGAGCCGCTCGGCGTGAGCGTCGCGTGGCTCGCGGGCAGTCTGAAGGCGAAGGAAAAGCGCGCCGCGATCGAAGCCGCGGCGCTCGGCACCGCGCAACTCGTGATCGGCACGCACGCGATCATTCAGGACGCGGTCGAGTTTGCGCGCCTCGGGCTCGTGATCGTCGACGAACAGCACCGCTTCGGCGTCGCGCAACGGCTCGCGCTGCGCGCCAAGGCGCAGAACGCCGCCGACGGCGCGCGCGATTTCCAGCCGCATCAACTGATGATGTCGGCCACGCCGATTCCGCGCACGCTCGCCATGACGTATTACGCGGACCTCGACGTATCGACCATCGACGAATTGCCGCCGGGCCGCACGCCGATCCTGACCAGGCTCGTGTCCGACGCGCGCCGCGAGGAGGTGATCGGCCGGGTGCGCGAGGCGGCGCTCACGGGGCGTCAGGTGTACTGGGTCTGTCCGCTGATCGAGGAAAGCGAGACGCTGCAATTGCAGACCGCGGTCGAGACCTACGAGACGCTCGTCGCGGCGCTGCCCGAGCTGAACGTCGGACTCGTGCACGGTCGCCTCGCGCCGGCTGAAAAGGCCGCCGTAATGGACGCGTTCACCCGCAACGAGGTGCAGTTGCTGGTCGCGACCACGGTGATCGAAGTGGGCGTCGACGTGCCCAACGCGTCGCTGATGGTGATCGAGCACGCCGAGCGCTTCGGCCTCGCGCAATTGCATCAGTTGCGCGGGCGCGTGGGGCGCGGCAGCGCGGCGTCGGTGTGCGTGCTGCTCTACACCGGACCGCTCTCCATGACGGCGCGCGCGCGCTTGCAGACCATGCGCGAGACCACCGACGGCTTCGAAATCGCGCGCAGGGATCTGGAAATTCGCGGTCCGGGCGAGTTCCTCGGCGCGCGTCAGTCCGGCGCGGCGATGCTGAGATTCGCCGACCTGCAAAACGACCAGTACCTGATCGAGCCCGCGCGCGAAGCGGCCGCGGCGCTGCTCGAAAAATATCCCGAGGTCGTCACGCAGCATCTGGCGCGTTGGCTCGGCGCGCGCGAGCACTATCTGAAGGCGTGAGCATTTGCAAAGCCCGCGAAGCGCACAGACTTCGCGGCGCTCGCCGACACCAAAAAGTTGGCGAACCGACCCTATGGGTGTATAACTAGAACCTATCGAACTCACTGCCCTGATTGGTCCCCCAATGACGCTCACCGAACTGAAGTACATCGTCGCCGTGGCCCGCGAGCGGCATTTCGGCCGGGCCGCCGAAGCGTGCTTCGTCAGCCAGCCGACGTTGTCGGTGGCCATCAAGAAGCTCGAGGACGAGCTGAATGTGCAGATTTTCGAGCGCGGCACGAGCGAAGTGAGCGTCACGCCGATCGGCGAGCAGATCGTCACGCAAGCTCAGCGCGTGCTTGAGCAAACGCTCGCCATCAAGGAAATCGCCAAGCAGGGCAAAGATCCGCTCGTCGGGCCGCTGCGCCTCGGCGTGATCTATACGATCGGACCGTATCTGCTGCCCACGCTCGTCAAGCAGATGATCAAGCGCGTTCCGCAGATGCCGTTGATGCTGCAGGAAAACTACACGCTCAAGCTGATCGAGTTGCTGAAGCAAGGCGAGATCGACGTCGCCATCATGGCGCTGCCGTTTCCGGAAACCGGTCTGATGCTGCGCCCGCTCTATGACGAGCCGTTCGTCGTCGCGTTGCCGTCGGGCCATGCGTGGGAAAACCGCCAGAAAATCGACGCGGACGACCTCAAGCAGGAAACCATGCTGCTGCTCGGCAGCGGCCACTGCTTCCGCGATCACGTGCTGGGCGTGTGCCCGGAACTGATGCGTTTTTCGCAGAACGCCGACGGCATCCAGAAGACGTTCGAAGGGTCGTCGCTGGAAACCATCCGGCACATGGTGGCGAGCGGCGTCGGCATTACGGTGTTGCCGCGTATGTCGGTGCACGAGGTGAAGCCGCATGCGGGCGGCATCGATTCGGGACTGCTGTCGTACGTCGCATTCGACGAACCCGTGCCGGATCGCCGCGTCGTGCTGGCGTGGCGCAAGAGTTTTACGCGGATGCCCGCCATCGACGCAATCTGCGACGCAATCAGCGCCTGCGATCTGCCCGGCGTGAAGAAGCTGGATTTGCCCGTTGCCGTGAACTGAACGGCACAATGAGGCGCGCGTCCGGTGCGCCTCTATCGAATAGATTAAATATATCAACCGCAATTATTCGATAGTCTTGATATAGTTTTCTCCATGGATCGCCCGATCCACCAGCCCGGAGGACATCATGACCCAACCGAACTTGCAGCACACTCAGACGTTCGCCGCCGAACCCGCCGGCGCGCCCGCGGCCGCGCGGGAAGCCAGCATCGCGACGGCCATGCTCGGCATGCGCACGGTCGCATTTTCGATGCTGGTCGATCGGGCCTTGTCGGCCTGACCGCGCGACACAAACTGTTCACTGATCTGTCCACACAAGCTGTCCCAACAAGCTGTCCCAACAAGCTTCTGGCATTGACTTGCCGCGCTTCTCCCACAATCCGTTTCAGCGAAACCATTCAGGAGTCACGCATGTCCGAACGTAAGCTCACCAATGCCGCCGGCGCGCCCGTTGCCGACAACCAGAATTCGGCGACCGCCGGCGTGCGCGGCCCCGTCGTCCTGCAAGACGTGTGGCTGCTCGAAAAGCTCGCTCACTTCGACCGCGAAGTGATTCCGGAGCGCCGCGTTCACGCCAAAGGTTCGGGCGCTTTCGGCACGCTCAAGGTCACGCACGACATCTCGCGCTACACGAAGGCGAAAGTGTTCGCACAAGTTGGCAAGGAAACGCCGCTCTTCATGCGTTTTTCGACGGTGGCGGGCGAGCGCGGCGCGGCCGACGCCGAACGCGACGTGCGCGGCTTCTCGATCAAGTTCTACACGGAAGAAGGCAACTGGGACGTCGTGGGCAACAACACGCCGGTGTTTTTCATCCGCGATCCGTTGAAGTTTCCGGACTTCATCCACACGCAAAAGCGCGACCCGTACACGAACCTGCGCAACAACATCGCCGCGTGGGATTTCTGGACGCGTCATCCTGAGTCGATGCATCAAGTCACGATTCTGATGAGCGATCGCGGCATTCCGAGAAATTACCGTCAGATGCACGGCTTCGGCTCGCACACGTACTCGTTCATCAACGCGAACAACGAGCGCTTCTGGGTGAAATTCCATTTCAAGTCGCAGCAAGGCATTGAAAATTTCACCGATGCCGAATCGGCCGACGTGATCGCGCGCGACCGCGAGAGCGCTCAGCGCGATCTGGTTGGCAACATCGACTCGGGCAATTTCCCGAAGTGGCGCTTCGCGATTCAGGTCATGCCGGAAGCGGAAGCCGCGGCCTATCGCTTCAATCCGTTCGACATCACGAAAGTGTGGTCGCAGAAAGACTATCCGCTGATCGACGTGGGCACGATCGAGTTGAACCGCAACGCGGCCAATTATTTCGCGGACGTCGAGCAGGCGGCGTTCACGCCGGCGAATGTGGTGCCGGGCATCGGCTTCTCGCCGGACCGCCTGTTGCAAGGCCGTTTGTTCTCGTACGGCGACACGCAGCGCTATCGCCTCGGCATCAATCACCATCAGATTCCGGTGAACGCGCCGCGCGTGCCGAGCCCGCATGCGTTCCATCGCGACGGCGCGATGCGCACGGACGGCAACCTCGGCGGCAACGTGAACTATGAGCCGAACCGTTTCGGCGACTTTGCGCAGGACGCCAATGCGTCGGAGCCGGCGCTCGCGGCGGGTGCGGTCGATCGCTACGACCATCGCGCGGACGACGACTACTACACGCAGCCGGGCATGCTGTTTGCCCTCTTCGACGCGGCGCAGCGCGAGCGTCTGTTCGGCAACATCGCGCGTCATATCAACGGCGTGCCGCAGGACATCGTCGCGCGGGCGATCGAGCATTTCGGCCGCATCGATCCGGCGTACGCGCAAGGCGTGAGCGCCGCGATCGCGAAACTCGCCGAAGGCAGCAAGAAGTAAGCAGCAAGGCAGAGCGGGGCGCGTGGGCGTCCCGCGAGTGCCGATACGAACCAGGGAGCACATCGATGATCGGCATGATGAAAGCCACCGCAAGCCGCTCGCGGAACACACGCCGCGAGCATCGCGCGCAACACGAGCATGCGCAGAGGATGCAGAAAGCCGTGGGTTTCGCGATCGTCACGAGCGGCCTCGCGGTGATCGCCGCGCAAGCGCTGCAGCATGCGTTGGGCGGCTGAAGCGCGCGGGCGTGGCGCCTCGTGATGACCATGCGCCGCGCAAGCATTTCGCCGTTCTAAGATAAACTGTCGAGCGCTTGTTGTGCCGGGTTTGTCCTTCGCAGGCCGTTGCTTTGCCACCGGTTCGTATCACTCTTTCAAGGAGTCGTCATGGCCAAAAAAGAAGCTGTACAGCACGTCAATATCGGAATCAGCGACAAGGATCGCAAGAAGATCGCGGAAGGTCTGTCGCGTTTGCTCGCGGACACCTACACGCTGTATCTGAAGACCCATAATTTCCACTGGAACGTGACGGGTCCGATGTTCAACACGCTGCATCTGATGTTCGAAACGCAATACAACGAACTGGCGCTCGCCGTCGATTCGATCGCTGAACGGATTCGCGCGCTGGGCGTGCATGCACCGGGCAGCTACAAGGATTTCGCGAAGCTCTCGTCCATTCCGGAAGCCGACGGCGTGCCGTCCGCGGAAGACATGATCCGTCAGCTGGTGGAGGGTCAGGAAGCCGTGGTGCGCACCGCGCGCGCCATTTTCCCGTCCACGGAAGCCGCCAACGACGAGCCGACCGCCGACCTGCTGACGCAGCGCATGCAGACGCACGAAAAGACCGCGTGGATGTTGCGCTCGATGCTGGCCTGATTGCTGGCCTGATCGCCGGCCTGATCCCGCGCGGAGCAGGTTGAAACAGAATCGGCCGGATGCAACCGGATATGGAAAAGCCTCCCATGCGCGGGAGGCTTTTTTTCATGGCGCGTTCTTGCACGCGCTTCCCGCCTCGACCGGCGCGCGCACGTGAGGCCGGCGGCATCCCGTAAAATAACGACGCGCCTTTGCATTCCACTCGCCTTCACTGAGTCCGCCATGTTCGCCCGACTTCCTCTGTATCTGCGCCTCGTGCGTATGGACAAGCCTATTGGCAGCCTGTTGCTGCTGTGGCCGACGCTCAACGCGCTGTGGATTGCGTCCGACGGTCATCCGTCCTGGCCGCTGCTCGTGATCTTCGCGGTCGGCACGGTGCTGATGCGCTCGGCGGGCTGCGCGATCAACGACTACGCGGATCGCGATTTCGACCGCTACGTGAAGCGCACCGAGAATCGGCCGATCACCTCGGGCAAGATCAAGGCATGGGAAGCGGTGGCGCTCGCGGCGGGTTTGTCTCTGCTGGCCTTTCTGCTGATCCTGCCTCTGAACGCGCTGACCAAGGAGCTTTCGGTGGCGGCGCTGTTTGTCGCGGGTTCGTATCCGTTCACCAAGCGCTTCTTCGCGATTCCGCAGGCGTATCTCGGCATTGCGTTCGGCTTCGGCATTCCGATGGCGTTCGCGGCCGTGCAAAACCACGTGCCGATGCTCGCATGGGTGATGCTGCTCGCCAACGTGTTCTGGTCGGTCGCGTACGACACCGAATACGCGATGGTCGATCGCGACGACGACATCAAGATCGGCATTCGCACGTCGGCGCTGACGTTTGGCCGCTTCGACGTGGTCGCGATCATGCTCTGCTATGCGGTGACGCTCGGCATCTACGTGGGCATCGGCGTGATGCTCGGCTTCGGCGTGCTGTACTGGCTGGGATGGGCGGCCGCCGTGGGCTGCGCGATCTATCACTACGCGCTGATTCGCAACCGCGAGCGGATGGCCTGCTTCGCGGCGTTCCGCCATAACAACTGGCTGGGCGGCGCGTTGTTCGTCGGCATTGCCGCGCATTATGCAGCGGCTTTGTTCTGATTTTGTTTTTGCCGTAGGCGCGGGCCGGGTTGAATAAAAGCTTCGCGTCCTACGGCTGGTCTTGAGCCCGATGCGGCTCGCTTACTGCTTGCCGAACTCGTCGCCCATTTCTTTTGCGCGCGCGTCGGCGGCGAGCGCGCCGCGCACGATCGCGTCCTTGATGCCGCTCGCGTCGAACGAGGCGAGCGCCGCGGCGGTCGTGCCGCCCTTCGAGGTCACGCGTTCGCGCAATACGCTCGGCGGCTCGTCGGAATTCGCGGCCAGTTGCGCGGCGCCGGTGAAGGTCGCGACGGCGAGCGCGCGGCCTTGTGCTTCATCCATGCCGAGTTGGCGCGCGGCTTCCTGCAACGCCTCGATAAAGTAGAACACGTAGGCCGGGCCGCTGCCCGAGATCGCGGTGACGGCGTCGATCTTCGCTTCGTCGTCGAACCAGACGGTTTCGCCCACCGCGCCCAGCACCTGCGAGGCCAGCGCGCGGCCCGCTTCGTCCACGTTGCCGGTCGCGCTCAAGCCCGCGACGCCCATGCCGATCAGCGCGGGCGTATTCGGCATGACGCGCACGATGCGCGCGTGGCCGTTCAGCCAGCGCGACATGTCGTCCATGCGAATGCCGGCGACGATGCTGATCGCCAGTTGCGATGCCTTCAGATGCGGCGCCAGCGATTGCGCGACGCTCTTCAGAATTTGCGGTTTCACCGCGAGCACGACGGCGTCGTACGCGGCCAGCGCGGCGTCGGCGGCCGCGCCGGTCTTGATGCCGAACTGCTGCTCATTGCGTTTGCGCGCGTCTTCGTTGGGATCGATCGCATACAGATCGGCGGGCGCCACGCCACGCTTGATAAGGCCGCCGATCAACGCCGCAGCCATGTTGCCGCCGCCGATAAAAGCAATTTTCATGATGGTCCGGAAGGTTGGGTTGAGCGTCTGAAACGGTTGCTTCGCGTTGTTTCGCGGGAGAGTTCGCGCATTAGTTCGCGCGTCAGTTCGAATAGTCGCGCGCGCCGAAGATCGCGGTGCCCACGCGCACGATCGTCGCGCCTTCGAGCACGGCGGCTTCCAGGTCGCTCGACATGCCGATTGACAGCGTATCAAGTTCGAGGCCGCTTTCGCGCAGGCGCTCGAACAGCTCACGCAAGTGGCGATGCGGCACGCGTTGTTCGTCGATAGTGCCGGCCGGCTCGGGAATCGCCATCAGGCCACGCAATCTGAGACGCGGCAGCGCGGCGATTTCGCGGGCGACTTCATCGGCTTCGGCAATGTTCACGCCGCTTTTCGACGCCTCGCCGCTGATGTTCACTTGCAGGCACACGTTCAGCGGCGGCAGATTCTCCGGCCGCTGCTCGGAAAGCCGCTGGGCGATTTTCAGGCGGTCGACGGAATGCACCCAGTCGAAGTTTTCCGCGACCGGTCGCGTCTTGTTCGACTGCAACGGGCCGATGAAATGCCATTCGAGCGTCTCGCGCAAACCGGCGAGCGCTTCGATTTTCGTGATGGCTTCCTGCACGTAGTTTTCGCCGAACGCGCGTTGACCGGCGGCGTGCGCGGCGCGCACGTCTTCGGCGGGAAACGTCTTCGAGACCGCGAGCAGCGCGATGGAGCGCGCATCGCGCCCGGCCACGTGCGCGGCCCTTGCGATGCGCTGCCGCACCGCTTCGAGGTTATGAATCAGATCGGGCATGGAACGAACGGGAACGGACAGAAGTCGATGCCCCGATTATACGGACAGCATGTGCTCGACCAGTTCGATCCAGTGCGCAACCGGCGTTGACGTGCCGCTTTGCAGATGCGAGATGCACCCGACGTTGGCCGACACGATCAGTTGCGGTTCCTGTGCGCGCAGCCGTTCGAGCTTCTGGTCGCGCAGCGCGTACGACAGCTTCGGCTGCGTGAGCGAGTAAGTGCCGGCTGAGCCGCAGCATAGGTGACTGTCGGCGGGCAGGCGCACTTCGACGCCGAGCTTCGACAACAGATGTTCGACCTTGCCGCGCACCTGCTGCCCATGCTGCAACGTGCAAGGCGGGTGAAACGCGACCGTGTGAATCGCGCGGCGGCGCGTGAGCGGCACGAGTTCTTCTTCGAATTCCGGCAGGATTTCGGCGATGTCGCGTGTCAATTCGACAATGCGGTGCGCTTTTTCCGCATACGCGGGATCGTGGCGCAACAGGTGCCCGTATTCCTTCACGGTCGCGCCGCAGCCCGACGCGTTCATCACGATCGCCTCCACGCCCTGTTCGACATACGGCCACCATGCGTCGATGTTCGCGCGCATGTCGTCGAGCGCTTCGTCGTTGTAGCCGAGATGCAGCCGGACCGCGCCGCAGCAGCCTGCGTCCGGCGCGACCAGCGTCTCGACGCCGAGCGCGTCGAGCACGCGCGCGGTGGCGATATTGACGTTGGGCATCATCGACGGTTGCACGCAGCCCGCGAGCATCAGCATCTTGCGCGCATGTTTCGCGCTCGGCCATTCGAGCGGACGTTGCCGCGCGGGCACCTTGTCGCGGAGTTTTCTCGGCAGCAACGCGCGGAAATGCTGGCCGACGCGCATGGCCGGCGTGAACAGCGCCGGGTTCGGCACGAAGCTCGCGAGCAGCCGTCGTGTGAGGCGCTGGCCGAGCGGCCGCGTCACTTTCTGCTCGGTGATCTTGCGGCCGATTTCCACCAGCTTGCCGTACTGCACGCCCGACGGGCAGGTCGATTCGCAATTGCGGCAAGTCAGGCAGCGGTCGAGGTGAAGCTGCGTGCTGCGCGTCACGGGCGCGCCTTCCACCATCTGCTTGATCAGATAGATGCGGCCGCGCGGACCGTCGAGTTCGTCGCCGAGCAGTTGATAGGTCGGGCACGTGGCCGTGCAGAAACCGCAGTGCACGCAATTGCGCAGGATGGCGTCGGCTTCGTCGCCATCGGGCGTATTGCGAATGAAGTCCGCGAGATTGGTTTGCATCGCGCGCTCAGAAGTCGGGGTAGAGACGGCCGCGATTGAAGATGCGGGCCGGGTCGAATGCGGTTTTCAGGCCGCGATGAATTTTCATGAGCGGCGCGGGAAGCGGAGTGAACACGCCGGCGCCGCGGTCGTAGCCGAGGCCCGCGCGGAAGATGGTGGCATGACCGCCGGCTTGCTTCGCGCTGATGCGCACCGTTTGCGCGTCGGCGTCGGTGATCCACCAGCGTTGCGCGCCGCCCCATTCCATCAGCTGCGCGCCGGGCAGTTGCAGCGGCTCCGTGATGGACGGCAGCGCGAGCCGCCACAACGCGGCTTTCGGCGGAATCGCGGAGAAGAACGTGTCGGTCTGCTCGCGCAGGCCCGCCCAGAAGCGTTCGGCTTCGACCGCGTCGACCACTTCGCCGCCGAGCGACGCGCGCGCCGATTTCACCGCGCTTTCCGCGCCCGCGAGACGCACCGCCAGCGTGCCGTGGCGCCAGGCGCTCGCCGTGATGGGCAGCGGCCGGCCGCCCCATTCGTTGAGCTTGCGGACGGCGTCGGTGCCGTTCATGTCGAATTTGAGCGTGGCTTCCGCCTGAGGCTGCGGAAGCACCTTCAGCGACAGTTCGAGGATTAGCCCGAGCGTGCCGAGCGAGCCCGCCATCAGACGCGAGACGTCGTAGCCGGCAACGTTCTTCACCACCTGGCCGCCGAAATGCAACGTCTGCCCCTGGCCGTTCATGATGACCGCGCCGAGCACGAAGTCGCGCGCCGCGCCCGCCGACGGGCGGCGCGGACCGGCGATGCCCGCGGCCACGCAGCCGCCGAAGGTGGCTTGCGGCCCGAAGTGCGGCGGCTCGAATGCGAGCATCTGATTGTGTTCGGCGAGCGCGGCCTCGATTTCGAGCAGCGGCGTGCCGGCGCGCGCGGTGATCACCAGTTCCGCCGGGTCGTACGCGATGATGCCGCGATAAGCGCGCGTGTCGAGGATCTCGCCTTCCAGCGTCTGACCGTACCAGTCTTTCGTGCCGCCGCCACGGATGCGCAACGCGCTTCCCCCGGCGCTGGCCGAACGCACGCGTTCCGACCACATGGCGACGATGTCGTCCTCTTCCATGGTGTCCTGCTTCGTTGTGTTTCGATTGATTGTACCGGGCGGGCGCTCGCTGGCAACCAGGAGCGGACCCGCATCGGGTAATCAGTTGGGCAGGGAGAGAAACGCCTCCGCGACGGACTATGCGCGCTGCTTCATCTAGAAGCGCGGCAGCTCGGGATGCGGCAGCAAACCGCCACGCACATGCAGCTTGCCGTACTCGGCGCAGCGTGCGCGCGTGGGAATGCCCTTGTCCGGATTGAGCAGCCCGGGCGCGTCGAAAGCGCGCTTGACCGCGTGAAACGCATCGCGCTCTTCCGGTGAAAACTGCACGCACATCGAGTTGATCTTTTCGATGCCGACGCCGTGCTCGCCCGTCACCGTGCCGCCCAGCTCGACGCAGGTTTCGAGGATGTCGGCGCCGAACGCTTCGGCGCGATGCCATTCGTCCTTGTCATTGCCGTTGAAGAGGATGAGCGGATGCATGTTGCCGTCGCCGGCATGGAACACGTTGATGCAGCGCAGCCGGTATTTCTGCTCCATCTCTTCGATGCGCGACAGCAGCGGCCCTATACTGCGGCGCGGCACCGTGCCGTCCATGCAGTAGTAATCCGGCGAAATGCGGCCGGCGGCCGGAAACGCATTCTTGCGCCCGGACCAGAAGCGCAGCCGCTCGTTTTCCGTGCGCGAAATCTGGATGCGAGTCGCGCCGTGCTCGCGCAGCACCGCGGTCATGCGCACGATTTCGTCGGCGACTTCTTCCGGCGTGCCGTCGGATTCACACAGCAGGATGGCCGCCGCGTCCAGATCGTAGCCCGCGTGGACGAATTCCTCGACGGCGCGCGTGGCCGGCTTGTCCATCATTTCGAGACCCGCCGGAATGATGCCCGCCGCGATAATGCCGGCGACGGCGTCGCCGCCTTTCACGACGTCGTCGAAACTGGCCATGATGACCTGCGCCATTTGCGGTTTCGGAATCAGCCGGACCGTGACTTCGGTGACGATCGCGAACATGCCCTCGCTGCCGACCAGCACGGCGAGCAGATCGAGGCCGGGCGCGTCGGGCCCGAGCGAGCCGAACTCGACGATCTCGCCTTCCATCGTCACCGCGCGCACGCGCAGCACGTTGTGCACGGTAAGGCCGTATTTCAGGCAATGCACGCCACCGGAATTTTCCGACACGTTGCCGCCGATCGTGCACGCAATCTGCGATGACGGGTCGGGCGCGTAGTAGAGGCCGTACGGCGCGGCGGCGTCGGAAATAGAGAGATTGCGCACGCCCGGCTGCACCGTGGCGGTCCGCGCATACGAATCGACTTCGATGATTTTTCTGAAGCGCGCGAGTGAAACCACCACGCCGTGACGGATCGGCATTGCGCCGCCCGACAGGCCGGTGCCCGCACCGCGCGGCACGATCGGCACACTCAGACGATGGCAGATCTGCACGATACGCTGCACCTGCGACTCCGTTTCCGGCAGCGCGACCGCGAGCGGCAGGCGGCGGTAGGCGGCAAGACCGTCGCAGTCGTACGCGACGGTATCTTCCTCGCGATACAGCAGACAGTGGTTCGGCAGGACTGCCATCAGCGCCTGCACGACTTCGCGCTGGCGCTCGGCGAGAACTTCGGCCGACAGTTCGGCGGGCGCGTTCATGTGAGTCGTCTCCTCGTGGCTTTCAGCCATCGTGCCATTTTGCGCATGCGTTGTGCAGGGCTTTGGGCGCGGCCATTTTTTGCCGATTCCGGCCGGCCGCGCACGATGCCGCGCTTCGCAACGCCTCAAGCTGCCCAGCTGAAAATCTTGCCTGGGTTCATGAGATTGTGCGGATCGAGCGCATGCTTGATCGAGCGCATGGTGTCGATGGCGACGTCGCCATGTTCTTCGAGCAGGAAGCCCATCTTGTGCAGTCCCACACCATGCTCGCCCGTGCACGTGCCGTCCATGCGCAGCGCGCGCTGCACGATGCGATGGTTCAGACGCTCGGCCTCGACCAGCTCTTCCGGTTTGTCCGGATCGATCAGGATTGCGACGTGGAAGTTGCCGTCGCCGACATGGCCGACGATCGGGCAGGGCAGCGGCGACGCCACCAGATCCTGCTCCGTTTCCACGACGCATTCCGCGAGACGCGAGATCGGCACGCAGACGTCGGTCGTGACGGCGCGGCAGCCGGGCTTCAGTTGCAGCATCGCAAAATAGGCATTGTGGCGCGCGTTCCACAGACGGCTGCGATCCTCCGGCCGCGTTGCCCATTCGAACCCTTCGCCGGCGTTTTGCGTGGCGATTTCCTGCACGAGTTCGGCCTGTTCCTTGACGCCGGCTTCGGTGCCATGGAATTCGAAGAATAGCGTGGGCGCCTCGCGCAGCGTCAGGTTCGAATGGCGATTGATCGAGCGGATCGCGAGCGCGTCGACGAATTCCACGCGTGCGATCGGCACGCCGATCTGAATCGTTTCGATGACGGCGCGCACGGCGTCGCCCATCGACGGGAACGCGCAGACGGCGGCCGATACGGCTTCCGGCTGCGGATAAAGGCGCACGGTGATTTCCGTGATCACGCCGAGCGTGCCTTCGGAGCCGACAAAAAGGCGCGTGAGGTCATAACCGGCGGACGACTTGCGCGCCCGGGTGCCGGTTTTGATGACGCGGCCATCGGCCAGCACGACGGTCAGGCCGAGCACGTTCTCGCGCATCGTGCCGTAGCGCACCGCATTCGTGCCCGACGCACGCGTGGCCGACATGCCGCCGATGCTTGCGTCCGCGCCCGGATCGATCGGGAAGAACAGGCCTGTGTCGCGCAGCGCTTCGTTCAACTGCTTGCGCGAGATGCCGGGTTCGACGGTGACTGTCAGATCTTCGGCGTTGACTGACAGCACGCGGTTCATTTCCGACAGATCGATGGACACGCCGCCTTGCACGGCGAGCAGATGTCCTTCGAGCGACGAGCCATTGCCGTACGGAATGATCGGCACGTTGTACTGGCCGCAGAGCTTGATGACCGTTTGCACTTCTTCGGTATTGCGGGCGAAGACGACGGCGTCGGGCAGTTGGGGGTCGAACGGCGACTCGTCGCGGCCATGATGGGCGCGCACGGCTTGCGCGACTGACACGCGCTGGCCGAAGGCGTTAGTGAGCGCGCTCAGCAGTTCGGCGGGGAACGGCCGGCGCAGCGGCGCTGGCGGAACGGGATGATTCACGCATGTCTCCTGTGTCGGCCTAAGTTAGCGCTTCAGCGCTTACTTAGGCCCCATCAAACGATGTCGGCCTAAGTTAGCGCTTCAGCGCTTACTTAGGCCCCATCAAACGATGTCGGCCTAAGTTAGCGCTTCAGCGCTTACCTAGGCCCCATCAAACGATGTCGGCCTAAGTTAGCGCTTCAGCGCTTACTTAGGCCCCATCAAAAACGATTGCTGATAATTCTGAGGCGAAGCTGTTTTGCAGCACGTATTTCATTCTACGCCGATCGCCTCCTGGACAGCTTTCGTCGGCGTCGAGCCGGCCATCGCTTCTATAATGGCGGCGACCTCGCGATGCGCGCAATATGGATTAATGCGGTGGCCGACACACGGTCGGCGCGGCGCTTCCGCGTGCTTGTCCGCGCCTCGTCAATGAATGCATGGAGACATCATGGGTAATCGCCTGAGCAAAATCGCCACCCGTACCGGCGACGACGGCACCACCGGCCTCGGCGACGGCCGCCGCGTTCGCAAGGACAGCGCGCGCATCGCGGCAATCGGCGACGTGGACGAACTCAACTCGAATCTCGGCGTGCTGTTGTGCGAAACGCTGCCGGAGAACGTGCGGGCCGCGCTGGTGGCGATCCAGCACGACCTGTTCGATCTGGGCGGCGAACTTTGCATTCCCGGCCACACGATGATCACCGACCGTCATCTCGCCCAACTCGACGGCTGGCTCGCCGACTACAACGCGACGCTGCCGCCGCTGAAGGAATTCATTTTGCCGGGCGGCTCGCGGGCGGCGTCGCTCGCACACGTGTGCCGCACCGTTTGCCGTCGCGCTGAACGGGCGATAGTCGCGCTAGGCGAGCTGGAGACGCTCAACGCAGCGCCGCGTCAGTATGTGAATCGACTGTCAGATTTGCTGTTCGTACTCGCACGCGTGTTGAACCGCGCTGACGGCGGAACGGACGTACTCTGGCAGCACGACCGCAGCCGCGACTAGACGCGCGGCCTTTCTCCTGTTGCGTCAATGAGACTGCGACAATCTGTCTGAGGTAAGGCGTATCAGTTAAGATGTATCGTATATACCTCTTTGAGGAGAAGTACAGATGACCGCCCTTACCGCTGATCAGATTGCCCGCGTCAAAGCCACCGTTCCCGTACTCGCCGAACACGGCACCACGATCACCCAGCATTTCTACAAGCGCATGTTCGCGCACCATCCCGAGTTGAAGAATCTGTTCAACCAGACGCATCAGCAAAGCGGCAACCAGCCTGAAACGCTCGCCCGCGCGGTGTATGCGTATGCGGCGAACATCGACAATCTCGGCGCGCTTGGCCCGACCGTTTCGCGGATCGCCAATAAGCACGCCAGCCTGAACATTCGGCCCGAGCACTATCCGATTGTGGGCCGCCACCTGTTGGGCGCGATCGTCGATGTGCTCGGCGACGCGGTCGATCAGCCCACGCTTGACGCCTGGGAAGTCGCGTACGGCCAACTCGCCAATATTTTCGTCGGCACCGAGTCGAAGCTGTACGAAGGCGCGGCATGGAGCGGCTTCCGTCCGTTCAAGGTTGCGCGCAAGCACATCGAGAGCGACGAAATCACCTCGTTCTACCTGACACCCGCCGACGGCTCCGCGGCATGTGGCTTCGAACCGGGTCAGTACGTGAGCGTGACGCGCTTCGTCGACAAACTGGGCGTGGACCAGCCGCGTCAGTACAGCATGTCGGATGCGCCGCATGGCAAGTGGCTGCGCATTTCGGTGAAGCGCGAGGACGGCCGCGAGGACACGGCGCCTGGCCACGTGTCGAACCTCATGCACGCCGGCGTTGAAGAGGGCGCGATCGTGCACGTCAGCGCGCCGATGGGCGACTTCACGCTCGACCGCAAGAAAGCCACACCGGTGGTGTTGATGAGCGGCGGCGTAGGCGTGACGCCGATGACCTCCATGCTCTCCACCCTGCTCGCCGACGGCAGTGAGCGCAGCGTCACCTTCGTGCACGCTTGCCGCAACAGCCAGGTGCATGCGTTCCGCGAGTGGCTCGACGAGGTCGTCGCGTCGCACGCCAACGTAGCGCGCGCCGTGTTCTACGAAACCGTGGGCGCAAACGACCGACAAGGCGTGGACTACGATTTCGAAGGCCGCCTTGACGTGGCGAAAATCGCCGAGCGCATCATCGTGCCGGATGCCGACTACTACATTTGCGGACCGGTGCCGTTCATGCGCGCGCAATGCGATGCGCTGACCGCGCTCGGCGTGGACCCGGCGCGGATTCACACCGAAGTATTCGGTTCGGGCGCGGTAGCGTAAGGCCCCAGCCACGCATGGCAGTCCGCGCAACTCCCACAACGACTGCAGCGAGGGCAGTGAGTTGAGTGCACCGATGCGCAAAGCGCGGCGAGCCATGCGCACTATCCGACCGCGAGCGTGACTGGCTTGCCGATCCGGCTCAACATTTCCACCAGCGTGTCGATGGTGAACTTGGTGGTCTTCTTGTTGACCACGTCGGACACGCGCGGGCGCGACACCATGAGAATGTGAGCGGCCTCAGCCTGCTTCAGGTGATGCTGCTCGATCCAGCCAGACAGTTCGGTCATGAGCTGCTCTTTCAGGAGCCGGGTGTCGTTAATCTGCTTCTGCGACGCGTTCCACCTGATCAAGTCATTCGCGACCCGGCGTGAACTGTTACGGTACAGAGGCGGCCTTCCTGGCACCATTCATCCGTTCGGCCAACCAAATAAAAAACCCGGCTCGAAAAGCCGGGCTTTTTACGTGCAAAAACTGCAACGGGCAATGCGCGAAAGCGTAATCAGTTACCGCTGCCACGCGCCACGCGCCGCTGCCTGACCGCCTCGGCGAGACCTTCCAGCACCGTCACGCTTTCGTCCCAGCCGATGCAGGCGTCGGTGACGCTCTGGCCGTACGTCAATGCGCGGCCTTCCTGCAGATCCTGGCGGCCCGCCACCAGGTTCGATTCCACCATCACGCCGACAATTCGTTCGTCACCCGAAGCAATCTGGCGGCCGATGTCCGCGCACACCGGAATCTGGTTCTCGTGTTTCTTCGAGCTGTTCGCGTGGCTCGCGTCGATCATCAGCCGCGCGGCGAGACCTGCCTTGCCGATGTCCGAGCACGCGACATTCACGCTCTCCGCGTCGTAGTTCGGCGCTTTGCCGCCGCGCAGGATGATATGGCAATCCTCGTTGCCGGCGGTCGAGACAATCGCCGAGTGGCCGCCCTTCGTGACCGACAGGAAATGGTGCGGCTGCGACGCGGCCTTGATCGCGTCGACGGCGATCTTGACGTTGCCGTCCGTGCCGTTCTTGAAGCCGACCGGACACGACAGTCCCGAAGCGAGTTCGCGGTGCACCTGCGACTCGGTCGTGCGCGCGCCGATCGCGCCCCACGAGATCAGATCGGCGATGTATTGCGGGCTGATCATGTCGAGATACTCGGTGCCGGCCGGCAAACCGAGTTCGTTGATGCGCAACAGCAGTTCGCGCGCGGTGCGCAGACCCTCGTTGATCTTGAAGCTGTTGTCCATGTGCGGGTCGTTGATGAGGCCTTTCCAGCCCACCGTCGTGCGCGGCTTTTCGAAGTACACGCGCATCACGATTTCGAGTTCGCCCGCGAAGCGCTTGCGCTGCTCGATGAGACGCCCGGCGTATTCCATGGCCGCCTTCGTGTCGTGAATCGAGCATGGCCCGACGATCACGATCAGGCGGTCGTCCATGCCGTGCAGAATGCGATGCATGGCCGTGCGCGAGTTATAGATCAGATCGGACACCGCTTCGTCGCAGGCAAATTCGCGGATCAGGTGAGCGGGCGGCGTGAGTTCTTTCAATTCGCGGATGCGGACATCGTCGGTATTGTGCGGGGGCATGTTGTTCTCCTGAATCGGTTCGTAGCGTGTTCGCGCGGGCGGCGCGTGCAAAACAAAAAGTTCAAAGACATAGGGCGAAAAAAAACCGCCAGGCTTGCTGGCGGTTTTTCGGGAATTCTCGGTGTTCTGCGTGCACTAACACCCCTCTCGATCCGCCAGCGGTCTGAGATGCCAAAAAAAGTAAAAGTAAAACTTGGCGGACATGGCGAAATGAAGTCGCTGGTCAAAAAAGGGTGAGTGACTTTATAACCCGGGCAAGCTCGACTGACAAGCTGTGCCTTCGAAAAATGCGGAAAACCCGCACACTTCGGCTATTGCATGCACGAAATGTGCGGATTCCGATGATTTAGGCCGTGCCGCCAACCGTCATCCGGTCGATTCGCAACGTCGGCTGACCCACGCCGACCGGCACGCTCTGACCTTCCTTGCCGCACACGCCGACACCCGAGTCGAGCTTCATGTCGTTGCCGATCATGCTGACGTACTTGAGCGATTCCGGGCCGCTGCCGATCAACGTCGCGCCCTTGACCGGATAGGTGATCTTGCCGTCTTCGATCATGTAGGCCTCGGAAGCCGAGAACACGAACTTGCCATTGGTGATGTCGACCTGGCCGCCGCCGAAATTCACCGCATACAAGCCGTTTTTCACGGACTCGATGATTTCCTGCGGGTCCTTGTCGCCATTGAGCATGTACGTGTTGGTCATGCGCGGCATGGGCAGCGCCGCGTACGATTCGCGGCGCGCATTGCCCGTGACCGGCATCTTCATCAGGCGCGCGTTGAGCGTGTCCTGAATGTAGCCCTTCAGAATGCCGTCTTCGATCAGTGTCGTGCACTGCGTCGGGTTGCCTTCGTCGTCGATATTGAGCGAGCCGCGGCGGTTCGGCAGCGTGCCGTCGTCGACGACGGTCACGCCCCTGGCCGCGACCTGCTCGCCGATGCGTCCCGCGAACGCCGACGAACCCTTGCGGTTGAAGTCGCCTTCGAGGCCGTGGCCGATCGCTTCGTGCAGCAGCACGCCGGGCCAGCCCGGTCCAAGCACGACGGTCATCGCGCCGGCCGGTGCCGGACGCGCTTCGAGGTTCACGAGGGCGGCGTGCACCGCGTCGTCGACGTAGCGCGACAGCACTTCGTCGGTGAAATAGCTGTAGTCGAAACGGCCGCCGCCGCCGCCGCTGCCGATTTCGCGGCGGCCGTTGTGTTCGGCGATCACCGTGACCGACACGCGCACGAGCGGACGGATGTCCGCCGCGAAGCCGCCGTCGCTGCGCGCCACCAGCACGACGTCGTATTCGCCGGCGAGGCCCGCCATGACTTGCTGGATGCGCGGATCGCGGCCGCGCGCCATCTGTTCGATGCGCTCGAGCAGCTTGACCTTGGCGGTGGCGTCGAGCGAATGCAGCGGATCGGCGGGCAGGTACAGATCGCGCCCGGCAATGCCGGTCAGCGACGACGCCACCTTGATCTTCTGCTTGCCGCCGCCCGCCTTGGCGATGGCGCGTGTGGCAATGGCCGCCTGACGGATTGCTTCGGGCGACAAGTCGTCCGAATACGCGAAAGCCGTACGGTCGCCCGACACGGCGCGTACGCCGACGCCCTGATCGATGCTGAAACTGCCCGACTTCACGATGCCTTCTTCCAGACTCCACGCCTCGCTGCGCGTCGCCTGGAAATACAGGTCCGCGTAGTCGATGCGATGCGTGAAGATTTCGCCGAGCGTGCGGGTGAGCAGGGCTTCGTCGAGACCGTAGGGCGTGAGGAGGATGTCCTTGGCGGTCGCGAGATTACGGATACTGGGTTCGATGATGTTCATGCGAAGTATGTTCTGCTCGATACGAAGGATTCGGTTAGCGCCACTGTCAGGATATGAGAAAGGGGCGCCGCAGTTTCAAGATCAAATGTTGCTAGCTCAGCACCCGGTGACGCCAGGCGGGCAAGCTTTGCCGCACCTCGTCGATGCGCGCGCGCTCAAGCGTGCCCGCGACCACGCCGGCGCCCTCGTCGCGCACCGCGACGATCTCGCCCCACGGGTCGATCAGCATGCTGTGGCCCCAGGTGCGACGGCCATTCTCGTGTTTGCCGCCTTGCGCCGCCGCCAGCACGTAACACTGGTTTTCGACGGCGCGCGCGCGCAGCAGCATTTCCCAATGCGCGCGGCCGGTGGTGTAGGTAAACGCCGACGGCACCACGATCAGCGCGCAATCGCCCATGCGCCGGTACAGTTCCGGAAAGCGCAGATCGTAGCAGACCGACAAACCGACGCGGCCGAACGGCGCCTCGAACGTGCGGACTTCGCCGCCGGGGCAGATGGTGCGCGCCTCGTCGAACGATTCCTCGCCTTTTTCGAAGTTGAACAGATGGATCTTGTCGTAGCGCGCGGCTTCGTTGCCTTGCGGGTCGAACACCAGTGTCGTGTTCAATACCCGCGACGGTTCCGGCGCCGCGACCGGCAGCGTGCCGCCGATCACCCAGACATCGTGGCGGCGCGCGGCGTCGGCGAGAAAGCGCTGGATCGGGCCGTCCTGATAGGCCTCGCGTATCGCGAGCTTGTCCGTGTCCTTGAAGCCCATGAAGCAGAAATATTCGGGCAGCAGGACAAGCTGCGCGCCGTCGGCCGCGGCTTGTGCGATCAGGCGCTCCGCGTCCGCGAGATTGCGCTCCCTGTCGGGCGTGCTCACCATTTGCAGCGCGGCGACACGAAAGCTGCTTGCCTGAGCCGGTTGCGAAGAGCGGGGCGCCGTGGCGGACGCTGCGGAGGAAGAAGTTGAGAAGACGTGTGTTTCGCTCATGAGCGTTTCGAAAAACTCCCGGCAAGGCGGCCGCGCGAAAAAACGGCGCCGCCTACGTCGTTCAAGGCTGGCTCGGGGCGCTGGCGTCGCGCCGGACGCGTTCTGACCGAGCAGATCAAAGTGGCCGGTTCGCGCCCGGTTCGCGCTCAGTTCGCGCCCACGGCCGAAGCTGGAGCGTCCATCTTACCTCGATCGCTCTTCACCCGCTCGATGTGCGGTTTCGACCACGAGCCGGTGATCGCGTACTCCCGCGCGAACGCGTGCGACACCGACTTGCTGAACGCGAGATCCGCCACCAGCGCGCCGAGGCCGAGCAGCGGATTGACCACCGCGGCCGCGACGACCGCCGCGCCCGCGCTCACCGTCGGCACGATCTGCACGTGCAAATCCTGAGTTTCCTGAGCCAGATCGACGGAGCCTTTCATCGCGGCGCGAGCCGGCGCGGTCACCATTTCGAAATTCTCCGTGCGGCCGATGCCATTGTGGATTTGCGCCGTCCCGGTGACATGCTCGAAGGGCAGACCTTCGCCGATCACATCGCGGAAATTCAGCGTGGCGAAGCGCGCTAGGCTTTGCAGGCTCAGCACGCCGAGCAGTTTGGCGACGCCCGGATCGACCTTGAGAATCTGCCCGTGACGCAGATCGACGGCGACATTCCCGTTGAGCGTCGGATAGTCGATGGCGGTCGGGCCGCCGCGCCACACGACTTTGCCCGCGAGCGTGCCGCTGCCGGCCTTCAGCGTGCGCGGCTGGCCGAAGCGTTCGAGCAGTCCGCCCGCGTCCTTGATGTCGAGCTTGAAATCGAACACGGTGCGCCGCGGCGTGGTTTCGTCGGCGGCGGCATTGCCGGGCTGTGCCGAGGTGCGCCAGTTCGCCGTCGCGGTCAGCGTGGCCGAGGGATTCGTGATGTCGAGTTTGTCGAGTTGCCAGACCGGCGCGCCGTCTTCGTTGAAGTTGTGAGCGTCCACTTCGAGCCGGCCGATATTGCGGTCGCGCACGATCAGTTCGTTGACCACGAGATCGATCGACGGCATGTTTTGCGCCGGCGCGGAGATCGCCTCGCCGAGCAGATCCTTGTCCGCGACCGACGGAATCACGACGCGCGCGAACCGCGCCTGCAGCGTGCCGGGCGAGGTTTTGTCGACGCCCGGCAGCCATGAGACATGGCCCGACACCTGATTGGACGCGATGTTCGCCTGCCACTTGCCGTCAGCGTCCGACGCGCCGACGATCACACTCTCCCAATGACGCTTGAGCAGCGTCAAGGTACCGATGTGCAGCGCGAACCGGCTCGGCAGAAACTGCATGACAGCCGGATTCAGCGACGCGGGCGCGCCGGCCGCGAGAGGCGCGCCCGGCGCTTCCTTGCTGCGCATTTGCGCGACCAGTGCGCGCCATGCGTCGGCGTCGAATGCTTCGAGATCGACGGCGGCGATCACACCTTCGGACGGCAAGTCGGCCGGCCGGTTCACACCGATTGCGCCGCGCACGACCGTCGGCGGCGTTTTCGGTTCGTAGTGCAGCAGATATGTCGCGGCGATCGGGCCGAAATTGAGTTCGGCGCGCTCCAGTCCGCTTTCGTCGGTTGCCGTCGAAGGGCTCGCGCTGAGGCGCAGCGGCATCGGCGCGCCGACCGGCTTGTTGAACGGCGCCGGGAAATCGAGCGCGAGACCGGTCAGATCGGAGTTGGCCGTGAACTGCGGCAGCCCGCCTTTCGCGCCGCGCAAAGTCAGCGCATAGGGCGCGCTGCCGCTCATGCGCGTGAGAATCTGGGCGGCGGGACCCTGCAGATCGAGGCCGCGCGCGGCATCGACGGCAATATGGCCGCCCAGGTCGAGCGCGTAGGTGCCGTCCTGCTTCAGCCCGCCTTTCGCATGCACGTCGCCGCCGAGGAACTGCGCGGTGAGCCGGTCGGTCTGCGCGGTGTGTTCCGTGAAGCGCACCTTGCCGTTCAGTTGCGACAGCGGCGGCACGTTTTCCACCGTCAGACGATTGTTCTCGAAGCCCACGGCGCCTTCCACGCCGACGTGCGGCTTGGGCGTGCGCGGCACCGTCAGCTTGAGCGCGAGCGACGCCGGTCCTTCGGCGCGAATCTTCTCGGTCTGGTGCCGCGCCATGATGCCGAGCGAGCTTTCGTTCACGTAGTCGAGCATGTCGGCGAGCGGCCCGAGCCCGTCGCCCTTGATGACGAGGTTCGACTCGCGCGTGCCGAGGTCGTCGATTCTGCCGTTGACACCGTGCAGCGCGACGCGCTTGTAGCGCGCGCGGTCGATGTCGAAATGCAGCACGTTCTGCCGGATTTCGAACACGCCGTCGATGCCGTCGAGCGGCGGCCACACGTTCGGCGTGCCGTTGCGCATATTGCGCGGCGGATACGGCGACGGGTCGAACTTGCCGCCCTTGAACGGGGCGACGATATGGAAAATGCCCGCGTCCGGATTGCGCGAGTAGGGGAATTCCGTCAGATCGCCGTGCACCTCGATCGTGGCGCCGCGCGACACGCCGGCCTGCAAGCCGTGGCCGAGATAGATGCGCAGCTTTTCGCTGATGCTGGTCGGCAGATAGCGGACGATGCGCGCCACTTGCGCGCGCTCGAAATCCGCCTTCAGGTCGAGCGCGCCGCGGCCGTGGCCGGGGTTGCTGTAGTCGGCGGTGGCGGTGGCCGCGACGTCCGCGTTCGAGACGCCGAAATCGGCGAGTTTCACCGTGAACGGCGGATGAGTGTCGCCCGGCGCCTTCTTCGCGATGGTCCAGTCGGCGCGGCCATGCAGACGGTCGAGCAGCAGGCGCGGATCGTCGAACACGCCAGGCAGCGTGATCGCCACGTTCGACGTGTCGAGCGTCGCGGTGCCGCGGCGTTCGTCGGCATCGACACGGCCCCACAGATTCTCGATACCCGGAATGCCGGCGCGCGGGTGATTGCGCGCGGTCAGCCCCGGCGGCGGTTCCTGCGCGGCGACGCTGATGCCTTGCAGATCGCCCTTGAAGCGATAGTGCTCGACCGGCTCCGCGCCCACCGCATGACGGTCGCTGCCGGCCTCGCCGGATTCCGGCCGCGCGCGCTCCACTTCGATCACGTAATTGGCGACGAGGCCTCGCGGGTTATAGCGCACGAGATTGTTCAGAAGACGCCGCGGCAGCGGCAGAGCGCGGCTGAATTCCGCGAGAATGCCGAGGTCCACGCGGTCGCCCGACACGCTGATGAGTTGCCCGTGCTGCTGCGTGGCCATCCGGTAATGACCGTTGAGCGTCGTGAACGAGAGCGTGCGCGTGAGCGGCGTGCCGTCGTCGAGTGGCGGCTGGCCGAGTTCGGCGCGCAGGTCGTTCAGTTGCAGCAGGTAGTCGCCTTGCTCGGCTTGCACGCGCCAGCCGAAACTCGCGACCGGCAACAGCAGTTTCGGTTGCGTGGGCCGCACGCGCAGGGCGACATCCGCGCCGGTCATTTGCCCGCTCGCCGACTTCATGTGGCCGTCGGCGAAGTCGATCCAGATTGCATTGTCGATGCGGCCGGCGAACGTCTCGATCGGGAATTTGACGTAGCGCGCGAGGGTCGGCAAATCGACCGGTCCGGTCGATACATACGCCTGGCCCTTCCAGTTGGCCGGCTTGCCGATCGGGGCAAGCGGCGCGTGTCTGAAATGCGTGCGGAAATCGACCGGCCCGTGCAGCAGTTGACCGTCCGGCGGCGCCTGAAGCGCGAGGCGGTGGTCGTAGCCGTCGTTGAGAATCGCGATGCGGATGTTGCGCAGCGCCAGTTCCGGCGCATTGCGCTGGGCGTCGCGCCAGCGCAGCACGCCGCCGCGCACGACGATCGCCTCCTGGCGCACGAGCCACGTCGAGAGTGTGTCGTTGCCGCTGTGGCTCGTCGGCACCGGCACGCCCGCGACCGAGAGCGCGCCGTCGCTGCCGCGCGCGATCTGCACGTCGGGCTGATCGACGATCAGGCTGGAGAGCGCCGGATGAAACTGCCAGAGCGAGCGCCACGACAGCGTGGCGGTGGCGTGCGGGACAGTCAGCGCGGGTTTGCCTTCCTGATCGCGGATCACGAGATTCGTAATGTCGAGACCGGGCTGAAAGCTGTTCCAGTGCGGCGCCAGCTTGCCGATGGTGAATTGCGTGTGCAGCTTGGCGGAGACGGCGGCTTCGATGCGCGGACGGAACGAGTCGACGTGCGGCAGCACCACATAACGCAAGCCGAGAAACAGTCCCGCCACGATGAAATACAGGACGAGCGCGAGCGCCAGAACGACGTGAAGAGTCCGACGCAGCACGATGTGCTCGCTGCCGCTCACGGGCCGGATCTGCCCGGTTTCGTGCGGCTCGGCGGATTCGTTTCGCTCGGACATGCTGCGGCGGGTGGGCGTATGGTAGTTTTGCGAATTAACGACGAAATGTAACACACGGGAAAGCGTCGGCAGGACTTCTGCAAACCCTGTCGGCGCGCGCCTCGCGCCTTGCATCGGCGTGTCGGAACCTGTGCTGCAATGAGCCGGTTAATGGCAGATTAACGTCAGGCAAATGCCAGGCAAGCACGAGTGAATGCCCGGTAAGAACCTATCAAGCAACGAGCGAGCCAGACATTTCATGACTCACGCCACTCTTCTGAGTTCCGACTATTCACATTACGCGGCGCGCGCGATGGCGGCGCGCCCGCAACTTCGCGCGCATGTCGAGGCGCTTGCGTCGGCGCCCCTGACGCGCGAGCGCATCGACGCGCGCTTCGACGCGTTGTGCGCCGAAGCGGCCGGCGCGACCGGCGTTGCGCTCACCGAAGACACGCTGAAAAAAGCGTTGCGTCAGTTGCGAACCGAGGTGTTCTGCGCGGTGATGGAGCGCGACCTGGCCGGCAAGGCGGACGTCGCGGAAGTCACGGCAGCGATGACCGATCTCGCCGAGACGACGATCCAGCGCTCGCTCGCCGTGCTTTCCGCCGAACTCGAAGTGCTGTTCGGCGAGCCGCGCGGGCCGCAAGGCGAGCGGCTCGCGCTCGGTGTCGTCGGCATGGGCAAGCTCGGCGGGCGCGAGCTGAATGTGTCGTCGGATATCGACCTGATCTTCGTTTATGAAGAAGATGGCGAGACCGCCGGCGGGCAGCGCTCGCCGCTCGCCACGCAGGAGTTTTTCACGCGCCTCGGCAAGCGCCTGATCGGCGCGCTGGCCGAAGTGACCGCCGACGGCTACGTGTTTCGCGTCGATATGCGTCTGCGGCCGAATGGCGATTCGGGGCCGCTCGTGTGCAGTCTCGGCATGCTCGAGGAATATTTTTATGTGCAGGGCCGCGAGTGGGAGCGCTATGCGTGGATCAAGGGCCGGCTCGTCTCCGAAGGCGCGAGCGAGGCGGCGCGGCGTCTGTCGAGGCAGCTCGACGCGATCGTGACGCCGTTCGTCTATCGCCGCTATCTCGACTTCGGCGTAATCAGCGCGATCCGCGCGCTGCATCTGCAGATTCGCCAGGAAGCGCAGCGCCGCGCGTCGATGCGGCCCGACAAGGCCGACGACATCAAGCTCGGGCGCGGCGGCATCCGCGAAATCGAATTCAGCGCGCAGGTGTTCCAGCTGATTCGCGGCGGCCAGGACGCGGGCTTTCGCGTGCGTCCCACTTTGACCGTCTTGCGCCACGCGGCGACGCACGGGCTGATCGACCCGTCGGTGTGCGCGAAGCTTTCGGCGGCGTATCTCTTTCTGCGCGAACTCGAACATCGTCTGCAATACCGCAACGACGCGCAAACGCATGCCATGCCCGTCGATCCCGACGAGCGCGCGGCGCTCGCGCACGCGATGGGCTGCGACGGCTATCCGATGCTGATGGAACGGCTCGACGCGCATCGCGAACTTGTCGAGCAACAGTTCGACCAGATTTTCGCCGATAAAGTGAGCGGCCGCGACGGCTGCGGCGCGCCCGAAGACGGCGCGGCGGCCTGGGTCTGGAGCAGCGCGCTCGCGGACGACAGCGCCGAGGAAGCCTTGCACGCGCGCCTCGTCGAACTGGGCGTGGCCGAGCCGGGCGGCCTGCTCGCGCGGCTGCGCGGCGTGTGGCAATCGTCGCGTTATGCCGGACTCGCCGAGCGCAGCCGGCAGCGCTTCGACATCGTCGCGCAGCGTGCGCTCGAAGCCGCGCGCACGCTGGAGCCGCCCGAGCGGCGCGGCGATACCGTCGCGCGCCTGTTCGATCTGCTCGAAGCGGTGAGCCGGCGCGGCGCCTATCTCGCGCTGCTGACGGAATATCCACAGGCGCTGCATCGGGTTCTGTCGGTGCTCGGCGCGTCGCGCTGGGCGGCCGGCTATCTGATCCGCCATCCACAACTGCTCGACGAACTGCTCGACGACGAAGCGATCAACAGTCCGTTCGACTGGCCCGAATTCAAGCGCACGCTGCGCTTGCGCCTCGCCGCCGCGGACGGCGTCGAGCAGCAGATGGATCTGCTGCGGCACGCGCACCAGGCCGAGGTATTCCGCATTCTGCTGATCGACCTGGCGGGCAAGCTGAGCGTCGAGCATGTGAGCGACCGCCTGTCCGAACTCGCCGACGCCGTGCTCGACGTCACGCTCGAAGCCGTCTGGAACCAGTTGCCGAAGCGCCATCGCGACGCGCCGCGTTTCGCGGTGATCGCCTACGGCAAGCTCGGCGGCAAGGAACTGGGCTACGCGTCGGATCTCGACGTGATCTTTCTCTACGACGATCCCGACGACGCGGCCGCCGACATCTATTCCACCTACACGCGCCGCCTGATCACCTGGCTCACCACCGCGACCGGCGCGGGCACCTTGTTCGACATCGATCTGCGCCTGCGGCCGAACGGAGAATCAGGCCTGCTCGTCACGGATCTCGACGCGTTCCGCCGTTATCAGCTGCGCGAGGGCGATGCGGCCAACACGGCGTGGGTGTGGGAGCATCAGGCGCTGACTCGCGCGCGTTATTGCGCAGGCGACGCGCAGATCGGCGCTCAGTTCGAGACGATCCGCGAACAGGTGCTGACCACGCCGCGCGACGCCTCGCAACTCGCGGGCGAGATCGTGGAGATGCGCGAGCGCGTCGGTGCCGGACATCCGAACCATACGACGCTGTTCGACCTGAAGCACGATCGCGGCGGTATGGTCGATATCGAATTCACCGTGCAGTACTGGGTGCTGCTGCACGCCGCGCGCGATCCCGAGCTGATCCGCAATACCGGCAACATTGCGCTGTTGCGCGAAGTGTCGCGTCTCGGGTTGATGAGCGAGGCGGAAGCTGAAACCGTCGGCGCGGCGTACCGCACGTACCGGAAGTTGCAGCACACGCTGCGGCTGGACGGAATGGAAAAGGCGCGGGTCGAGCCGGCTCTGGTTGCGGCCGCTCGCGATGCCGTGCTCGGCCTGTGGGAGCGGGTGTTCGGCGAAGGTTGAGGCGGGCGCGGTGTGCGCGGTGAGCGCCCACCGCGGCAGAGGGTTGGGGACTACGCCGCCAGCATTTCCTTCGCGTGCTTGCGGGTGGTCGGCGTGATTTCCAGGCCGCCGAGCATCCGCGCGACTTCTTCGACGCGGCTCGCCTTGTCGAGCGAAACGACGCTGCTCACGGTGCCGCCTTTGCCGTTGCCCGCTTTCGCTACCTGGAAGTGATGGTCGCCGCGCGCGGCGACCTGCGGCAAGTGCGTCACGCAGAGCACCTGGCGTGCTTGCCCGAGCTGATGCAGGAGCCGCCCGACCACTTCGGCGACGGCGCCGCCGATTCCGGTATCCACTTCGTCGAAAATCAGCGTGGGCGTTGGGCTCGCGGCGCTGGCGATCACCGCGAGCGCGAGGCTGATACGCGCCAGTTCGCCGCCTGACGCGACCTTGGCGAGCGGGCGCAACGGCACGCCCGCATGACCGGCGACGCGAAACTCCACCTGTTCCAGTCCGTGCGCGCCGCCTTCCGGCAACGGCACGAGCGCCACTTCGAAGCTGCCGCCTTTCATGGACAGTTCCTGCATGCCCGTGGTGACCGCGGCGCCCAGCGCCTTGCCGGCCTTCGCGCGCGCCTTCGAGAGCTTTTTCGCCTCTGCGAGGAAGTCCTCGCGCGTTCTGGCTTCGGCGGCGTGCAGGCTGTCGAGATCGGCGGCGGCGTCGAGCGCGGCGAGTTGCGCGCGGCGCGCCTCGTGCTCCTCGGGCAGCGTTTCGGGCTGCAGGCGGAACTTGCGCGCGGCCGAATGCAACGCGTCGAGGCGCTTTTCGACTTGCGCGAGCCGGTCGGGATCGAGTTCGAGCTTCTGGGCGTAATGGCTCAGCGAATACGCGGCTTCCTGCAACTGGATTTCGGCGGGTTCGAGCGCGGCCAGCACGTCGTTCAGAGCCGGGTCGATTTCCGCGAGGTCGCGCACCTTCGAGACGATCGACGAAAGATGCGTGATCATCGCCTCGTCGGATTCGGAGAGCGCGCCGAGCGCGCCTTGCACGCCGTCGATCAGATTGGCCGAATGCGACAGCCGCCGATGCTCGGTATTGACCTCTTCCCACTCGCCTGGCTGCGGCGCGAGCTTGTCCAGCTCCGCGAGCTGCCACGCGAGACGTTCGCGTTCGAGTTGCAGTTCGCGGTCGCGCGTTTGCGCGTGTTCGACTGCCTGAACCTTTTCGCGCCACGTGCGCCATGCGCGCGTGACGTTCGTGGACAGCTCCGTGAGACCCGCGTGCGTGTCGAACAATTCGCGCTGCGCGTCGGGACGCATCAGCAACTGGTGGGCGTGCTGGCCGTGAATATCCACCAGCATTTCGCCGACCTCGCGCAGTTGCGCAAGCGTCGCCGCCGTTCCGTTGATGAACGCCCGCGAGCGCCCATTGGCGTCTACTACGCGGCGCAGCATCACCGTGCCGCCGTGCTGGCCGTCGGCGGCGCTCGCGCCGAACGCCTGCTCGTCGAGCCACTGGTCGACTTGCGCGTGCGTGTCGAATTCCGCGGTGATGTCGGCGCGGCTCTCGCCGGTGCGAACGACGCTCGCATCGGCACGCGCGCCGAGCGCGAGCGCCAGCGCGTCGATCAGAATCGACTTGCCGGCGCCGGTTTCGCCGGAGAAAACAGTGAAGCCGCTGTCGAATTCGAGGTCGAGCGCGGCGACGATGACGAAGTCGCGTATCGAGAGGTGGCGAAGCATGGAAGTCGTGTGTGAGCTTGTGGTCGGTTTGAACGGCGCGGTTTCAAAGGGCCCGCTTGCGGCAGCGCGGATTCAGCAGCGGCGTGTGCGCTCCGGCATTCCTGGCCGGTCAGGGTTTGGTGTCTTCTTCGTGCGACGGGTACTCGTTCCAGTGCAGCTTCTTGCGCAGCGTCGCGTAATAGCTGTAGCCGACCGGATGCAGCATCGGCACCGTATGACGCGAGCGCCGCACTTCGATCGCATCGCCTAGTTCCAGCGACGTGAACGACTGCATGTCGAAATTCACATTCACTTCGCGCCCTGAAACGATCTGAATACTGACCTTGGAATCGTCCGGCAGCACGATAGGACGGTTCGACAGCGCGTGCGGCGCGATCGGCACCAGCACGATGCCCTGCAATTGCGGATGCAGAATCGGTCCCTGCGACGACAGCGCATAAGCCGTCGAGCCGGTGGGCGTGGCGACGATCAGGCCGTCCGAACGCTGGTTGTACATGAAGCGGCCGTCCACGGAGACATGCAGCTCCGCCATGCCCGAGAAGCCGCTGCGGTTGACCACGACGTCGTTGAAGGCCAGCGCGTGATAGATCGGGTTGCCCTGGCGCATGATGCGCGCTTCGAGCAGCACCCGTTCTTCGCGTTCGAAATTGCCCGACAACATTTGCGGCACGATCTCACTCATATGTGAAATCGGGATGTCGGTAATGAAGCCGAGCCGCCCATGATTGATGCCGATGAGCGGCGTGCGGTAAGGCGCAAGCTGACGGCCGATGCCGAGCATCGTGCCGTCGCCGCCGAGCACGATCGCCACGTCGGCGCGCGCGCCGATCTCGGCGGGACGCAGCGCCGGGTATTCGGTGACGCCGATTTCCGCCGCGGTGTCGGCTTCGAAAACGACGTCAAAGCCGCGCTTCGCGATGCACGAGGCGAGCGCGGTCAGGGGCTCACCGATGCCCGGCGTGTTGTTGCGCCCGACGAGCGCGACGGTCTTGAACTGGCTGGTCACTTGCATGCCGGCATTACACCATAGGTAGGGCTCGAAAAGAACCGCGCGCGAATGCGGCGGCCGGCCGGCAAACAGAGGCTGCCGGCGTAGTCCGGGATTGTCGTTAGAATGGTGATGCCTTGATGACATGCGCGACGGGCAGATTGCCATGGCGCGCTGCGGGCCGGGCCGTGGGCCTCGGGTGCCGTTGGCGCTCGCAGGAGTCGCGTCATTGAGCTAAAATTTTTCGTCATGCTAGATCCTCGCGCACAAACCCTCCTTAAAACCCTGATCGAGCGCTACATTGCCGAAGGTCAGCCGGTCGGCTCGCGCACGTTGTCGCGCTATTCCGGCCTTGAGCTGAGTCCGGCAACCATCCGCAACGTCATGTCGGATCTCGAGGACCTGGGGCTTGTGATCAGCCCGCATACGTCGGCGGGACGCATTCCCACGCCGCGCGGCTACCGGCTTTTCGTGGACACCATGCTGACCGTCGAGTCCGCCGCAGACGAAGAAGCGGTCACGCGCACAGTCAAGACTACGCTGCAGGCGGGCGAGCCGCAGAAAATCGTCGCCGCGGCGGCGAGCGTGCTCTCGAATCTGTCGCAGTTCGCCGGAGTGGTGCTCACGCCGCGGCGCAGCCACGTATTCAAGCAGGTCGAATTCATGCGCCTGTCCGACAAGCGCATTTTGCTCATCATCGTGACGCCGGAAGGCGACGTGCAGAACCGCATGATGGCGACCCAGCGTGACTTTTCTCCGTCGGAGCTGGTGGAAGCGTCCAACTACATCAACGCGCACTTCGCCGGCCTTTCTTTCGACGAAGTGCGACGCCGCCTGCGCGAGGAAATCGACCAACTGCGCGGCGACATGACCACGCTCATGCACGCGGCCGTCACCGCGAGCACCGACGAATCGGACACCGGCGAGACCGTGCTGATTTCGGGCGAGCGCAAGCTGCTCGAGGTGGCGGATCTTTCCTCGGACATGGCGCGCCTGCGCAAGCTGTTCGACGTGTTCGACCAAAAAACCAGTCTCCTTCAATTGCTGGATGTGTCGAGTCATGCGGCGGGCGTGCAGATCTTCATAGGCGGCGAGTCGAATCTCGTGCCTATCGAGGAAATGAGCGTCGTCACCGCGCCCTACGAAGTGAACGGCAAGATTGTCGGCACGCTGGGCGTGATCGGCCCGACCCGCATGGCCTACAACCGCGTGATCCCGATTGTCGACATCACCGCGCGGCTGCTTTCGCTGACCCTCAGCCAGCAATAGCGGCTCACCGTCGCGTGCTCGATCCGCTCATCATGCGCGACGGCGGGCAGCTTGCCAATTGGCCGAACGGCCAGGGGGCGCCGGGGATCGCGGCCGCGAAGCGCGCCGCTATAATGAATCTCACCTGTATCCACTCTCCGCTTTGAGCGGTGACTCCTGCTGCCTATGCGCTTCGATCTCGAGCGGCCCTCGCAGAACGCCACGTCGCACCGCGTTGCCGTGCTGCTGATCAATCTCGGCACGCCCGACGCGCCTACGCCTCGTGCGGTTCGCCGCTATCTCGCGCAATTTCTGTCGGACCCTCGCGTGGTCGAAATTCCGGCGCTGCTCTGGCAGATCATTCTGCGGCTCGTGATCCTGCCGTTCCGGGGCCGGGCGTCGGCCCGGAAATATGCAGCGGTGTGGATGCCGGAAGGCTCGCCGCTGCGCGTGTACACGGAGAAGCAGGTGGAAGGCTTGCGCCATCTGCTGCAATTGAACGACTACACGGTGCTCGTCGAATACGCGATGCGCTACGGCACGCCCGGCATTCCGGCCATGCTGAATCAGCTCAAGCTCGCCGGCGCCGAGCGGATATTGCTGATGCCGATGTATCCGCAATACTCGTCGTCGACCACCGCCACCGCTTTCGACGACGCTTTCTCCGCCCTCAAGCGCATGCGCAACCAGCCAGAGATTCGCACGGTGCGCCAGTACGCCGACCATCCCGCGTATATCACCGCGCTTGCCGCGCAGGTGCATCAGTATTGGCATCATCACGGCCGGCCGGATTTCGCGGCGGGCGACAAGCTCGTGCTGAGTTTTCATGGTGTGCCCAAGCGCACGCTCGACCTTGGCGATCCGTACCACGATCAGTGTCAGTCGACCGGCGCGCTTCTGATGCAGGCGCTCGCGCTGACGCCGGTGGAATGCCGCATCACGTTCCAGTCGCGGTTCGGCAAGGCGGAGTGGCTGCAGCCCTACACGGCGCCCACGCTGAAGGAACTCGGCGCGGCAGGCGTGCGGCGTGCTGACGTGTTTTGTCCAGGCTTTACCGCCGACTGCCTCGAGACGATCGAGGAAATCGGCATGGAAGTGCGCGACGAGTTCCTGCACGCCGGCGGCAAGGAATTTCACCGCATTCCGTGCGTGAACGCATCGCAGGCGTGGATTGCCGCGCTTGGCGAAATCGTCGCGCAGAATCTGCAAGGCTGGCCGGTGCAGGCGGTCCCCGTACCGCACAACACAGTGGCTCGATGAGACTATGAATTACAGGATTTCAACCGAGCCGGGCGCGAAGCTGCGCATCGACAAATGGCTTTGGGCGGCGCGCTTCTTCAAGACGCGCTCGCTTGCCGCGGACGCCGTGGAGAAAGGGCGCGTGCGGATCGGCGGGGCGAGCGTCAAACCGGCGAAGGAGGTGCGAGTCGGCGACCTGGTGGAGGTCGAGATCGAGACGTTCGTATGGCAGGTGCAGGTGCTGGGCGTGTGCGACGTACGCGGGCCGGCGAGCGTCGCGCAGACCCTTTATGCGGAAACCGACCGGAGCCGGGAAAAGCGCCAGGTTGAGCAGGAGCGTCGCAAGACATATCGCGAGCCGGCCGCCGCATTGCACGGGCGGCCGACCAAGCGCGACCGCCGCACTATCGACAGATTTTCAGGTGGGGATTGAACAGTTGTTCCATGGTCGCGTGCACGCCGCCGTATTCGGTGGTGTGATCGTTGACCGCGCCAGACATACAGATGGTCGTGGTGCCTGCAACGAGTACCAGTGCGACCACCGAGATTGCCAAGGTCAGTTTCACGGTACCCCCTTTTGGGATGGTGCAGAAAGGAAACGAGCTGGTCAGGTGAAAATTGCAAAAAAAGCGGAAAGCATTACGTCAGATTAGGGTTAACGAGGTTTTTCCGCTGCGTAACTGGAGCATAGGTCACTTGTGCGCAGCGCTCAATCTCAATCTGATTGCGCGGCTTTAATGGTTGTAACGGCGCATTTCCGCCGCTCGCGGCCACTTTGAAATTTTCGGCGAGGGCGCTTGAAATGGGCGTCTCCAGCCCCATCTGCCGCTTCGATACGTGGTGGTGCGCCTGAATAACTGTCGCGATTTTGCAACGCACAAATCGCAGCAGGGGTTACGCGTCGCCCTCACCGTTGGCTTTTAAATTTTTTACGACTTTCAGCGACATGGAAAACACGCAAGAGAACCCGACGAGCCAGAATCCCACGCCCGCGGACGAAACCGCGCGCCAGGCCGCCGAGGCGGCCACTCCCGAGCAAGGAGCCGCTGCAAGCGTCGCCACCGACGCGCCGGCAACCGGCGCAGAAGCGGCGTTGGCCGACGCGCAGGCGAAGATCGCCGAATTGCAGGAGAGCTTTTTGCGCGCCAAGGCCGAGACGGAAAACGTGCGCCGCCGCGGGCAGGAAGACGTGGCGAAGGCGCATAAGTTCGCCATCGAGAGTTTCGCCGAGCATTTGCTGCCGGTGATCGACAGCCTGGAAGCCGCCGTCGCCCACTCGTCCGACGATTTGCAGAAAGTGCGCGAAGGCGTCGAACTCACGCTGCGCCAGCTGACGGGCGCGTTGGAGAAGGGGCGCGTCGTCGCCCTGAATCCGGTCGGCGAGAAGTTCGACCCGCATCGCCATCAGGCTATTTCCATGGTGCCGGCCGACCAGGAGCCGAACACGGTGGTCGCCGTGCTGCAAAAGGGCTTTGTGATCGCGGACCGCGTGCTGCGTCCGGCGCTCGTGACGGTCGCGGCGCCGAAGTAAGGCGGCAAGCGTCTGTAAGGCGTTTCGTCTGTAGTTCGCCTTGTGATCAGCCGTTAGCCAATCGCTGGACGCCACAGCCATGGCCAATATTCCCGTCGACGCCACCGCGTTCGCGGCATTCGACATGAAAGAGCTGAGCGCCGATTCAATCGACGCCAGCCTTGCCGAAGCCGGGGACGAACTCGCCGTGGTGTTCTTCTGGGGCCTCGACTGTTTCAACTGCGAGATCGCGAAAAAGGCCATGCTCGCGCAGCCCGAGGCGATTCGGGCGCTCGGCCTGCGGTGGTTTCACAGCAATGTCTATGAGCATCGCGAACTGGGGCGGCGCTTCATGCTTCACGGCGTGCCGACCTGGTTCTTCTTCCATCGCGGCAAACGGCTTGGCCGGGCAACCGGCTGGCACGGGCTCGGGCAGTTCCAGGCCGCGGTCGCCGCCGCGCGGGAGAAGGTGCGGGTCGCTTCAGGCCTGGCGGGCGGTCAGCCTTCGGGCAAAACCCCCGTCGATTGAAAAAAATTAAAGACCGCATCGCAAAAGAGGTCTTGAAAACGATGCGGAAGCACTCATGTTGGGTGCAGGTATGAATTCAGGGCGGATCGCCTTGCCGCGAAACGGCAAACCAGGCGCTTCCCGCAGCGATCAAAGTCAGGAGATTTGTAAAAATGGGCAAAATCATCGGCATCGACCTCGGCACGACCAACTCGTGCGTGGCGATCATGGAAGGCAATTCGGTCAAGGTGATCGAGAACTCGGAAGGCGCGCGCACCACGCCGTCGATCATCGCGTACATGGAAGACGGCGAGATTCTCGTCGGCGCGCCTGCCAAGCGTCAGTCGGTCACGAACCCGAAGAACACGCTGTATGCGGTCAAGCGCCTGATCGGCCGCCGTTTTGAAGAGAAAGAAGTCCAGAAGGACATCGGTCTCATGCCGTACAAGATCATGAAGGCCGACAACGGCGACGCATGGATCGAAGTGCGCGACCAGAAGCTGGCTCCGCCGCAAATCTCCGCGGAAGTGCTGCGCAAGATGAAGAAGACCGCTGAAGACTATCTCGGCGAGCCGGTCACCGAAGCCGTGATCACGGTTCCCGCGTACTTCAACGACAGCCAGCGTCAAGCTACCAAAGACGCGGGCCGCATCGCCGGTCTGGAAGTCAAGCGCATCATCAACGAACCGACTGCGGCTGCGCTGGCATTTGGTCTGGACAAGGCTGAAAAGGGCGACCGCAAGATTGCGGTGTATGACCTGGGCGGCGGCACGTTCGACATCTCGATCATCGAAATCGCTGACGTCGACGGAGAAATGCAATTCGAAGTGCTGTCCACGAACGGCGATACGTTCCTGGGCGGTGAAGACTTCGACCAGCGCATCATCGACTACATCATTGGCGAGTTCAAGAAGGAACAGGGCGTCGATCTGTCGAAAGACGTGCTCGCGCTGCAGCGCCTGAAGGAATCGGCTGAAAAGGCGAAGATCGAACTGTCGTCGAGCCAGCAAACCGAAATCAACCTGCCGTACATCACGGCCGACGCGTCGGGTCCGAAGCACCTGAACCTGAAGATCACCCGCGCGAAGCTGGAAGCGCTGGTTGAAGAGCTGATCGCGCGCACCATCGAGCCGTGCCGTGTCGCGATCAAGGACGCGGGCGTGAAGGTCGGCGAAATCGACGACGTGATTCTGGTCGGCGGTATGACCCGCATGCCGAAGGTGCAGGAAAAGGTCAAGGAATTCTTCGGTAAGGACCCGCGCCGTGACGTGAACCCCGATGAAGCCGTGGCCGTGGGCGCCGCGATTCAAGGCCAGGTTCTGTCGGGCGACCGCAAGGACGTTCTGCTGCTCGACGTGACGCCGCTGTCGCTCGGCATCGAAACGCTCGGCGGCGTGATGACCAAGATGATCAACAAGAACACCACGATCCCGACCAAGCATTCGCAGGTCTATTCGACGGCTGACGACAATCAGAGCGCCGTGACGATCAAGGTGTTCCAGGGCGAGCGCGAAATGGCGGCGGGCAATAAGCTGCTGGGCGAGTTCAATCTGGAAGGCATTCCGCCGGCACCGCGCGGCACGCCGCAGATCGAGGTGAGCTTCGACATCGACGCGAACGGCATTCTGCACGTCGGCGCGAAAGACAAGGCGACTGGCAAGGAAAACCGCATCACGATCAAGGCGAACTCGGGTCTGTCCGAAGCCGAAATCGAGAAGATGGTGAAGGACGCCGAAGCGAACGCGGAAGAAGATCACAAGCTGCGCGAACTGGCCGACGCCCGCAACCAGGGCGACGCGCTGGTCCACAGCACGAAGAAGGCGCTCACCGAATACGGCGACAAGCTGGAATCCGGTGAGAAGGAAAAGATCGAAGCCGCGCTGAAGGACCTCGAAGAAACGCTGAAGAGCGGTTCGAGCGACAAGGCCGCGATCGATGCCAAGATCGAAGCCGTGGCCACTGCGTCGCAGAAAATGGGCGAGAAGATGTACGCCGAGATGCAGGCAGCGCAAGGTGCCGAAGCAGCGGCAGCGGGCGCGGCAGGTCCGGGCGCATCGGCTGGTGGCGCGAGCCAGCAGCACGACGACGTGGTCGACGCGGAGTTCAAGGAAGTCAAGAAAGACTAAAGCCAGGTCGTATTCCGACCGTAAAGCCGCACACGGTTTCGTGTGCGGCCCGGCTGCATAAGGGATCGCGGCCTTCCGGACGCGGCAACGTGCAAGAGCGGTTATCGCGCCTGGCGAGCCTTTTAGGCTCTCCGGGCACATTTGTTTTATGGAGGGCGTTGTTTCGAGCCATATTCAGCTGGCATGAAACAGCGGCCGGACGAGTCGTGAGACTCCAGCATTCAAGAGGAGCCACCGCGCGGCATTGCGCGAGTGGCGTTGAACCGACATGGCGAAACGGGATTACTACGAGGTTCTGGGCGTCGCAAAGAACGCGAGCGACGACGAAATCAAGAAGGCTTATCGCAAGCTGGCGATGAAGCACCACCCCGACCGCAATCCGGGCAACAAGGATGCGGAAGAGCATTTCAAGGAGGTGAAGGAAGCCTACGAAATGCTCTCGGACTCGCAAAAGCGTGCCGCGTACGATCAGTATGGCCACGCAGGCGTCGATCCGAACATGGGCGGAGCCGGCGCGCAGGGCTTTGGCGGTTTTGCCGATGCCTTCGGCGATATTTTCGGCGACATCTTCGGTCAGGCGGCCGGTGGCGCGGCGCGCGGCGGCGGCCGTGCAGGCCCGCAGGTTTATCGCGGCGCGGACTTGCGCTACAGCATGGAAATCACGCTGGAGCAGGCCGCGCACGGCTACGACACGCAGATTCGCGTGCCGAGCTGGGTGTCGTGCGAAGTCTGTCACGGTTCGGGCGCGAAGCCCGGCACCAAGCCGGAAACCTGCCCGACCTGCAGCGGTTCGGGCTCGGTGCGCATGTCGCAAGGCTTTTTCAGCATCCAGCAAACCTGCCCGAAGTGCCACGGCACCGGCACCTACATTCCCGACCCGTGCGGCCACTGCCACGGCGCGGGCAAGGTGAAGGAAACCAAGACGCTGGAAGTGAAGATCCCGGCCGGTATCGACGACGGCATGCGTATCCGTTCCGCCGGCAATGGCGAGCCGGGTATCAACGGAGGACCGTCGGGCGACCTGTACGTCGAGATTCATATCAAGCAGCACTCGGTGTTCGAGCGCGACGGCGACGACCTGCATTGCCAGATGCCGATTCCGTTCACCACGGCGGCGCTCGGCGGCGAGATCGAAGTGCCGACGCTTGCCGGTCGCGCGAGCTTCACGGTGCCCGAGGGCACGCAGTCGGGCAAGACCTTCCGGTTGCGCGGCAAGGGCATCAAGGGGTTGCGTTCGAGCATTGCCGGCGATCTGTACGTGCACGTGCAAGTCGAAACGCCGGTCAAGCTCACCGAGCCGCAGCGCGACTTGCTCAAGCAGTTCGAGAAGGCTCTGGTGGAAGGCGGCTCGCGGCATAGCCCGCAAAGCAAAAGCTGGTTCGACCGGGTGAAGAGCTTCTTCGATTAACGGCAGTTCGTTTTGGCGGTCAGCATGACGGCAGAGGCGCGCGGCGCTGTTTTTGCATTGCTCGACGATTGCGGCGCGTCGGCGGCGCGGCGCTCAAGCCGTCTGTACACGGGTTGGGTGCATGAACGGGTGTGTGCGGACGCCGCGCAACTCGAAGCCGTGTGCGAGGCGGCGGCAGCGGACGCGCGGCTCGGTCTGCATGCCGTCGTGCTCGCCGACTACGAGTTCGGCCACCACCTTCTCGACACGGCGTCACATCCGTCCTTCAAAACGCAGCATGGCTCTGCCACGCTGCGTTTTTTATTGTTCGAGCGCTGCGAGAAACTTTCGCGCGACGAGGTCGACGCGTGGCTGATCGAGCAGGACGGCGGCGCGACGGAGCCGTCGGTGGCGGGCACGGCCAACGTGCGCGAGAGCGTCGGGCCAGCGCAGTTCAACGCGGCCATCGACGCAATCCACGCGGCCCTGCGCGCGGGCGATTCGTATCAGGTGAATTACACCTACCGGCTCGGTTTCGACGTGTTCGGCACGTCCACCGCGTTGTATCGGCGGTTGAGGGCGCGTCAGCCGGTTCCGTACGGCGCGTTGATTGCGATGCCCGGCGGCAACTGGGTGCTGTCGTGCTCGCCGGAGCTTTTCGTCGAGAAAGAGAGCGCCACGCTTCGCGCCAGGCCGATGAAAGGCACTGCGCCGCGCTCGGCGAATCCGGCGGTGGATCGAGGCGCAGCCGAATTCCTCGGCAGCGATCCGAAGAATCGTGCCGAGAACGTGATGATCGTCGATCTGTTGCGCAACGATCTGTCGCGCGTCGCGCAAACGGGCTCCGTCAAAGTGCCCGCGCTGTTCTCGGTCGAGCCGTATGCGTCGGTTTGGCAAATGACCTCGACGGTGGAAGCGGCTTTGCGGCCCGGCACGCCGTTCGCCGCGATACTGCGCGCGCTTTTTCCGTGCGGCTCGATCACCGGCGCGCCGAAGCATCGCACGATGCAATTGATCGACGAACTGGAGTCCACGCCGCGCGGTCTGTACACCGGCGCGATCGGCTGGCTGGACGCGCCCGCGCCGTCCGCGACCGACAACGCGTGTGGCGACTTCTGCATGTCGGTGGCGATTCGCACGCTGACGTTGACGTCCTCGCCGCAATCGGGCGGCTTGCGCGGCACGATGGGCGTCGGCGCGGGCATCGTGCTCGACAGCGTCGCGGCCGACGAATTCGAGGAATGTCGATTGAAAGCCCGCTTTCTGACCGCCGCTGAGCCCGGCTTCGAGCTTTTCGAAACGATGTACGCGACGCGGGAGGAGGGCGTGCGTCATCTGTCGCGGCATCTCGCGAGACTGTCGGCCAGTGCCGCGACGCTAGGCTTTTCTTTCGATACCAACGTCCTCCGCGCGCAACTCTTGGCGCAATGCGCGTCGCTGCCCGCGCAGACGCCGCACCGCATGCGCGTCGCGCTAGGCAAGAGCGGCGCGACACACATCACGGCCGCCGTATTGACGCCGCTGGCCGACTCGACGGTCGGTGTGCTGCTCGCCACGGATCGCGATTTCGCGACCACACAAGCCGACGACCCGCTGCTGCGCCACAAGACTACGCGCCGCGCCGAATTCGACCGTGGCTGGCGCGAAGCCGAGGCGAAAGGCGCCTTCGACACGTTGTTCTTCAACGAACGAGGCGAGCTGACGGAAGGCGGGCGGTCTAACGTATTCGTGAAGCTGGCGGGACGGTGGTGGACGCCGCCGCTCGCGTCGGGCGTGCTGCCCGGTGTGATGCGCAGCGTTCTGCTGGAGGAGAACGCGAGCCTGCAAGCGGCTGAGAAAGTGCTGACGCAGGCTGACGTGTTGAATGCCGACGCGCTGATGATCTGCAACGCGTTGCGCGGCGCGCTCCCGGCGCGGGTGGTTCGCTAGAAGACGCGGGCGCGCATTGAGAGATCGCGCGCTTCCCGCACGCTCAAAAGGTGTGCTCAGGACCGGGAAACAGGCCGTCCTTTATTGCGCGCACATACGTTTCCACGGCAGCCAGAATGCTCGGCTGTCCCTGCATGAAATCCTTCACGAAGCGCGGGCGCTTGCCGGGAAAAATGCCCAGCATGTCGTGCAGCACCAGCACCTGCCCCGAGCAATCGAGTCCCGCGCCGATGCCGATCGTCGGAATACGCAACTGCTTCGTGACTTCGCTAGCGAGGAGCGTGGGAATAGCTTCTATCACGATCAGTTGCGCGCCTGCGCTTTGCATGGCGAGCGAGTCGCGCAGCAACTGGCTCGCGCCTGCCTCGGTCTTGCCTTGCACCTTGAAGCCGCCGAACGCATGCACCGACTGCGGCGTCAGCCCCACGTGCGCGCACACGGGAATGGAGCGTTCGACCAGAAAGCGCACCGTGTCCGCGAGCCACTCGCCGCCTTCGAGCTTCACCATCTGCGCGCCGGCGCGCATCAATTCGACTGAGCTTTTGTAGGCTTCTTCCGGCGTGCCATACGTGCCGAACGGCAGGTCCGCGACGATCAGCGCCGACGGCCGCGCGCGCGCCACGCTAGCCGTGTGATACGCGATGTCGGCGAGCGAAACCGGCAGCGTAGTGGCTTGCCCTTGCAGCACATTGCCGAGCGAATCGCCGATCAGCAGAACGTCGACGCCCGCGCGATCCAGCAGCGCGGCGAAGCTCGCGTCGTAGCAGGTCAGCATGGCGATTTTCTCGCCGGCGTCGCGCATTGCCTGCAGTTTCGGCACGGTGATGGCGTTCCGGCTTGTTTCCTGCAAATAGCTCATGGGTCGATCCGTTGAAAAGAGAAGGGCGCGCGCCGCTTAAAGCGACGTGCCTTTGACAAAGAATTCCTTGCGGCCGCGCATGGTTTCGATGCGTTCGGCGAGCAGCGCAAGGTCCGCGTCGGAGTCGAGCGGATTCAGATGTTCGGCGTTGACGGTCAGCACCGGCGTGCTGTCGTAGTGATAGAAGAATTCGTTGTACGCGTCGCATAGCGCGTGCAGATAGGCGTCGGAAATCTGCAGCTCCATGGGCACCGCGCGCTTCTGGATGCGCGAGAACAGCACCTCGGGACTGGCCTGCAGATACACGACGAAGTCCGGCGCGGGCGCGCTCACTTCGAGCCGTGCCGCGAGCGCGCGGTACAACTGCCACTCGTCTTCCTGCAGCGTGAGACGCGCGAAGATGTCGTTCTTCTGCGTCATGAAATCGGCGATCAGCGGCATGCCCGCCACTTGCGCCGCGTTCACTTCCTGCGCCTGCTGCGCGCGTTGCAACGCGAAGTGCAGTTGCACCGGCAACGCATAGCGCGCGGTGTCGCGATAAAAGCGTTCGAGAAAGGGATTGTCCTGCGGGCGCTCGAACAGTTCCTGCATCGACCAGCGTTGCGCGAGCCGCCGCGCGAGCGAGGTCTTGCCGACGCCGATCGGTCCTTCAATGGCGAGATAGCCGAATGGAGGCCGCAATTGCGGCGCGGTGACGGTGAGCGGGGGTGAATTCATTCGCAGCGACCCTTGGCCGTCGTGTTGCCGCCGGAGGCGAGTGCATTGAGCATCGGGCACTGACACGGCCCTTTCACTTTCTCGATGCGCTGCTCGCGCACGCCGTCGAGCAACGCATCGGCGCGCCCGTGGCGCGGGATGATCAGCGCGGCGTCGATTTCGACGAGCGGAACGAGCGCAAAGGCGCGTTCGACGAGGCGTGGGTGCGGAACGATCAGATCGGCTTCGTCGATCGCTTGATCGCCGTACAGCAGAATGTCCAGATCCAGCGTTCGCGGCGCATTGCGAAAGGGACGCTCCCGGCCGAACTGATGTTCGATCTTGTGGCACAGCGCGAGCAGGTGCCGCACGGGAAGCGTCGTGTCGAGCTTCACGACGCAGTTGAAATAGTCGTCACCGCCCGCGTCGATCGGGGCAGTGCGATACAGGCTCGACTTGGCGAGCACGGTGATGGTGTGCTGTTGTGCGAGACACACCACCGCGTCTTTCAGGGTCTGGCGCGCGTCCCCGAGATTCGCGCCGAGGCCGAGATAAGCAACCGTCATGGCATAACTTCCTGCAACTATCGTTCGACGGCTTCAGCAAACGCTGCGTCAGTCTTCGTGCGAGCCTTCGTGGCCCGCTTCGGCGTCTGTGCGTTCGGCTGGCGTGCCGCCCTCCATTCCGTCGCCCGATTTGCGGTTTCTGGCGCCACCGCCGCGCCGCCGTCGTTTTCTGGGGCTTCGGTCCTTCCCGCCTTGCGTGAGCAATGTTTCACGCGCCGCGACGTCTCCTTCGATGAACTCCGTCCACCACGCTCCGACCGACTCGTCGAGTTCGCCGGATTCGCAGCGCAACAGGAGGAAATCATACCCCGCTCTAAATCTTTGGTGTTCCAGCAGCTTCAGCGCGCTCCTTCCCGAGCGTTTTTCAAGACGCAGCTGCAAGCCCCAGATTTCGCGCATGTCCGACGAAAAACGCTTATGAATAGCGAGTTTCTCGGTTTGCATGTCGAGGACTTCGTCCATCGCGCGATGCAGCGCGGGCACCGGATATTCGCCGTTCGCCTCGAATTTCTGCCAGCGCTGCTGCACGTCGTGCCACAACAAGGTGGCAAAAAGAAAACCCGGCGAGACCGGCTTGCCGGCGCGCACGCGCGCGTCTGTGTTGTTGAGCGCGAGCGTGATGAATTTTTCGCCGGTGGGCTGTTCGAGCACCACGTCGAGCAAGGGCAGCAGGCCATGATGCAGGCCTTCCTGGCGCAGACGCTTCAGACACGCGAGCGCGTGGCCCGACAGCATGAGCTTCAGCATCTCGTCGAACAGACGCGCGGCCGGCACGTTGTTGATCAGATCGGCCATGTTCGCGATCGGCGCGCGGGTCGCGTCGTCGATCTCGAAATCGAGCTTGGCGGCGAAGCGGACCACGCGCAGCATCCGCACCGGGTCTTCGCGATAACGCGTGGCCGGATCGCCGATCATGCGCAACAGGCGCGCGCGCACGTCGGCCATGCCGTTGTGATAGTCGAGCACGGTTTCCGTGGCCGGATCGTAGTACATCGCGTTGATCGTGAAATCGCGGCGCGTGGCGTCTTCGTGCTGCTCGCCCCACACGTTGTCGCGCAGCACGCGGCCGCTCGCGTCCACCGCGTGCGTGCGGCGGTCGAGCTCGTCGCGCTTGAGGCGCCGCGCGGGCGCGGCGTCTGCGGCGGGCGGATCGACCAGTGCGCGAAACGTGGAGGTTTCGATGATTTCCTGCCCGAACTGCACGTGCACGATCTGAAACCGGCGGCCGATGATGCGCGCGCGGCGGAACAGCTTTTGCACCTGTTCGGGCGTCGCGTCGGTCGCGACGTCGAAATCTTTGGGCTTGATGCCGAGCAGCAGATCGCGCACCGCGCCGCCCACGATGAACGCCCGGTGCCCCGCCTGTTGCAGCCCTTCGGTCACACGAGTCGCGTTGCGCGAGATCAGCGTGGGGTCGATGCCGTGCACGTCGTGCGGAATGATGACCGGCACGTCGGGATCGCGCACCGTCTTTGCCGACGCGCCGGAGCGTGCCGGTTTGCGGCGCGCGCGGCCGGCTCCGGCCGCGCCGCGTGCATTGCGCGCCGGTGCGCTGCCGGTTTCGTCTGCGTCGGCTTCAGGCGGCACGATGTCGTCGGTGGACGCTGCGTCCTGGCCGAATAGCTTGCGGATGAGTTTTTTGATCACTGGGGTTGGAAGAGTTCGAGGATGCGCCAGCCTTTGGCCTGCGCATGGGCACGCAATGTGTCGTCGGGATTGGTCGCGATCGGATCGGTGACCTTTTCGAGCAGCGGAATGTCGTTGTGCGAATCGCTATAGAAATAGCTGCGCTCGAAGTCGCTCCAGGTTTTGCCGAGCGACGCGAGCCATGTCTCGGTGCGCACGATCTTGCCTTCCTTGTAGCTCGGCGTGCCGGTGGGGCGGCCGGTGTACGGCGAATGCGGCTGGCCGTCGACGGTTTCGGCTTCGCAGGCGATCAGCGTGTCGACGCCGAACGCGCTGGCGATGGGACGCGTGATGAATTCGTTCGTGGCCGTGACCACGCAACAGAGGTCGCCGGCTTCGCGATGCCGTTTGACCAGCTCGACCGCGGCCGGAAGAATGGCCGGCGTGATCACTTCATGCATGTACTGCTCGTGGAAGTCCGCGAGCTGCGCGCGCGTGTATTTGGCGAGCGGCGTGAGCATGGCGATCAGATAGGCGTGAATGTCGAGCTTGCCGGCTTTGTAGTCGGCAAAGAAGCGGTCGTTTTCACGGGCGAAATTTTCGGCGTCGACCATGCCGTGTTTCACCATGAAGCGGCCCCATTCGTGGTCGCTGTCGGTGGGAATGAGCGTGTGATCGAGGTCGAAGAGTGCGAGATTAGCCATGGGGGTCTATTTTACTTGAAGCGGCGGACGACGCGGCGGGGCCTTCCACACCCGACGAAGCCAGCATCGTGCGCAACAGCGGCAGCGTGACCGCGCGCTTCTGTTCGAGCGAAAAGCGGTCGAGCGCGCCGAGCAGGGCCATCAGGCTCGGCATGTCGCGGCGAAAATGCGTGAGCAGATAGGCGGGCACGTCGTCGGCGAGCATGATGCCGCGCTCGCGCGCCGCGAGCTTCAGCACGGCCGCCTTGCCTTCGTCGGGCAGCGGCGCGAGATGGAACACGAGGCCCCAGCCGAGCCGCGTGCGCAGATCCTCGCGCACGGTCATGCCGATCGGCGGCGCATTGCCCGTGGCGACGAGCGCACTGGTGGGATGCGCGCGCACCTCGTTGAAGAGATTGAACACGGCGATCTGCTGGGCGGCGGAGAGGCCGTCGCAATCGTCGATGGCATAGAGCGCGACGCGCGGATCGAAGCCGAACGCGGCGAGGCTGCTTTGCGGACCCGCGAAGCGCGCGTGACCCGGCGGCGCCTCGTGCACGAGCGCTTCCAGAAGATGCGTGCGGCCGCTGCCCGCTTCGCCCCAGATGTAGAAGGTGCGATCCGCGACCGGCCCGGCGGCGAGCGCGTTATCAAGCTCGCGCAGGCGCGTGACAAGCTCGGCGTTGGCGCCGGCGAAAAAATTGTCGAATGTCGATGGCGGCGGGGTGCCGAGATCGAGCGTCAGTTGACGAAGCACAGTAGGTTAATGCCGAAAATGAGGCTGAGGCCGCCGATGTTGCCGGCGCGCCGGCAACATCGGTGCAGACAATCAATTGTTGTAGAGCGTGCTGGTCAGATAGCTTTGCCGAAGCTCGCGCATCGCCACGGACAAAATCGCGCTCACCGGCAAGGCCATCAACACGCCGAAAAAGCCGAACAACTGCCCGAACGCGAGCAACGCGAAAATCACTGCGAGCGGATGCAGGCCGATGCGCTCGCCCACGAGGCGCGGCGTGAGAAAGAAGCTTTCCAGGATCTGGCCGACGCCGTAAATCAGCGCGACCGCGCCGAAGCCATACCAGTCGCCGAACTGCAGCAGCGCGGCGAGCAGCGCGAGCGCGAGACCCGTTGCATAGCCCACGTACGGGATGAATACCGCGAGCCCCGTGAAAATGCCCACCGGCAGCGCAATCTCGAAGCCGGCAAGGGTCAGCGCCACCGCGTAGAACACGGCGAGCACGGCCATTACGAGCAACTGGCCGCGCAGATATTGCGACAGCATCTGATCCATGTCGTGCGCGAGTTGCAGCGTCTTGTCGAGCCAGCGGCGCGGCACCACGCTTTGCACGCGCAGCAGCATGCGGTTCCAGTCGTACAGCAGATAGAACAGTACGAGCGGCACCATCACGAGATTGCCGACCACCGCCATCATGACGTTGCTGCTCGTCACGATCGAGGTCCACGCGTAGTGCGCGACCGTCTGCGCGCTGCCTTCGAGCTGGCCCATCACCATATCGCGGATGCTCGCGAAGTCGAGTGAATCGGCGAGGCCCAGCAACGCGAGCTTGGGCTGCAGCCACGCATTCACGTGCGCGAACAGTTGCGGCACCTGCTGCCGCAACTGCGGCCCTTCTTTCTGGATGACGGCGAGCACGAGCAGCACGAGCAGAGTCATCAGCAGCGAGAAAAACAGCATCATCAGCAAGGCGGCGAGCGCGCGCGGCACGCGCCGGCGCACCAGCCATGCGACGCCCGGCTGCAGGATGTACGCGAGAATCGCGCCGAGCAGAAACGGCGTGAGAACCGGACTCAGCAGCCAGAGGAGAATGCCGACGCCCAGCGCAATGGCGAGCCAGATGAAGGCGCGGCGCTGAACCGGCGTAAGAATAGGCGAGTTCTGTTGCAAAGTTGTTTCCCTGGTGTCGTCGGAACCGGATGATTCAAATTCCAGCCAGCCGGCCGGCATCGGGTAAAATCGCATTTTACCGACCTTCGAGCTCTCCCCCCATGACTGAACCGAAATCCGCCCCGAATCGCACTGGTTTGTCGTATCGCGACGCCGGCGTGGACATCGACGCGGGCGACGCCCTTGTCGACGCGATCAAGCCCTTTGCCAAAAAGACGATGCGCGACGGCGTGCTGGGCGGCATCGGCGGATTCGGCGCGCTGTTCGAAGTGCCGAAGCGCTACAAGGAACCGGTGCTGGTGTCGGGCACGGACGGCGTCGGCACCAAGCTGCGTCTCGCATTCCAGCTGAACAAGCACGACACCGTGGGTCAGGATCTGGTGGCCATGAGCGTGAACGACATTCTCGTGCAAGGCGCCGAGCCGCTCTTTTTCCTCGATTACTTCGCGTGCGGCAAGCTGGACGTCGGCACGGCAGCCACGGTCGTGAAGGGCATCGCCTATGGCTGCGAGCTGGCGGGTTGCGCGTTGATCGGCGGCGAGACGGCCGAAATGCCGGGCATGTATCCGGACGGCGAGTACGATCTGGCCGGCTTCGCGGTCGGCGCGGTGGAAAAGAGCAAGATTATCGACGGCAGCACGATCGCCCCCGGCGACGTCGTGCTGGGCCTCGCGTCGAGCGGCATCCATTCGAACGGCTTTTCGCTGGTGCGCAAGATCATCGAGCGCGCGCAGCCCGATCTGAATGCGGATTTCGACGGCCGCTCGCTCGCCGACGCGCTCATGGCGCCCACGCACATTTATGTGAAGCCGCTCCTCGCGCTGATGCAGCAGATCGCCGTGAAGGGCATGGCGCACATCACGGGCGGCGGCCTTGTGGAAAATATTCCGCGCGTTCTGCGCGAAGGCCTGACGGCCGAACTGGATCATCGCGGCTGGCCGCTGCCGCCGCTGTTCTCGTGGCTGCAGAAGCACGGCGGCGTGGCGGACGCGGAAATGCATCGCGTGTTCAATTGCGGCATCGGCATGGCCGTGGTGGTTTCGGCTGCCGACGCGGATGCCGCGATCGGTTTGCTGTCCGCGGCCGGCGAGCAGGTCTGGAAGATCGGCGTGATTCGCGAAAGCGCGGCCGGCGAAGCGCAGACTGTTGTGGTTTGATCGCGGTCTAACGCGTCGTAGTACTCCGCGCGGCGTATGCACAGAAAGCGCCGCGCGGGTTCGAAGTTTCAACGGTTCCTTGAAGAAGCGGCTTCAAAGCAGCGCTTCGATCACATCCAGCACGCGTGCCGTCGCGTGCGGATCGCAGCAGTCCACCACCACCCGCTCGTTCATGCTTCGCAGCCATGTGAGCTGCCGCTTGCATAGTTGGCGCGTCGCAAAGACGCCTTTGTCGCGCATGGTCGAATAATCGACCGCGCCATCGAGATATTCCCAAACCTGCCGGTAGCCGACGCAACGCATCGACGGCATGTCGGGCGACAGATCTCCGCGTTCGCGCAATTTCACCACTTCATCGATGAAACCGCTCGCCAGCATCGCGTCAAAACGTTGCTCGATGCGCGCGTGCAGCACGCTGCGGTCGGACGGTTCGAGCGCGATCGGCACGAAACGCCATTGGGCGGCGGCGTCGTCGATGCGGGCGGGCGCCGACAGCAGCGCCGACATCGCCTGGCCGGTCAGCATGAACACCTCGAGCGCGCGCTGGATTCTCTGCGAGTCGTTGGGCGCGAGGCGCGCGGCCGTCGCCGGATCGACGGCGGCAAGCCGCGCATGCAGCGCGGGCCAGCTGTCGCGCGCGGCGTCGGCGTCGAGTTGCGCCCGCACGGTCGCATCGGCTGCGGGCAGATCGTTGAGCCCTTGCGTGAGCGCCTTGTAGTACAGCATCGTGCCGCCGACCAGCAGCGGCAGTCGCCCGCGCGCGCTGATTTCGGCTGTCAGACGCAGCGCGTCGGCGCGAAATTGAGCGGCGGAATAGGCGTCGGCGGGATCGACAATATCGATCAGATGATGCGGCGCCGCCGCGCGCTCCTGCGCGGTCGGCTTGGCGGTGCCGATGTCCATCTCGCGATACACCAGCGCCGAATCGACGCTGACGATTTCCACCGGCCGCCGCGCGGCCAACGCGAGCGCGGCCGCGGTCTTGCCGGACGCGGTCGGCCCGAGCAGGCAGGGAATCGGCGTTGGAATGCTTGAAGTCATTGGCGTGCGGTCATGAGCGTGCCGGCGCGCGCGAATCGGGTTCGATGAAACGCACCGTCACTGTCCACGCATGAACAGGCGATCGAGATCGGACAGTGTCAATTGATACCACGTCGGACGCCCGTGGTTGCATTGATCGGCGCGCTCGGTCGCTTCCATCTGACGCAACAGCGCGTTCATTTCATCGAGCGAGAGGCGCCGGTTGGCGCGCACCGCGTGATGGCACGCGAGCGTGCCGAGCAGCTCGTGCTGGCGCTCGGTCAACACGCGCGAGCCGCCATATGCATGCAGATCGGACAGGACCGCGCGCGCCAACGCCTGCAGATCGGCGTCTTTCAGCAACGCCGGCACCGCGCGGATGGCGAGCGTGGTCGGCGATAGCGCGGCGAGGTCGAAGCCGAGCGCGTCGAGCGTATCGCGCTCTTCCTCGACGGTGCCGATTTCAACCGGATCGGCCTGCATGGTCTGCGGAATCAGCAGCGGCTGCACGGCGATCGTGCGGTCGGCCAGCGCGTTTTTGAACTGCTCGTACAGGATGCGCTCGTGCGCGGCGTGCATATCGACGATCACCAGTCCATGCGCGTTCTGCGCGAGCACGTAGATGCCGTGGATCTGGCCGAGCGCGAAACCGAGCGGCTGGTCGTCGGCGGCGTTGAACGCGGGCGGCGTGTAGGGCGCTGACGCGTTGTACGGCGACGCGCCTTCCGCTGCCGAATCGCGCGCTTCGAAAAGCGCGGCGCCTTGCGCGGTTCCCGCGCTGGTGTCCTTGCGGCCGAACAATGCGTCGTAGAAGGCGAGCGGTTGCGCGACCGGCAGCGTGCCTTGCGTCATGCGCGACTGGCGCATCCACGTGTTGCCGGCTTGCGGCGCGCTGAAGCCGCTGCCCGGCGAGCCGGACAGCGCCGCGTTCGAACCGAAGCCGGTTGTCGCGTTCGCGCTACCTGAAGCGCCGAATCCCGCGCCACTCACCGGCGACGCGCCGAACGAAACCCCTCCATCCGGCGACGTTTGCAGATGCGCCGCGTGACCACCGGCGGTCGTTTCCGGCGATGCGCCCGCCTGCCGCGCGAGCGCGCGCTGCACGGCGTGAAAAACGAACTGGTGAATCGAGCGCGAATCGCGGAAGCGCACTTCGATCTTGGACGGATGCACGTTCACATCGACCGCTTCCGGCGGCAAGTCGAGAAACAGCACATACGACGGATAGCGATCGCCATGCAGCACGTCTTCATAAGCGGCGCGCACGGCGTGCGTGAGCAGCTTGTCGCGCACGAAGCGGCCGTTGACGAAGAAATATTGCTGGTCCGAGCGGCCGCGGCTCGCGGTCGGCAAACCCGCGCAACCGTAGACGGCGAGCGGGCCGGCGGATTCGTCGAGCGGCAGATGAGCCGTCGCGAAGATCTCGCCGAGTATTTTCGCGACGCGCGCTGGCGGTTCGCTGGCGTTCCAGTGTTCGACGGCCTTGCCGTTATGCAGCACCGAAATCGCGACGTCCGGGCGCGCTAGCGCGGCGCGGCGAATCTGTTCGAGACAATGGCCGAGTTCGGTCTGTTCGCTCTTCAGGAATTTGCGGCGCGCAGGCGTGTTGAAATACAGCTCGCGCACCTCGATGGTCGTGCCCTGCGTACCCGCAGCGGGGCTCAGCACGCCGGTTTGCGCGTCGACGCGCACGGCATGCGGCGCCTCGGCGGTGCGGCTCGTGATCGTCATTTGCGCGACGGACGCGATCGAGGCCAGCGCCTCGCCGCGGAAACCCAGCGTCGCAACCGCCTCGAGTTCCGCGAGCGAGCGGATCTTGCTGGTGGCATGGCGCATCAGGGCGAGCGCCAGTTCGTTCTCGGGAATGCCGCAGCCGTCGTCGGTGATCGAAATGCGTTTGACGCCGCCTTCGTCCAGCATGATGCGCAGCGTCTGCGCGCCAGCGTCGAGCGCGTTCTCCAGCAATTCCTTCACGACCGACGCGGGCCGCTCGACCACTTCGCCGGCGGCGATCTGGCTGATGAGCTGATCGGGCAGCGGCTGGATCGCGCGCAGCGGGCGGGCAGGCGGCGTGGCGGAAGCAGTGGCTGCGGCGTCGGCACCGACAGGCGTTTCAGAAAATTCGGACATGGCGAAATTATAGCGATTCGGCGCGGCGGCCCTGAAATGGCGGAAACGAGCCGGAGATTTTTCAGGATGGCCCCGGCACTTTCGGTATCATGACGCGGTCAATTTGGGGCGGCACGCGGGGCTTACCGCCGTCGCCAGCAGGTCTGCCGCCGACCTCGGCCGCCACGCCCACTCTCGCTTGATAAAGGACGCTGTTTTGGACACGCTGCTACATTTCGTCAATCTTGTCCTGCACATCGACAAGTTCCTCGGAGATTTCATCCACGTGTACGGCGCCTGGGTTTATGCGGTGCTGTTTTTGATCGTGTTCTGCGAAACCGGGCTGGTCGTCCTGCCGTTTCTGCCTGGCGATTCGCTGCTGTTCATCGGCGGCGCGTTTTGCGCGACCGGGGAGATGAGTCTCGGCCTGTTGATTCTGCTGCTGTTTCTCGCGGCAACCGGCGGCAATACCGTCAACTATATGATCGGGCGCGCGATTGGGCCGAAGGTGTTCAATTCGCACATTCCGGTGCTCGAGCGCTTTCTCGATCGGCGCGCGCTGCAAAAGACGCACGACTTCTATGAAAAGCATGGCGGCAAGACTATCGTGCTCGCGCGTTTCATTCCGGTGGTGCGTACCTTCGCACCGTTTGTCGGGGGCGCGTCCCAAATGACGTTCAGCCGGTTTCAGCTTTTCAACATTGCGGGCGCGCTGTTCTGGGTGTTGCTGCTCGTTCTGCTCGGCTATTTCTTCGGCAACATTCCGTTCATTCGCCAATATCTGAACGTGATCGTGCTGGTCGGGATTGGCGCGGCGATCGTGCCGGTCGTGCTCGGCGCGCTGTGGAAGATGATGCGCAAGAACGCGTCCAAGCCCGGCTAAGACTGCTTCACACGAAGTTGCCTGCATCAATACACGGCGTCGCGTCAATCGCGACGCCGTTTTTGTTTGCCGGTCGTCGGACGCGCAGGAGTGTGTGTCGCTTACATCGGCAGATGCGATTCCGAATACGGCGAGGTTTGAATCGCGAGCGCCTTGTCCGATGGTGCTTTCGTGGGCCGGTTCCGGAGGACGACGCTGCGCCATGTCAAGGCGACAATGATCGCGATTGCATAGGCGGCGCTTCGCGCAAGAAACGCCGACGACGTGCTGAACTGACCGTAGCGCGTGCGGGCGTCGGCAAAGACGAGGAAGGTAAGGGCGGCATCGAGGAGCGCGGCCACAAGCGCGAGCGCTGCAAAAACGTGCGAGCCGTTCAGCGCAACACCTGGAGTCAACCGATTGCACACATGACATGCGATAAGCACGATCGCCAGCAATGCAAGATTCGAGACGAGATCGAACAGAAAATTGGTCATATCGATGAAATGAAAGCGCCGCGGGTTGTGGTGCTGCAAAGCGTCTGGTTCCGCAGGATCACAGCGGGTACAGCCGGACGGCGGCGATCATTGCACGTCTTTATGTCTCAATAAATGTCCAGATTGGGAGTCCGTAGTGTTGTCAGGGTGCGTGAAATTTTGTTGGTGAAACGGCTGAAACTAGCGGGAGAAAGCGCGGCTTGCTCTGTAAGATCGCTTCGTATTTCGGTGGGGCTTTTCGTACGGGAATGGAGGAACTGCTGAGACCATCGCACAAAAGCGCGACGCAAAAAGAAAAGGGCTTACGACGCTGACGCGTGTAAGCCCTCGAATCTTTTGGTAGGCCGTACGGGATTCGAACCTGTGACCAACGGATTAAAAGTCCGCTGCTCTACCAGCTGAGCTAACGACCCAAAAGAGAAGCGAAATTATATCGACGGCCCTAAGGGCTGTCAACCCATTGTGAGCATTTTGGCTAACAACAGGGACTCACTTCAAATAGTGAAAAGCCCAAGCGGTAAGGCCTGGGCTTTTCAGCGAGAGGCGCGCGTGCCTACTTTCTGACACCTCGCGGACACCTCGCGTGACTGCCGACTGCTCGATACGTCTACTTGATCTGCGACAGCTTGCTCTGTGCCGACTGCGCGACGTCCGATCCGCCGTATTGCGCGAGGATCTGCTCAAGCGTCTTCTTGGCCGCTGCCTTCTGACCTTGCTCGAGCTGATTGTTCGCGATGGCCAGCAACGCTTCCGGCGCACGAGGATGCTGCGGGTAGTTCTTCACGACGCCCTGCCAGGTCGCCGTCGAGCCCTTGTAATCGCGCAGCGCATACAGCGCGTTGCCGAGCCAGTACTGCGCGGTTGGCTGATAAGGGCTGTTCGGATACTTGGAAATGAAGCTGCGGAAAGACGCCGCTGCATTCTTGAAGTCGCCGTTGCGGAACTGCTGTGAAGCCGCATTGAACGACTCCGTTTCGCCCGGCTGCACCTCGCCCTGGACGCCATCCACCGTTTGTTGCTGCGGCTCGAATTTCTTCAGGCGCGTGTCCAGATCGGTGTAGTAGTCCTTCTGCTGTTTTTGCAGCGTGGCGAGCTGGTTAGCCATGTCCTCGTTTTGTCCACGCAGCGTCGCGACCTGTTGATTCATCTGGTCGAGACGGTTGGACTGATCGAGGATAGTGCGCTGTGCCGCCGACAACTGGCTCGACAGGCTGTCGGTCTTCGTACGCAGATCAAGGATGGCCTGGCGGGCCTGATCGTCGTCGAACATGCCGGCATGCGCGGGCACAGCCGTGAAGGTCGTGCCCGCGACGCAGGCCACTGCGGCGAGCCGCAGCCAGGAGAAACGATGCGTCATTCGGCTCATCACCCGTTACTTACTGTTGGTACACGAGGTCGGCGCGGCGGTTTTGCGCCCACGACGATTCGTCATGACCCGTAGCTTGCGGCTTTTCCTTGCCGAGGCTCACGGCTTCCATTTGCGAGTCCGTCACGCCCATCAGCGACAACGAACGGCGCACAGCTTCAGCACGCTTCTGGCCGAGTGCCAGGTTGTACTCGCTCGTACCGCGCTCGTCGGTGTTGCCCTGAATCAGCACGTGGCGTTGCGGATGGCTCTTCAGGTATTGCGAGTGTTGCTGCAGCAGCGTCTGATAGTCGTCCTTCACCGAGTAGCTGTCGAAGTCGAAGTAAATGCTGCGCTTCGCGAGCGGGCTGTTCGGGTCGTTCAGCGGGTCGACGTTGACTCGCGCGACATCGTTCGGGTTCGGTTGCGTCGAGACGGCGCCGTTCTTGTTTGCGTTTTCGTCGAGCTTGACGCCCGAGTGACATGCGGCCAATGCACCGACCATGAGGACTGCAAATCCGAAGCGAAGTTTGGACATCATTTTTTACTCTCCTTGTGTTATTGCATCAAACGTTATTGCATAAAGGGTCCCCAGGACGGCTCGCGTACGCTGCCGCCCTGCACTGACAGGACCTGCCGGGTGCGACCGTCGGTCGAAACCGCAGCCAATACGCCACGGCCGTTCACCTGGGTGGCATAAAGAATGTACTGACCGTTCGCCGCGAAACTCGGCGATTCGTCATGTGTTGTGTCCGTCAGGCCTGTGGCCGAGTTGCCTTGCAGGTCCTGGATATAGAGCTTGAAGCCGCCGCCCACGCGCGAAATATACGCGAGTTGCTTGCCGTCCGGGCTCACGCGCGGGCTCGTGTTGTAGCTGCCGGTGAACGTGACGCGTTGTGCCGAGCCGGCGCTTTCGCCTTGCGCCGACATCTTGTAGATCTGCGGTTGGCCGCCGCGGTCGCTGGTGAAATAGATAGACTGGCCGTCGGGCGAGAAGGTGGGTTCGGTGTCGATCGAACTGCCTTGTGTGAGGCGGCGCAGGCCCGAGCCGTCCGCATTCACGGCGAAGATCTGCGTGTTGCCGGTGCGCGAGAGCGCGACGGCGACTGTGCGGCCATCCGGCGACCATGCCGGCGCGCTGTTATTGCCCTTTTGATCCGACACGACGATGCGGCGGCCCGTGGGCAGATCGTGGATATAGACGATCGGCTTCTTCTTTTCGAACGAAACGTAAGCGACCTTGGTGCCGTCAGGCGACCAGGCGGGAGAGATGATCGGCTCGGGGCTCGACAGCGCGATGTGCGCGTCCTGGCCGTCAGAGTCCGAAATCTGCAACTGATAACGGTTGCCCGTCTTGATCACGTAGGACAGGCGCGTGGCGAACACGCCGCGGCCGCCCATCAGCTTCGCGTAGATGTAGTCGGCAACCTTGTGCGCGCTCATGCGCAGGCCGCTTTCCGGGCTCACCAGCACGAGGCCGCCGAGGCTCTCGCCCTTGACCGTGTCGTACAGCTTGAAGCGCACTTCGTACTGGCCGTTGGGCAGGCGGTTGACGCTGCCGGCGACAAACGCGTTCGCGCCTTTCGCTTTCCAGCTGCCGAGGTCGACCGAGGCCGTTTCGGGAACCGGCGCCGAGCCCGCGTCGATATTGGTGAATTTGCCGCTGCGTTGCAGATCCTGGCGCACGATGGTGCTGACTTGCTGCGGCGAGTTTGCCTCGTTGGCGAAGTTCGCCGTTGCGATCGGAAACTGGGTGGACCCGACGCCCGTGACGAGGACGTTGAGTTGTGCGTGGGCGGCGCCGCCGGCGGCGATCAGGCACGACGCTACAAGTGTCCGCAGGCCTAGCTTGGTCATCAAACTCATGCTGTATGGATTCCCCAAAAACGGTTTTACTAAAGCTTCGCAACAGCAGACAGACCCGAAAACGGCTGTTTCGTTCCCGAGCGCGCCGCGCGGGGCGGGCGCCTGTCTGCTGTTAGCCGACTGTCAAGCTGCCATCAATCAACCTGCCGGACGCAACGTAATCCTGAAGCTGGCCGGCGTTTTGCCGTCGATATCCTGAGGCATTGGGTCCGAGCGCTGAACGGCTCGCAGCGCTGCGTCGTCCCACGCCGAGTTGCCGCTGCTGTGCGCGATCGTCGCGCTCAACAGCGTGCCCGTCGGCGAGCAGCGAACCGCGATCACGGTTTCGAGACCCTCGGTTTCGCCGCCCCACGAAATGTTCGGCCGTACGACGCGACGCACTTTGTCGGCGTAACCCGGCGAGGTCGCCGTGCCGCCCGAGCCGCTGCCCGTACCGCTCTTGCCCAGTCCGTTGCCGGTCGAACCCGGAGGGCCGGCCATGCCCTGCATCTGAGCCAGGCGAGCACGCCGTTCCGCATCGAGCTTTTTCGCTTGCGCCGCGGCGTCGGCCTGCGCCTTGGCCTTCGCCGCCTTTTGCGCGTCGGCCTTCTTCTGGGCTTCGGCTTCGGCCTGCTTCTGCGCTTCAGCCTGCTTCTGCGCCTCGACCTGCTTCTGCTGTTGCTCTTGCTGTTCCTTCAGCTGCTGTTTTTTCTGTTCGGCCAGTTGCTGTTGCTTGAGCTTTTCGGCCTGCTGTTGCTGTTGTTTCTGCTTCGCCGCCGCGGCTTTCTGGGCCGCCAGTTGCGCCGCCTGTTCGGCCGCAATTTGCTGCTCACGCTTCGCTTCGGCTTCCTGTTGAGCCTGCAGCTTCTGCTGACGTTCCTGTTCGGCGAGTTGTGCCTGGCGAGCCGCTTCCTGTTGCTTGCGTTTCTTTTCCTGCAGCGCGATGTCAGCCTGTTCGTCAGCCACCGGCGGGGCAGGGGCCACGCGCACGGGGGGAGGCGGAGGCGTAACCGGGGGCGGAATCGCGCTGTCCGGCACTTCGGTCCACAGTTCCGCTTCCGCGCCTTCCGGCGTACTGTTTTGCCACTGAATGCCGTGATACAGGAAGAACCCGAGCAGCGCATGCATCACCAGCGCGAACGCAAAAGCTCGCCCGGTGCCGCGTTCACGCGGTGGCTGGAGCGGATATTCGGTGTTCTTACGGATCATTGCGATTTGACGAGCAATCCAACGCGCTTGACGCCTCGTGCCTTGAGCTCGGACATCACGTTCATCACGGCTTCATACTTCACGGTTTTGTCGGCGGCGATCACGACGGGCTGATCCGGATGCGACTGCGCGCGGTCGGCGATAAAGCCGTTCAGGCCGGCTTTCGTCATGTCCTCCTGCTGCTGCGCGCCGGAATCGTCCTTGTATTTGACGCTCATATTGCCGTCCGCGCGAATGTTCACGATCACGGGCGGCGTTTGCTGCTGCGGCGCTGCGCCGCCGACGGTCGGCAGATTGACGATGGATGGCGCGACGAGCGGCGCGGTCACCATGAAGATGACGAGCAGCACGAGCATCACGTCGATGTACGGCACGACGTTGATGTCGGCCATCGCGCGGCGCGAGCGGCCGCCGCGCATGCTGGAGGAGCGAGAGCCTGCCATCGTGGACTCCTTAGTGCGCCTGACGCTGCAGGATGTTCGAGAACTCTTCGATGAAGGTCTCGAAGCGGATTGCCAGACGGTCGATGTCGTGCGCGTAGCGGTTATACGCGACCACGGCGGGAATCGCGGCGAACAGGCCGATCGCGGTGGCGGTCAGCGCTTCGGCGATGCCCGGTGCGACGTTCGCAAGCGTGGCCTGCTGCACGTTGGCGAGGCCGCGGAACGCATTCATGATCCCCCACACCGTCCCGAAGAGACCGATATACGGGCTGACCGAACCCACCGACGCGAGAAACGCCAGGTTCGCTTCGAGCACGTCCATTTCGCGCTGGAACGCCGCCCGCATGGCACGCCGCGCACCGTCGAGAATCGCGCCGGGGTCGTTCAGGCGCTTTTCCTTGCCTTTTAGGAATTCGCGCATGCCGGATTCGAAAATTCGCTCGAGCGCGCCGATCGTGTGGCGATTATTTGCCGCGCTTTGATACAACGCCTGAAGATCGCCGCCCGACCAGAAATCGCGTTCGAAACGTTCAGTTTGCGCGCGGGCGCGGCGGATCGCAAACCACTTGCGGAAGATGAAGGTCCAGGAGAGCAGCGACAACAACAGCAGTAGCGCCATCACGGCCTGCGCCAGCAGGCTCGCATTGAGTACGAGAGAAACGATCGACAGATCTTGTGTAGTGTTCATAAAGGTTCGTTTTAACGTCCCGAAAGCGGGCGTCCGGCTTTGCAAGGCTATACGAAGCTTGCCGTTGGCAAAACGGAAGCGTCGGCGGTGCCGCAAGCCGAACCATGTTTCATGCTGCTTGATCGATGCGAGTTCGCTGGCCCCGTAACAACGAGGATCAGCATACGTTCGTTGACACGCTCCCATCACTGAGGCCCGGCCCGAGCCGCAAAGCGGCAAGAACCGGCGGAGGGATCGCGAGGGGGCGCAACGCTGTGCGCTCGACGCAGCCGACCCGAATCGAGCCCGCAGCAAGCAACGTGCCGTCGCGCCATGCTTCCTGCGCGAAGTCGACGGACGCTTTACCGAGGCGCTCGATCCGGCTCACCACTTTGACGACGTCGTCAAGCCGCGCGGGCGCCCGATAGTCGATCGCGGTGCTGCGGACGATGAAGATTGCCCCCGTTTCATCGGCAAGCCGATTCTGGTCGATTCCACACGCGCGCAGCCATTCGGTGCGCGCCCGTTCAAAGAACTTCAGATAGTTCGCGTAAAACACGATGCCGCCGGCGTCGGTATCTTCGTAATACACACGGATGGCCCACGTGTGGCCTATTTCCGCGCCGGGCTGACTGGTCGTCATATTCATGCGGCGCATTTTACCGGAACGCACAACGCGTGGTCTGTTTCAAGTTGTGCGTTCCGTCTCGCGTGTCTCAGCCGCGATGGATAGTCAGGCCGGCGAACGATTGCGCGACCGGCATCAGTTCGATCGTATTGATGTTGACGTGGGCCGGCCGCGTGGCGATCCAGTAAATCGAATCGGCGATATCTTCGGCTGTGAGCGGCTGGACGTTTTCGTAGACCTTGTCGGCCTTCTGGTCGTCGCCGCGATAACGCACGTTCGAAAATTCCGTGCCGCCGCAGAGGCCCGGCTCGATGTCGGTCACGCGAAGCGCGGTGCCCGCGAGGTCGGCGCGCAGGTTCAGGCTGAACTGGCGCACGAATGCCTTCGTGGCGCCGTAGACGTTGCCGCCCGCGTAGGGCCAGCGTCCGGCGACCGAGCCCAGGTTGAAAACATGGCCGCGGTTGCGCTCGACCATGCCGGACAGGAGGGCGTGCGTGACCTGAACGAGACCCGTGCAGTTGGTTTCGATCATGGTGTTCCATTCATCGAGGCTCGCCTTGTGGGCCGGCTCGACGCCGAGCGCGAGGCCGGCGTTGTTGACGAGCACGTCGATGGCGGCGAATTCAGCGGGCAATGCTGCCGGAACCGCCTCGACGGCCGCGCGATCCCGCACGTCCAGTTCGTAGGGCAGAAGCGCGTCGCCGAGCTCATCGGCGAGTGCCTGCAGGCGGTCTTTACGGCGGGCGGTGGCGACGACGCGATGGCCGCCCTTGACGAAGGCGCGAGCGATGGCGGCGCCGAATCCTGCGGACGCCCCGGTGACGAACACGATCATTGCAGTTCCCTGGTCGGAAGGAGGAAAAGGCCCAAAGCCTACTTCCAATGCGGCGCTGCGGCAAGGATGAACCAGCCGGATCGCGTGCGTCGGGAGGCGCGCGCAACCGGCTTGCAGCGGCCTTTCGGCGGCCCGTCGCAGGCACCCCGGCGGGCTGTGGATCTGCCCTTGGCGGCCGTCCCCGATGGCGGCTGGAAGCCGGTTGCCTATTCGATCCGCTTCCAATACACTAACGCGCTCATCCCTGCGTGACTGGCGATAGAGCCGATCCAACCGATCGGGTTCAAGGTGGAGCAACCCACCGTGAAGCGCAGGGTGCCGTTTTGCCGTTCGCCTGGGCAGCTGTGATCCGTGCGCATCAATCTGCGCTGACGGTGGCTGTCCTGCCTCGCGTGTGCGGCGATTCTCCTTCCGCCACGTCAGGGCTGGCCCAGCCGCCAGCAGCGCTGCGTACCCACTACGCAAGATTCGGCGCACGATCCGGTCAACCTGAACACACTCAACGGAATCCGTATGTTTGACAGAGCCCAAAGCACCATCGCCAACGTCGATCCTGAACTCTGGAAGGTGATCGAGCAGGAAAACCGCCGCCAGGAAGAGCACATCGAGCTGATCGCGTCGGAAAACTACACGAGTCCGGCCGTGATGGCTGCGCAAGGCTCGCAGCTCACCAACAAGTACGCCGAAGGGTATCCGGGCAAGCGTTACTACGGCGGCTGTGAATACGTCGACGTGGCGGAACAGCTGGCAATCGACCGCGTGAAGCAACTGTTCGGCGCCGACGCGGCCAACGTGCAGCCGAACTCGGGCTCGCAAGCGAATCAGGGCGTGTTCTTCGCCATGCTCAAGCCGGGCGACACGATCATGGGCATGAGCCTCGCGCACGGCGGCCACCTGACCCACGGTTCGCCGGTCAACATGTCGGGCAAGTGGTTCAACGTGGTGAGCTATGGCCTGAACGAAGCGGAAGACATCGACTACGACGCCGCCGAGAAGCTCGCTCAGGAACACAAGCCGAAGCTGATCGTCGCGGGCGCGTCGGCCTTCGCGCTGCGCATCGACTTCGAGCGTCTGTCGAAAATCGCCAAGTCGGTCGGCGCGTACTTCATGGTCGACATGGCGCACTACGCCGGCCTGATCGCTGCGGGCGTCTACCCCAACCCCGTTCCCCACGCGGATTTCGTCACCACCACCACGCACAAGAGCCTGCGCGGCCCTCGCGGCGGTGTGATCCTGATGAAGGCCGAGTTCGAAAAGCAGATCAATTCGGCAATCTTCCCGGGCATTCAGGGTGGTCCGCTGATGCACGTGATCGCCGGCAAGGCCGTCGCGTTCAAAGAGGCACTGTCGCCGGAATTCAAGACGTATCAGCAGCAAGTCGTCGAAAATGCGCGCGTGCTCGCCGAAACGCTGGTCAAGCGTGGTCTGCGCATTGTCTCCGGCCGCACTGAAAGCCACGTGATGCTGGTCGATCTGCGCGCCAAGAAGATCACCGGCAAGGCTGCGGAAGCGGCGCTGGGCGCCGCTCACATTACGGTCAACAAGAACGCGATTCCGAACGACCCGGAAAAGCCGTTTGTGACGAGCGGTATCCGTCTCGGCTCGCCTGCCATGACCACGCGCGGTTTCGGCGTCAAGGAAGCAGAGCAGGTGGGTAACCTGATTGCCGACGTGCTCGACAACCCGGAAGACGCCGCCACGATCGAACGGGTGCGTGGCCAGGTCGCCGAGTTGACGCAGCGCTTCCCGGTCTACCGCTAAGCCGCCATGCATTGCCCTTTCTGCCGTCACGCCGATACGCAGGTCGTCGACTCGCGCGTATCCGAAGACGGCGCGACGATTCGCCGGCGCCGCCGCTGCCCGGCCTGCGACAAGCGTTTCACGACGTATGAGCGGGTCGAGCTGGCGTTGCCGTCGGTCGTCAAGAAGGATGGCAGCCGCACGGAGTTCGACCGCCGCAAGATTGTCGCGAGCATGCAACTGGCGCTGCGCAAGCGTCCGGTTGCAGCGGACGCGATCGACGCCGCAGTCGCGCGCATCGAATATCAGCTTCTTGGCAGCGGCGAGCGCGAGGTGCGCAGCGAGCGACTCGGCGAACTCGTGATGAACGAGTTGCGCGCACTCGACACGATTGCCTACGTTCGCTTTGCCTCTGTTTACCGGCGCTTTGAAGACGTCTCCGAGTTCGAGGACGTAATCGAAGAGTTTCGCCGCGCGTCTTCTCCTCCCAAGCCTTCCCGCAAGCGCTGATCGCCAGCGCGTCTCGCGTCGCTTCAAACTTTCCGTGACGTGTCTGTGCCGCGTGGCTTGACGTGTCTGCATCTGCTGCTCCCGTTATGGTTCGTCGCGTGAATTCTTGCGCGGGTTAGCGTCTGAATACCACCTGGCCATTCGGCCGATTGTTGAGCTGTGCGCGAATCGCTAGATTGGCTGCATTCTTTGAAACGTTCAGGGATGCAGATGAATCAGCATGTAATCGGCTCTCCGCCCAGCGGGGGATTCACGCTTGTCGAGACGCTGGCGGTGGTCGCGTTAATCGCGGTGATGGCCGTGATGGCGACACCATCGTTCGTAGCGTGGCACGTGCGAGATCAGGTCGACGCGCGCGCCAAGGCGCTCCTGTCCACACTCGCGTATGCACGCAGTGAGGCGTTGCGCCGTGGCGCGCGGGTGACCGTATGCAGGATCGATGCCGCGCGGCATTATCTTGCGGCGGGGCAATCGTGCGGCAATGGCATGACCGACTGGTCCTGCGGTTGGGCGGTTCTGGCGGACCGTGCCGGCACGCTGACGCTGCTGCGCGCGCATTCGCCGTTTGCATCCGTGAGCATTGTCGGCACGCAGACGAATCTGACATTCACGCCGCCCGCAGGCCAGCTTATCGGCAGCTTCCGTAGTTTCGAAGTCGCACCGCGCGTTTCATCGAAAGCGACTCAGGGCGACAAATGGCGGCGCTGCATTCGCATTGCGGCGGGTGGACGGCCACGCATTTCCAATGGTGCCTGTGGAGCGGCGTCATGAAGCCGCAAAGCAATTCCTGTCCGCGCGGGGCACAGCAGTTCAGATGCCAAAAGACGAAAAGCGGCGGCAGTTCGCTGATCGAAGTGATGCTCGCCGTCGCGGTCATAGCGGTCACGGCACTTGGCCTGATTGCGGGCCAATTGTGGACGGCGCGCGAAGCCCGCGCGATGTCGATGCGCGAACACGCCGCGTGGATCGCCGATTCCGTCGCGGAGGCAGTGTCCGCGCCGTCACCGGGTGACGCCGCGCTCAAGCAATGGAGCAGCAAAGCGTCGATGCTATTGCCGCGCGGCGAGGCCTCGGTGGTCGGTGCAGGCGCCGTGTCGGCGGCGCGCGTGACGTGGGCAACTGTGCGCAATCTGCCGCGCGCCGACGGCGCGATCGACAAGCCCGAGTCTTGCGGCGCAGTGGAGGCCCCCGTCGGCTTCTCTTGTGTCGCCCTGGCGTTCGTCAAATGATGCCGCCTTTGCATGGGGCCCGCGGTCATACGCTGATCGAGTTCGTGATCGCCATGGCGCTCGGGCTCGTGGTGACCGCAGCAGCGGTGTCGCTTTACACGGCGCAACGCGCAGCCTTTGAACACGCGAGCAACGCGCTGCGCATCCGCGAAGCCGGCTTGACCGCGCTCACCCTCGTTGGGCAGCAATTGCAAATGGCCGGCTTCGTTCCCGCCGACGTCGCCCAATACCACGCGCCTGCGCCGTTGTTCGGCTGCTCGGGCGGCCATCCGACAGGTGCCGACGACAGCCATCTCACGTGCGAGAGCTTGCCCGGGAAGTCGGACGGTGTGGCGATCCGATATGTGGGTGACAGCGTTTCGACGTGGCCGTCGTCGAGTGGACAAACAACGGATTGTCTCGGCCAAGCCGTGACAGGCAGCAGCGCCACGCTCGGCGACCGCGGCGTAGCGGTAGTCAATCGTTACTTCGCGAAGGCGAGCACGTCGACCGGCGAGCCGGAACTTTACTGCGACGGTAATGGCAAGACGGGGTCCGCGCAGCCACTGGTCGAGGGTGTCGAACGCTTGCGAATCAGATACTGGCTCGCCGGGGCGAGGGAAGCGAGAGACGCGTCAGCGATGATGGCCGATCAGTGGGCCAGCATCGTCGCCGTCGACCTCTGCGTGCTCGTGCGCGGGGCGCCTCAGGGTCAGCGCTCGCGTTACGTCGATTGCGACGGCGTAAGCGGCATCGCGACGGATTTGCGTCCGCGGCAAGCTTTCTCGCGGCGCATCGCGCTGCGCAATTACGTGGAGGATGGCTCGTGACAGACGCTGGAAGCAGCTCAGGGCGCTGCGTTGGCGAAGCACCGGCTGTTGCGAGCGTTGGCTCACCACGCTGGCGGGTTCGTGGCAATCGCCGTTACCGTGCTTCACGGATGCGCCATCGTGGCACCGTGTTACCCATCGTCCTGCTGATCTCGGCGATGCTGCTGGCGACATCGGCTGCGTGGTTCGAGACATCGCTCGCAGCGGCGCGTAGCGCAATGAATGTGCGCGACTACCTGCAGGCGTTTCACGCGGCTGACTCGGCATTGACCTTATGCGCCCGCAGCGTGATTGGATCAACGGGCAGTGGCGGCGCCCCGGCGGCCGCCGGGGCCGAGCCGACGCAATGGAAAGTCGAGTCTGCTTTCGAAGGCGCCGCGCTGACGCCTGTCGCGCAATGGCCGGGATCGTCGCGCGCGCCGCAGTGCATGGTGGAACCATGGCGCCTGGCCAGCCGTCCGGACGCGCGAGCGTTTCTGCTCACGTCGTGCGGTTTCGGCAAGAGCAAAGAGTCGCATGTATGGCTGCAAATGGAACTGGTCATTGACGGCGACAGAATCGAGCGCCATTGGCGGCGCGTCGCCGCAAGACCCTTTTGACGAGTCCCCGATGAAAAAGCCGAACACATCTGCCTTCACACTGCTCGAACTGATGATCACGCTCGCGATAGTTGCCGCGCTGGCCGTATTGGCCGTGCCTTCGTACCACAGCCACGTTGCGCGAACGCATAGGCTCGACGCGGCATCGGCACTATTCCGGGCAGCGCAATTCGTCGAGGGGGCGGCGGGAGACAGCCTTATCGCTTTGCCGTCGGGGCTGGATCAGGCGCCGCAATCCGGCGTGGCGATCTATCGGCTTCACGTATTGCCGGCAGACGAAACAAACGGAGGCTATTCAATCGAAGCGGCGCCAAGCGAATCGGGCCCAATGCAGGATGACGCCTGCGGCACGTTCACACTCGACGCGACCGGGCTGCGAGGCAATAAGACAGTGTCGAATGGTTCGACGCCGCCGAGCGCCGAGTGTTGGAATACGAGCTAGCGAGCCGCAAATCCGGGGCATGCAAATACAAGCCGCCGCAAGCCGCCGCAAGCCGCCCCAAGCCGCAGTGTGCTTGTGCGGCGACGAACCGCGGTAGCGTTCAGCCTTCGCCGCCGGTCTCTTTCGAGGCACGAGACTCGCCTTTGATCTGCTGCCACACGCGGTACGCTTCCCACGCGGCAAACGCCAGGCCGCCCCACTTCAGTGCGGGCTTTGCACCGGCGGCGACAGTTGCGCGAAGCGGTTTGGCAAAGACCATTGAGACAATCGAGCTGATGACAGGGTATTGCTTGAGCAGCGCGCCAATCGTCCCGGCGTTGACAAAGCGGGCCTTGGAGCCGCGGCCCATGCGCAGTCCGCCGAAGCCCGGCACGATGAACTTGAGCCAGCCGAAGTGCGTGACGGACTCGCGCAGTTCGATCGTCGCCTGAGCGAGTTCCATGCGCTCGACGTCCGCGCGCACGAGCAGCAGTTCCTTGCGCAGCGCGCGCAGATGCGGCGCGCTCAGGTCCTTGGCCGGCTGGCGCTTGTTACGGTATGCGGTGCTTGAGTGGCTTTGGCTCATGGCATGTCGGCAGTCGAAGGGGGCAGTCTAAGGGAGCGGGGGAACAGGGCACAGCGCAGAAAACGTCGCGGCAATCGTTGGAGCTTCTCGATCAGCGCGAAGGCGTCGCACACGCCTCACGCGCTTGGCCTGTCACGGTCGACGGAATATGTCGCGGTCTTTTTCGAATTCGGCGAGGGTCTCTTCGAAAACGAGCGGCGCGTTGCGCAGCCCGCTGCGCGCTTTGAGCGCACAGATCAGCCCGGCAACCGCGTAGACAATCGTGATGCCGGCGAGCGCCTGCCATCGGTAGGTATCCCAGAACGTAATGGCGACCAGCGCGGTGAGTGCGATCAGGGCCATGGTGACGAGCATCATCGCGGCCAGGCCGAGAAACAGCACGGCCAGAAGGCGGTCTTTCTCTTCAGCGAGTTCGATGCCGATCAGTTCGAGACGCGTTTGCAGAATGGCAGACACCGAACCGATGATGCGGCGTAATGGGCTATGTGGTTCGCGCTGCGAATGGGTGTCGATCGTCATGGCTGTGGGCATTGCGCGTGTTGGCCAAGGCGGCGCGAGCAAACGTGCGCGCCAAGAGAAGCGGACCGGCCGGACGTGCGCCGGTCAACTCGATTCGCAGGCATGCCGGACAGGTCGGTCCGGCCACGTGCAGTCTTACTTGCGGTTGATCAGCAGGCCGAGCAGCACACCGGCGCCCGCAGCGATGCCGATGGATGCCCACGGATGTTCATGAACGTAGTCGTCGGTCACGCGAGCGGCCTTCTTGCCTTTCTCGATCACGACGACCTGCACGTCAGCCGCTTTTTCGCGCGCCTGCTTCAGACGCGAAAGCGCCGTTTCACGCAGTTCCGACGCGCGCTCGCCCGTTGCGCTTGCGGCTTGCTTCAGAAGGTCTTCTGCGTCCGCGAGGACGGTTTTGATATCCGACATCAATCTCTCCTTGTTGGCTTCCGACATTGACAGCTCCCCCTTCTTCTCACGTCACGCGTGAATCGTAACCAAAGAAACGGCGGCTGGCGAGCGCACTGCACGGATGCAGACGGCGACCGCACGAACCGTTCCCGGCGAGGTGGAGCGTTTGAAACGAACATCTGCACGACATCCAATTGATGTTAGTTCATGATGGAGTTGATCTGTCCCGCAAAGTTTCCATTAAATCGGCGAAAATTACAAAGGCGCATAAAGTAGTGACGCGATGTTGGTTCGTCATATACGGTCGCGGCCGTATGCTTTATCTTTTGCGAGGCGCTGCGGGCACACGCTCGCCCTAATGTCCGACTATCTAAAGGAGATGCACATGAGTCTACGTCTTGGCGATACCGCACCGGATTTCGAGCAGGATTCCAGCATCGGCCGCATCAAGTTCCACGAATGGCTCGGCGATAGCTGGGGTGTGCTGTTTTCGCATCCGGCCGACTTCACGCCGGTCTGCACCACGGAACTCGGTCTGACCGCCAAGCTCGCCGAGGAATTTGCGAAGCGCAACGTGAAGACCATTGCGTTGTCGGTGGATAGCGCCGAGTCGCACAACGAATGGATCAAGGACATCAACGAGACTCAGGCTGCCAATGTCGGCTTCCCGATTTTGGCCGATGGTGACCGCAAAGTGTCCGAGTTGTACGACATGATTCACCCGAACGCGAACGAAACGCTGACGGTGCGCTCGCTCTTCGTGATCGATCCGAAGAAGAAGGTGCGTTTGATCATCACGTACCCGGCGAGCACGGGGCGCAATTTCGACGAAGTATTGCGCGTAATCGATTCGCTTCAGCTCACCGATAATCACTCGGTCGCCACGCCCGGCAACTGGAAGCAGGGCGATGACGTCGTGATCGTGCCGTCGCTGAAAGACGAAGAGGTGATCAAACAGAAATTCCCGAAGGGCTACAAGGCGCTGCGCCCGTATCTGCGTATGACGCCGCAGCCGAACAAGTAAAAGCGCTATTGCAAACGAAAAAGGCCGGTTCCTCGCGAACCGGCCTTTTTGCTTACAAGCGTGTGAGACATCTCCACCATACTCGGCGCAAAGGTGTTTCAGAAGAACTTCAGAAAAACGCCTGAATGCCCGTTTGCGCGCGGCCCAGAATCAGCGCGTGGATGTCGTGCGTGCCTTCATAGGTGTTCACCACTTCCAGATTCACCAGATGCCGCGCGATGCCGAACTCGTCCGAGATGCCGTTGCCGCCCAGCATGTCGCGCGCGAGCCGCGCAATGTCGAGCGCCTTGCCGCACGAATTGCGCTTCATGATCGACGTGATTTCGACGGCCGCCGTGCCTTCGTCCTTCATGCGCCCAAGCCGCAAGACGCCTTGCAGGCCGAGCGTGATTTCCGTCTGCATGTCGGCGAGTTTTTTCTGGATCAACTGGTTCGCCGCGAGCGGCCGGCCGAACTGCTTGCGATCGAGCACGTACTGACGCGCGGTGTGCCAGCACGACTCGGCCGCACCGAGTGCGCCCCATGCAATGCCATAGCGCGCCGAGTTCAGGCACGTGAACGGACCGCGCAGGCCGCTGACTTCCGGAAAGCGGTTTTCTTCGGGCACGAAGACGTCGTCCAGCACGATCTCGCCGGTGATCGACGCCCGCAAACCGACCTTGCTATGAATGGTCGGCGCCGACAGCCCCTTCCAGCCCTTTTCGAGAATGAAGCCGCGGATCGCGTCCTTGCCGTCTTCCTCGAGCTTGGCCCATACGACGAAAACGTCGGCGATCGGCGAATTGGTGATCCACATTTTCGAGCCCGACAGCGAATAGCCGCCGTCGACCTTTTTCGCGCGCGTCACCATGCTGCCCGGATCGGAGCCGTGATCCGGCTCGGTCAGACCGAAGCAGCCGATCCACTCGCCGGTGGCGAGCTTTGGCAGGTACTTCTGTTTTTGCGCCTCGGAGCCGAACGCGTGGATCGGCACCATGACGAGCGACGACTGCACCGACATCATGGACCGGTAGCCCGAGTCGACCCGCTCCACCTCGCGCGCGATCAAACCATATGCCACGTAGTTCAGCCCCGGCCCGCCGTATTGCTCGGGGATGGTCGGCCCGAGCAGGCCCAGTTCGCCCATCTCGCGGAAAATTTCGATGTCCGTCTTCTCGTGACGGAACGCTTCGAGCACGCGCGGCTGGAGCTTGTCCTGCGCATAAGCGGCGGCGGCGTCGCGCACCATGCGTTCGTCTTCGGTGAGCTGCTGATCCAGCAGCAACGGGTCTTCCCAGTGAAACTGCGCGGCTTCGGCCATGACGTATCTCCTGATTTTCTGCTCGATCCAAGCTTGACTTAAGTTCCGCTATGCGAAACAATGTTTTGCAACCGACGCCCGAGTGTATCACCCTATGACGCCCGCATCCACTTCCCCTGAATCGCTCGACGAGCGCAAATTCGTCGTCGCCCTTGCACGCGGGCTCGATTTGCTGCGCGCGTTCAGGCCGGGCGACACGATGCTCGGCAACCGCGATTTCGTCGAACGCACGGGTTTGCCCAAGGCGACCGTGAACCGGCTCGCCTACACGCTGACCGTGCTCGGCTATCTTCGGCTCGATGAGGCATTGGGCAAATATGCACTGGATGCCGGCGTTTTGTCGCTCGGTTTCGCGCTGCTCTCGGGCACCGACACGCTCGAACTCGCGCGCCCGCACATGCGCGCATTCGCGCGCGAAGTGGGCGCGGCGGTCTCGCTCGGTTGCCGCGACGGCCTCGACATGATCTATCTCGACACCATTCGCAGCGAAACGGCGCTCACGCTCGGCCTCGCGCCGGGCTCGAAACTGTCGATGCTGACGAGTTCCATGGGCCGCGCCTATCTGGCCGTGCAGCCCGCCGACGTGCGCGCCGCGTTGCTGGTCGAATTGAGGAAAGCGGCAGGCAAGGGCGGCGCGGCGCTCGCGGCGGACGCGGTGAAGGAAATCGCCGCGTTCGAGAAGGAACGCTGCAGCTATTCGTTTCGCGCGTGGCACGACGACGTGAACGCCGTCGCGGTGCCGTTTCGCGAGCCGCGCGAAGGGCGCTGGCTCGTGCTGAGTTGCAGCGGTCCGGCTTCGTCGATGGGAGAAGAGGTGTTTCGCGAGAAGGTTGCGCCGCGCCTGAAGGCGCTCGCGCGGCGTTTGGGCGACGCCGGATAGCAGGTCGAAGCGGCGCGTGAGTCAGAGCACCCGAATCACGCCAGGAAATTCAAGCGGGCCGATCGTGATAATGCGCATTGAACAGTGGCCCTTGCACGAAGCGCACGTCGTACTGCTGCAAGGCCTCGAACTGCGGCTCGTCCATCACGCGATTGAAGATCAGCGGAATCCGCAGCCGGCTCGCGTAGCCCACTAGCGGTTTGACCGTGGCGTCGCGCAACGCGACCGTCGCATCCATCTTGATGAAATCGAGCCGCGCGGTGTCCGACACCGACAGAATCTGCCCTGCATTGGACAGATTGCCCGCGACCTTGAACCCGTAGTGCTGATAGCTCTTGGTCAGATAGCCGAGAAAAGTCTTGTGCGCGACCGCCGCCGCGGGCAATTCGATCACGATCCTCGACGGGGTCAGCCCGAACGACATCAGCACGTTTGAGAAATGCCGCCCGTGATCGTATTTCACGCTCTTCAACAGCCGCTCGTGCACGCGCAGAAAGAGCAGGCCGTGCCGCTGCGCGCCGAAGAAGTTGATTGCATGCAGCGCGCGCGACATGCGGTCGAGCGCGACGAGTTCCTGGTCGTCGGCGATGCGGTCGAACGGATCGAACACATCGAACGGCGCGGCGTCGAGCCGCTGCGTGACCGCCTGAAAGCCGAGTTCGTCGCCGAAACGGTCCACGCTTTCCACATCCGACGACAACGACTGCGCCAACGCATGCACGCTGATGTCGAAGATCGGTTCATAGCAGCTTGTCAGTTCGATGTCGTCGAAGCGCGCGAGCGCGACGTTCCCGTTCGCGCCGTGCCCCATTGCCAGATGGTTGCGGAGAAAGGGATGCTCGGCCGCGCGCGCAACGAGAGTGGGGATAGTCTGGGGAATCATTTAAACGAATGGATCACATGAATGGCACGTAGCGCCGAGGTGAAGGCGCGCGCGCCGCGTCCCCCGATGGTAGCAGTCCGCATCGCGCTCTCATGAACAAAATGCTCATAACGATAGGAGCCGCACGCCTGTCCGGCCGCGCGCGCCTCCACGTAAACCCGCGTCTCCAAGGTATACGTTAATTTCACTTAACGTAATTCATTTTACTATACGTAAATTATGACGGCGGCTCAGCGTGTCAGCACAGTGGCCCGTCGGCACCCCGCGCCGCGTGAGATGAAAACATCGGGCATCAACGGAGAACCTTGCATGGATACCTCAACACGGAGTCCGAACACCGGGCGTTCGCGGCTCGAAATCGAGCCCGGCTATCAGTCGGGATTTGCGAACGAATTCGCGACCGAGGCGCTGCCGGGCGCGCTGCCCGCAGGCCGCAATTCGCCGCAACGCGTGGCCTACGGCTTGTACGCCGAGCAGTTGTCGGGCACCGCCTTCACCGCGCCGCGCGGCCACAATCGCCGCACGTGGTTGTACCGGATTCGGCCGGCGGCGGTGCACAAGCCGTTCACGCCGCTGCCGTCCGGGCGGCTCGTCGCCAATTTCGCCGACGTGCCGCCGACGCCGCCGAACCAGCTGCGTTGGGACGCCTTGCCGATGCCGGCCGAGCCGACGGATTTCATCGACGGCTGGGTGACGATGGCGGGCAACGGCGCGGCCGAGTCGATGAGCGGCTGCGCGATCCACCTGTACGCGGCGAACCGCTCGATGACAGACCGCTTCTTTTACAGCGCGGACGGCGAATTGCTGATCGTGCCGCAGGAAGGCCGCCTCGACATCGCGACCGAACTGGGCCGCCTCGAAGTGGAACCGTTCGAGATCGCGGTGATTCCGCGCGGCGTGCGCTTCGCGGTGAGCCTGCCGGACGGCGCCGCGCGCGGCTATATCTGCGAAAACTTCGGGGCGTTGTTGCGCTTGCCGGATCTCGGGCCGATCGGCTCGAACGGCCTCGCGAATCCACGCGACTTTCTCACGCCGCACGCAGCCTACGAAGACCGCGAAGGCGACTTCGAACTCGTCGCGAAGATGAACGGCAATGTGTGGCGCGCGGACATTGGCCATTCGCCGCTCGACGTGGTTGCGTGGCACGGCAATTACGCGCCGTACAAGTACGACTTGCGGCGCTTCAACACAATTGGCTCGATCAGTTTCGATCATCCGGACCCGTCGATTTTTCTCGTGCTGCAATCGCAAAGCGACACGCCGGGCGTAGATTCGATCGACTTCGTGATTTTCCCGCCGCGCTGGCTCGCGGCCGAAGATACGTTCCGCCCGCCGTGGTTCCATCGCAATGTCGCGAGCGAATTCATGGGGCTCGTGCACGGCGTGTACGACGCGAAGGCCGAGGGTTTCGTGCCGGGCGGCGCGAGTCTGCACAACTGCATGTCGGGCCACGGCCCTGACGCCGGGACGTTCGAAAAGGCGTCGCACGGCGATACGTCGAAACCGAGCAAGGTCGGCGACACCATGGCCTTCATGTTCGAAACGCGCACACTGATCAAACCCACCCGTTTTGCGCTGGAAACCGCGCAATTGCAGGCGCATTACTACGAGTGCTGGCAGGGTCTCAAGAAACACTTCAATCCGGAGCAACGATGAGCGCATTGAGCGATCTTCAGGCGACGCTCGATCCGTCGCGCAAAAGCTGGGTCGAGTCGGCCAACGAACCGACCCACGACTTCTCGATTCAGAACCTGCCGTTCGGCATTTTCAGCGACAACAGCAACGACACGCGCCGCGTGGGCGTGGCGATCGGCGACGAGATCGTCGATCTGGCCGCGTTGCGGACAGCCGGGCTATTGAAGCTGGCCGCGCCGGCCGATGTTTTCTCGCGCGACGCGCTGAACGATTTCATCGCGCTCGGCCGCGAGGCTTGGCGCGAGGTGCGCATCCAGTTGAGCCACCTGCTCGCACGCGATACCGCGAGCTTGCGCGACGACGCCGCGTTGCGCGCGAAAGCGCTGGTGCGCCGGGCCGATGCCCGGTTGCACCTGCCGGTGCAGATTCCGGGCTACACGGATTTCTATTCGTCGAAAGAGCACGCGACGAATGTCGGCAGCATGTTTCGCGATCCGAAGAATGCGCTGCTGCCGAACTGGTCGGAAATGCCGATCGGCTACAACGGACGCGCGTCGTCGGTGGTGGTGAGCGGCACGCCGGTGCGTCGTCCGAATGGCCAGTTGAAGTTGCCGGATCAGGAGCGGCCGGTGTTCGGCGCGTGCCGCAAGCTCGATATCGAGCTGGAGACGGGTTTCGTCATCGGCGGCGGCAACGTGCTGGGCGAACCGATTGCGTGTGCCGACGCGGAAGCGCATATCTTCGGCATGGTGCTGCTGAACGACTGGAGCGCGCGCGACATCCAGCAATGGGAATACGTGCCGCTCGGCCCGTTCAACTCGAAGGGCTTTTCGACCACCATCTCGCCGTGGATCGTCACGCTCGACGCGCTCGAACCATTCCGCGTCGCGCAACCTGTGCAGGAGCCGGAGCCGCTCGCGTATCTGCGGCACGGCGGCGCGCACGCGTTCGACATCGCGCTGGAAGTGAAGCTGCGTCCGCGCGGCGCCGGGGAGGCCAGCACGATCTCGCGGACCAACTTCAAGTACATGTACTGGACGATGGCGCAGCAGCTCGCGCATCACACCGTGTCGGGATGCAACACGCGAGTGGGCGATCTGATGGGCTCGGGCACGATCAGCGGTCCGACGGAAGATTCCTACGGCAGCCTGCTCGAACTGACATACAACGGGAAAAAGCCGCTGGAGTTGAAGGAGGGCGGCACACGCAGCTTCATCGAGGATGGCGATGAGTTGACGCTCGCGGGCTGGTGTCAGGGCGAGGGTTATCGTGTGGGATTTGGCGAGTGTGTCGGGGAAATTCTGGCGGCGCGATAAACCGCCTTTCCCACGCCGCCACAAGAAACGCGAGCGCGGAAACGCGAGCGCGGCGGCGTGCGGTGTACCCGCCACCGCATCGTCGCGACGCTCCGCGGCGAGCTCAGCCGGCCATGGCGATGCGCTGCGCGCGCCGGTCGATGGCCTGCGACCACAGCGTGAGCAGGAGCGCACCCATCGACGTCGCGACGCCGACCCACGGCAGCGTCGTCAACGGCGCGCCCGCACCGATTGCCATGCCGCCGAGCCATGCGCCCGTCGCGTTGCCGAGGTTGAACGCGCCCTGATTCAGCGTGGACGCAAGATTCGGCGCATGACTCGCGCGGTCGACGATCAGCATCTGCAACGGCGGCACGATCGCAAAAGCCAGCACGCCCCAGACGAAGATGGTGATCATCGCCGGAATATCGGCGTGCATGGTGTGCGCGAACACCGCCAGAATCACCACGATGGCCAGCAAAAACGCAATCAGCGACGGCATCAGCCGCCAGTCGGCGAGCTTGCCGCCGAGCGTGCTGCCGACCGTCAGGCCGAGGCCGAACAGCAGCAGCACGAGCGTGACCGCGTGGGGCGTGAAGCCGGTAACGTCTTCGAGAATCGGCGTGATGTACGTGAAGGTCGAGAAAAGGCTGGCCGACGCCAGCACGCTGATGCCGAGCACCATCAGCACTTGCGGATTTTTCAGCACGCTGAATTCGCGCATGAGGCTCGCCTTCTGCATCTCGATCCGCGCGGGCAGGCAGAGCGCGAGCGCGGCGGCCGCGACAATGCCGATGCCCGTCACTGCCCAGAAGGTCGCGCGCCAGCCCACGGCCTGACCGAGCGCCGTGCCGAGCGGCACGCCCAACACGTTGGCGAGCGTGAGGCCGGTGAACATCAGCGCGATGGCCTGCGCGCGACGGTTCGGCGCGACGAGGCCCGCGGCCACCACCGAGCCGATGCCGAAAAACGCGCCATGGCAAAACGCAGTGACGATCCGCGCGGCCATCAGCACCGCGTAGCCCGGCGCGACCGCGCACAGCAGATTCCCGACGATGAACACGCCGATCAGACTCATCAGCGCCTTCTTGCGCGGCATGTTCGCGACCGCGATGGCCACGATCGGCGCGCCGATCGTCACGCCGAGCGCATAAGCCGACACGAGCATGCCCGCCGCCGGAATCGAGACGGACAGATCGCGGGAGACGTCGGGCAGCAGCCCCATGATCACGAATTCGGTTGTACCGATGCCGAACGCGGCAACGGCAAGGGCAAGCAGGGGCAAAGGCATGGCGGCGGAGTATGAATCTGCGCGACGGGAGCGTCGCGTGGCCGTCGCGCGTTCTCGGGGCGAGAGCGCCTGCGCCGGCAAGGAGTCGAGCAGTCAGGGATTCTACCTAAGTCAAAACGATAGTGCTGACGGCCGGGCACGGGTTGCCGCGGTTGTTGTATTTCGTGGCAAAGCTCGGCGGGCGACGGTGCCCGCTAGCCGTTGCTCTCTGGCGAATTCAAAGTCTTGCCGTGGCGCCCCGCGCCTGCCGTGAAGCGCGCGGCACCGGTGACGCCTTCGTCGAATACCGCCTGATAGCCGCCGGCGCCTTCGCGCCGGAGCGCCTCGGCGAAGTCGTCGAGCACGCTGTTTTCCAGCACCGAGCGGCGGTCGGCCAGCAGCGCGGCTTGTGGGAAGGCCGCGAGCTGCGCGGCGAGTTGCTCCGCCGCCGCGCGCGCTTCGCCCTTGGCGACCACGCGGTTTGCCAGGCCGATCTGCAGCGCTTCCTGCGCGCTCACGGCGCGCCCCGTCAGGATGAGATCGAGTGCGCGCGACATGCCGATGAGCCGAGGCAAGCGGATCGTGCCGCCGTCGATCAACGGAATGCCCACGCGCCGGCAGAACACGCCGAGCACCGCGTCTTCCTCGACGACTCGCAGGTCGCACATGGCCGCCAGCTCCAGGCCGCCCGCGACCGCATAGCCCGAAATGGCAGCAATGACCGGCTTTGTGAAAAAAGTACGGGTCGGCCCCATCGGTCCGGGGCCGCTGCCGTCCGCATGCAGCTCGTTGCGGCGGTTTTCGTCGGCGAGCGCGCTCAGGTCCGCGCCCGCGCAAAACGTGCCGCCCGCGCCGAACAGCACGGCCGCATGCCACGCGGGCTCCGCTTCGAAGCGCTCGAACGCGGCGCGCAACGCGTCGGCGACTATACGATCGACCGCATTTCGACGCTCGGAACGCTCAAGCACGATCGTTGCTACGCCGTTATCCTGGGTAGCTTCGATGCGCACATAGTCGTTGAAATTTTCGGTGCCGGTCATCGTCGTGTCCTTGAAGGTCCGCGTTCGCTCGTTCGCTCGGGCGCGCGGGGGTGGCGCAGCGCTCATGCAGAGCAATTAAAACAATGATTTGACATGCTTCTTTCACAATCGGCTCGTAGCGTTAGCGCTCTTTTAACGCGCTGGCGGATCACCGCAAGCTTATCGAGCCTGTCCTTGCCCCTAATAACTACAACACCCGCGGCCGCGCCGGGATGTGCGGAGACGCTCTGGGTCGTGCCGCTGAACCAGCATTCATGGTACGACCATGTGCGTCTGAAGCGCGTCTTTGTTGCCGACGGCACGCGGCATCAGGTCGTGCTGGTCGACGCGCGCAAACTGCTGGCGTGCGCGGATCGCGACAACACCGATTATGTTCTGAAGCCCGTCGTCGAATGGCATCCGGGTAAGGTGCGCGGCATTCGCGAGTTTCTCGATCCGGACAATCCGCGCATTCCGCAAATGCCCTACGTGACGATCTCGACGCGCCGCGCGTCCGGCCTGCTGGGCTGGATGGGTATCGAGCGCGAAGGCGTGGTGTCGTTTCGCAATGGGCAGCATCGCGCGCGCTATCTCGCCGATGCTGGCGCGCGCTGGTTTCCCGTCGAAGTGCACGAGCGCGAGGCGGCCTTGTTGCGCGAGATGTGCGGCGCGCCCGACGACGCCCGCACGGCGATCCGTCCGGTTTCGCTGAACGCAGACGGCGGGGTTTAGCGGCCCGCTCCGCTCGCGCCGCTTGCCGGCTCGCTATCGCAAGGCGTGCCGGCGCACGCCCATGACGTCATTGCGCCTTTTGGCTGTGGGCCAGGGCGTCGTTGTCAGGGCGTCGTTGTCACGCGGTTCGGTCAAGCATGGTCAAAGTGCTTGCGCAATCGTGCGGTTCGGTGAATGATCGATCGACGGCCTTGCCAGTGTCTCTGCTGGCGAGGCCGTTCGCGACTTTGCGCTCCACTTTTGCGTTCAATCTTCAAGTACCGATCATGCCGACTTCATCCATCGACGTTGCGTCCTCCGCTGTGCCGTGTCCCGTTGTCGAGTCGCTCGACGCCATTCTTCCCGAAGAGCCGTTACTCATGATGGGCGCCGGCCCCGTGCCGATTCCGGCGGCCGTCGCCAAGGCCAACGCGATCGTGATCAATCACCTGGGCGGCACGATGGTGAAGGTGATCGGCCAGGTGAAGACGATGGCGCGCTACGTGTTCCAGACGAATTCGAAATGGGTGCTGGGCGTGGCCGGACCGGGCTCGGCCGCCATGGAAATGGCGATCTCCAATCTCGCGTGGGAAGGCACGCGTGTGCTGAGCATCAAAAACGGCTTTTTCAGCGGACGGATGGCCGAGATGGGCCGGCGCGTCGGCGCGCGGGTGAGCACGCTCGACGTGGCCGACCGCACGGTGGCGAGTCTCGACGAGATCGCCGGCGCGATCCGTCGCGAGCGTCCGGAGATCGTCACGGTCGTGCAGGGCGAGACGTCGAATACGGTGTGGAACTATCACCTGAAGGACATTGCGGCGCTGGCGAAGGCGGCCGGCGCGCTGGTGATCGTGGATGCCGTGTGCACGCTGAGCACGATGCCGCTCGCGATGGACGCGTGGGGTATCGACGCGGTGATCACGGGCGGGCAGAAAGGGTTGTCATCGATTCCGGGCGTCTCGCTGATCGCGTTTTCCGACGCGGCGTGGGCGCGAGTGAAGGGCCGTACCGCGCCGAATGCGCATTGGTGTCTCGATGCATCGCTCGCGGAAAATTTCTGGCATAACGCGGGGTATCACTACACGGCGCCGGTGTCGGGCGTGCTGGCTTTGCATGAGGCGTTGCGGCTCGTTTGCGCGGAGACGCTGGAGAAGCGCTTTGCGCGGCATCTGAAGTGCTCCGTGGCCTTGCAGGAAGGCGTGACCGCGCTGGGCTTGCAGTTGTATGCGCCGACGGAGTGCCGGTTGAATTCGGTCGTGGGGATCGAGGTGCCCGCTGGGCTGAGTCCTGGCGATGTTTGCGCGCATATTTCACGGCAGCATCAGGTGGAAATTTCTGGATCGTTCGGATTGCCGATTGTTCGGATTGGACAGATGGGCGAGCAGTGTCGGGAGCACAATCTCTTTCGGACTGTGCACGCGCTGGGGAGGACGATGGTGGATCTCGGGGTTAGGGTGGATTTGCCGGCGGGCGTCGCGGCGCTGGAGAGGGGGTTGTCGGAGGGGAAGTAGGTCTTTGGGTTTTTTCTGTTTGGGATTTTCTGATTGGGTTTTTGGGTTGGATTTTTGGGTTGGCGTTGTTGGGCTTTTCTTTTCTTAGACCACAAACAAAAGAAAAGCCCAAAAAAAGCCCGGCCGAGCAGGCAAAAATCCAAAACCCAAAAAACCGTCAAAGCGCCGCAGGCATCTTCCCAACCCTCACGTCCCGAAGATAAAGAAAAGCAGAAAGCCCCACAGCCGCCGCCGCGGCCACCGCGGCAAAAAGAAACACCGACCCATATCCAAACTCACCGGCAATATACCCGGCCAACGGCCCCGTAATCCCCAGCGACAAATCCAGAAACACCGAATAAGCCGACAGCGCCGCGCCGCGGCTAGCCGGCGGCACGAGCCCCACCGCTTCGACGCCGAGCGCCGGAAACACCAACGCAAATCCAAATCCGGTCAATGCCGCGCCCGCCAGCGCGATATGCGGCTCAGGCGCCAGCCACAGCATCAACAAGCCGGCACACTCGAACGAAAACGAAGCAATCGCGACCCGGAATCCGCCATACGTCTTGATGGTGTTTGCAAACAGCAAGCGTGCGCCGATGAACAGCGTGCCGAACACCGTCAGCGACAAAGCCGCGTTCGGCCAATGCCTTGCCGCATAGAACAACGTGATGAACGTGGCAATCGACCCAAAACCGGCCGAGCCCAGCGCAAGACCCAACCCGTGCGGCAGCACGCGCGTGAACACGCTGCGGTAGGACATCCGCTCGCCATGGACGATCGGCACAGGCGCCATCGGACGCGCAAGATAAAAGCCGAGCGCCGCCAGCAGAATCACCAGAATGGCCAGCGCCGGAAACCCGATCGTGCGCTCGATCGCCACGCCGAGCGGCGCGCCGACGGCCAGCGCGCCATACGTGGCGATGCCGTTCCACGAAATCACGCGTGCATTATTGGTCGTGCCCACGCGGCCAATGCCCCACAGAATCGCGCCCGTGCCGCACAGACTTTCGCCGAAGCCAAGCACGAGGCGGCTGCACACCAGCAGCACCAGGCTCAGCGCGGGCCAGCGTCCGCATAACACCGCCAGCAACAATAAAACCCCGCTCGCGCCGCAACCGAGCAAACCGAGCGTCACGGTGCGCTTCGGCCCCACTGTGTCCGCCGAGCGTCCCGCCAGCGGCCGCGAGGCCAGCGTCGCCAGATATTGAACGCTGATCGCCGCGCCCGCGAGCACGGCGCTATAGCCGAGGTCGTCGTGAACGTAGCCGGGCAGCACCGCGAGCGGAATACCGATCGTCAGGTAGCAAAGAAACGTGAAAAAGACGACCGGAATGATCTGCAAGGTCGTCGCGAATTCGCTGCGAGGTGTCGCTGAGTCGGTGGACATGGGGAAAACGAGACTTGAAAACGGCGGGAGGTCGTGATTTTCCCATGGAACCGATTCTCTTGCAGGATTCGCTTAATAATTCGTCAGACCAAAGACGGTTCGCCGGCTCATATAGTGGTGCGTTTTAACCCCTGAAGCGTTCGTTCTGAAGCGCGTCGGCGGCCCATTCAATGCGCGGATCTGGCGCAATCGCGACATAAACCAAAGAAGCACCTCGATTCAGTCGCGTCAACATAAGCCGACGTCGTCGGTAATCCATCTCGTTATCGCTGCACGAGTATGTCCCCCATGCGATCCGGCCTATGGGTTGTGATTATTGACGGTGATAGTTTTCGAACCATCCCCGCTGCCCGTTCCACCGGACCGCGCAGAGTCGAGAACATTCGAGAGCCACGAGACATGACTGAGCCGATTCGCTTCTACCATCGCAACGCGATCCGCGAGATCAAGGACGCGCCCGTCACCCGCACGGTCCTGCAGTATCTGCGCGAAGACGCGCATTGCACCGGCACCAAGGAAGGCTGCGCCGAAGGCGATTGCGGCGCATGCACCGTGGTGGTCGGTGAGCGCAACGAGGCGGGCGGGGTCGAATTCAAGGCGGTCAACGCCTGCATCCAGTTCCTGCCGACACTCGACGGCAAAGCGCTTTTCACCGTCGAAGATCTGCGCCAGCCGGACGGTTCGCTGCATCCGGTGCAGGAGGCGATGGTCGAATGCCACGGCTCGCAGTGCGGCTTCTGCACGCCGGGCTTCGTCATGTCGATGTGGTCGCTCTACGAAAAGCACGGCCACGAACAGGGCTGCGCCAACAAGACGGTGCCTTCGCGCGAGGCGATCAGCAACGCGCTGACCGGCAATCTGTGCCGCTGCACGGGCTATCGTCCGATTGTCGACGCGGCCGAGCGCATGTTCGAAGCGCCCGCGCCGAAAGCGCCGGTGAATGTCGAGACGCTCGCGGGCACGCTCGCCACGCTGCAACGCGACGACACCTTTCACTACGAGCACGCCGGTCAGCGCTTTCACGCGCCGCGCAGCATCGAAGCGCTCGCGCACATCAAGCAGGCTGAACCGTCCGCGCGCATTCTCGCGGGCAGCACGGACATCGGCCTGTGGGTCACCAAGCAGATGCGCGAACTCGGCAACGTGGTCTACGTGGGGCAGATCGCCGGTTTGCAGAAGCTCGAAACCAGTGCCGAATGGATCGAGATCGGCGCGGGCGTGACCGTCGAAAAGGCTTATGCGGAAATCGCGAAGCAATATCCCGAACTCACCGAGATGTGGCAGCGCTTTGCGTCGCTGCCAATTCGCAACGCGGGCACGCTCGGCGGCAACATCGCCAATGGTTCGCCGATCGGCGATTCGATGCCCGGCCTCATCGCGCTCGGCGCGCGCGTGATCGTGCGCGGCGGTGACATCGAACGTGAAATGGCGCTGGAAGACCTTTACCTCGCCTATCAGAAGAAGGACATGGCGGAACACGAATTCGTCGTCGGATTGAAAGTGCCGACGCGCACCGGCGCTCGCGAAAAGCTGCAATTCCGCACCTACAAGCTGTCCAAGCGTTTCGACTCGGACATTTCCGCCGTGTGCGCGGCGTTCTCGTTCATTGCGGATGGCGACACGATTCGCGAGCCGCGCGTTGCATTCGGCGGCATGGCCGCGACGCCGAAGCGCGCGACGCACGCCGAAGCCGTGCTGCGCGACACGCACTGGCACGAAGCCACCGCGCAGGCCGCGATGCTCGCGCTCGGCAACGACTACGCGCCGCTGTCCGACATGCGCGCGACCAGCAACTATCGCCTCGAAGCCGCGAAGAACACGCTGTACCGCTTCTGGCTCGAAACGCGTCCGGACAATCCGCTGCCGAAAAGCTCGCTCGACGTGCGCGCGGTCGCCGCGGCCCGCGCGCCCGCCGACCTCGAAGCCGGCGCCTGACGCGCGAGACACAAGAAGGATACGGAGAACACGACGATGAATCAGCAAGCCGAACCATTCCTGAAAGACGCTCAGGCGCTCGAAGACTTCACGCAGGTCCATGTCTCGCGACCGCATGAATCCGCGCATCTGCATGTGAGCGGCCGCGCCACTTACACGGACGACATCCCGACGGTCGCCGGCACGCTGCACGCCGCGCTCGGGCTCTCGACCAAAGCGCACGCGAAGATCACGTCGATGTCGCTCGCGAAAGTGCGCGCCACGCCCGGCGTGGTCGCGATCTTCACCGCCGACGACATTCCGGGCGCCAACGACGTGGGCCCGATCATCCACGGCGACGATCCGATTCTCGCCGACGGCATCGTGCAATACGTCGGCCAGCCGGTGTTCATCGTGGTCGCGACGTCGCATGAAACCGCGCGACGCGCGGCGCGCCGCGCTGAAATTGTGTACGAGGAACTGCCCGCCATTCTGACCGCGCAACAGGCGCGCGCGGCCAACCAGCACGTATTGCCGCCGATGAAACTCGCGCGCGGCGAGGCGGACGCGAAGATCGCACGCGCCGCGCGCCGCGAGGCGGGCGAAATGTTGTTGGGCGGCCAGGAACAGTTCTACCTGGAAGGCCAGATTTCGTACGCGGTGCCGAAAGACGACGACGGCATGCACGTCTACTGCTCGACGCAGCATCCGACGGAAATGCAGCACCTCGTCGCGCACGCATTGGGCATTGCGTCGCATAACGTGTTGATCGAATGCCGCCGGATGGGCGGCGGCTTTGGCGGCAAGGAATCGCAGTCGGGTCTGTTCGCGTGCTGCGCGGCGCTCGCCGCATGGAAGTTGCTGTGCCCCGTCAAGCTGCGTCCGGACCGCGACGACGACATGATGGTCACGGGCAAGCGTCACGATTTCCACTACACGTATGAAGTCGGCTACGACGACAAGGGCGTGATCGAGGGCGTCGCCGTGGATATGACCTCGCGCTGCGGTTTCTCGGCCGACCTGTCGGGCCCGGTGATGACGCGCGCGCTGTGTCACTTCGACAACGCGTACTGGCTCTCCGATGTCACGATCGACGGCTTCTGCGGCAAGACCAACACGCAGTCGAATACGGCGTTCCGCGGCTTCGGCGGTCCGCAAGGCGCGTTTGCGATCGAATACATCATGGACAACGTGGCGCGTTCCATCGGCGAAGATTCGCTCGACGTGCGCCGCCGCAATCTGTATGGCAAGACCGAGCGCAATCAGACGCCGTACGGCCAGATTGTCGAAGACAACGTGATTCACGAACTGATCGACGAACTGGAGGCGACGAGCGGCTATCGCGCGCGCCGCAAGGAAATCGACGAATTCAATTCGAACAACGAAGTATTGAAGAAAGGACTCGCGCTCACGCCGGTCAAGTTCGGCATTGCGTTCAACGTTACGCACTTCAATCAGGCCGGCGCGCTCGTGCATATCTATACCGATGGTTCGGTGCTCGTGAATCACGGCGGCACGGAAATGGGCCAGGGATTGAACACGAAGGTCGCGCAGGTCGTCGCGCATGAGCTGGGCATCGGCTTCAATCGCATTCGCGTGACCGCGACGGATACGAGCAAGGTCGCGAATACATCGGCAACGGCGGCGTCCACAGGTTCCGATCTGAACGGCAAGGCCGCACAGGACGCGGCGCGTCAGTTGCGCGAACGTCTCGCGGCGTTTGCCGCCGAGCGCTTCGGCGCGGGCGAGGTCAACGCTTCGGACGTGCGCTTCGCGCATGATCGCGTGATGGTCGGCGAGGCGGTCGTGCCATTCGGAGAAGTGATCGCGAAGGCGTATCTCGCGCGCGTGCAATTGTGGTCCGACGGTTTTTACGCCACGCCGAAGCTCTACTGGGATCAGGCGAAGTTGCAGGGCCGGCCGTTCTACTACTACTCGTATGGCGCGGCCGTGTCGGAAGTGGTGATCGACACGCTGACCGGCGAAATGCGTGTGCTGCGCGCGGACGCGCTGCATGACGTGGGCGCGTCGCTGAATCCGGCGCTCGACGTCGGTCAGGTGGAAGGCGCTTTCATTCAGGGCATGGGCTGGCTCACGACCGAAGAACTCTGGTGGAACGCCGGCGGCAAGCTGATGACGCACGCGCCGTCCACGTACAAGATTCCGACCGTCAACGATACGCCGCCGGTTTTCAACGTGCGCCTCTTCAAGAACCGGAATGTGGAGGACAGCATTCATCGCTCGAAGGCAACCGGCGAGCCGCCGTTGCTGCTGCCGTTCTCGGTGTTTTTCGCGATTCGCGACGCCGTGTCGGCCGTGGGCGGCCACAAGGTCAATCCGCCGCTGAACGCGCCTGCCACGAGCGAGGAAATCCTGCGCGCGATTGGTGCGGTGCGGGCCGCGACGTCCGCCGCGCGCTAACCGGAGCGACGATCGCGATGAACGACTATCCCTTCATTCAGATCGGCCGGCGCGGCGTCTCCGGTTCGCCGCGTCCCGCGCCGATGCACATCGTGCTGTTCGGCGCGGGGCACGTCGGCCATGCGCTTGTTGAACTGCTCGGCCATCTGCCGTGCGTGGTGCAATGGGTCGACGAGCGCGACGAACTGTTCCCCGACGAAACGCCCCCGAACGTGCAGATCGAAGCGACCGACACGCCCGACGCGATCGTCGATACAGCGCCGCCCGGCGCCTACTTTCTGGTGATGACGCACAACCATGCGCTCGATTTTTCGCTCGCCGCGCGGATCATGCGGCGGCGCGATTTCACATACTTCGGCATGATTGGCTCGAAAACGAAGCGCGTGAAATTCGAGCGGCGCTTGCTGGAGCGTGGCGTCGAACTCGAACGGCTTGCGCAGATGACTTGTCCGATTGGCGTCGCGGGCATCGTCGATAAGGCGCCCTCGACGATTGCCGTCGCGGTGTGCGCCGAATTGCTCCAGGTTCGCTGCCGGCAGGCTGCAAGGCAGGCCGCCACGCGAGCCTGTCTTGCCGCACCAGCTCAGCGTACGACGACGAACGTGTAAGAGGGTTGAGGCGCTTGAGACGCCTCAAGCGCTTCAAGCGCCCCAATCACTCTCACCCCGCCCGCTTCACGCGCCGCACTTTCTGCGCGACCAGCCCGTCCGACACCTCGGACATCAATGCCCGCAACCAGCCGAGATCGCTCGGACGATCCGGCTGCGGATGCCACATCTGATAGCACTTGATACGCGGAAACGGAATTGGCGCCTCGACCACCGCGAGCGGCAGGATGCTCGCATAGTGCATGGCGAAGCGGCGCGTCGTCGTGAAGATCAGATCCGATTGAAGCAGCGTTTGCGGCACGAGGCCGAAGTAGGGCAGCGTGGCGACGATGCGCCGCTCCGCGTGCGCGCGCGCGAAGCCGATGTCGATGGCGCCGCCGCGTGCGCCACTATACGGAGTCGGCGCGAGATGCGGCGCGGCCAGATACGCGTCGCGAGTGAGCGGCGTGCGCGTCAGCGGATGATCGGCGCGCATCAGACACACGACCGTATCCGAGAACAGATCGCTGCGCTCGAAGCGCGCATCCGGCTTCGGCCAGTTGCCGATCACGAGGTCGAGTTCGCCTGCATCGAGCGCGGCGTAATGGTCGAGCATCGGGTTGAGCGAATCGATTTCGAGCCGCGCGTGCGGCGCCGCCTCGCGAAACTGCGCGATCACGGTCGGCATGAAGAAGTCGTTCAGATAATCCGGCGCGGCCACGCGAAACGTGCGGCGCGAGCGGCCGGGATCGAAATCGCCGTGCGGCGTCGCCACGAAATCGACCTCGCGCAGCACGCGTTGCGCGGAAGCCAGAAGCGATTCGCCGTACTCGGTGGGCACCATGCCCGCTTTGCCACGCACGAGAATGGGGTCGTTCAGCGTCTCGCGCAATTTGCGCAGCGCGGTGCTGATGGCAGGCTGAGTCTGATTCAGACGCAGCGCGCTCTGCGTGACGCTGCGCTCGACGAGCAGCGTGCGCAGCACGCGCACGAGCCAGATATCGAGGGAGGCGGCGGTGTCGTCCATGATAAAGAGGCAAGCGGACCGGAATGGGCCACGCGTCGCGCAAATAACCGCCCGAAAGACAGGTTCCGCGTAAGAGCGGACAAGCCAGTGGCACGGGCGATGCACGACGCAAAGGTCATAACCTTAGGCCCGATTGCACTGCAGCCGCCATAGCAGGCGCGGTATGACCGGCATCAGCGGTGCTTTGCCGACGCGAACGCGCGATGCTCAGCTTTGCGACAGATCCGGCGACACATCGGACGACAGATCCGACGACACATCGGACGACACCCCCGGCAGACCCGACGGCAACGCGCTGACCCGTTTCACCTCGCTCGATTCCAGCCAGTTCGGCGTGCGCGCGCAATACAGCACCATGGGCAGCGCATCCTCGCCCCAGAACAACTGGTCGTTCATGCGGAAGGTCGGCACGCCGTAGACGCCGAGGCCGATGGCATCGGCGGTATTGCGCTGCAATTGGGCCTTCACTTCCTCGCTTTTGATCAGCGCCGGACCGTCCGGTATGCCGACGCGTTCGCACAGTTCGGCAAAGGCCGCGTCGCTCGACGGATCACGCCCTTCGCGCCAGATGAAGCGGAAGATCTCGCGCACGCACACCATGTCCGCGCGCGCGGCGGTCGCGAGCAGCAGCGGCTTCATCGAGTCGAACGGATGAGCCGGCGGCATCTTGTACGGAATGCCGAGTTGTTCCGCGCGAAACAGCGCGTGCCGGTACATGAAGGTGCGCTTGGCGGGCACGCTGTAGGCCGAGCGCTGCCCCCAGTGACGGTACAGGTCGTTCAGCACGACCGGCGTGAAGGCGAAGTCGAAGCCCGGCCATTTGTCGTGTTGCTCGAGCAGCAGATAGGTGAACGGCGAGACGAAATCGTAAAACCACAAAGGCTGCGCGGCGTCGATGCCAACGGTCATATATGTCTCCCGAATTGCTTCTCCGACAGATCGGCAGGCGCATCTGCTGCATCGTCGGAACTGTAATGATCTTACGCGGTGCGGCTGCGGCTTGCACCGTCAATCTGGTTTGCGGGGCTCGTCGGCGCGTGTCTCACCGATCTCGGCCGCTTCGTTCGGCGTGGACGGCGTGGACGGCGTCGCATCTTCGTCCTCGTCCGCGGTGTCGTCGGTGTCTTCCTCGCCGGACAGATCGCGCCGGGCGTCGCGGCTGTGCGTGAGCCGCGACCGCACGAAGCCGATGTGCTCGCGCAGCACATAGAACTGGTCGGCATAGGCGAGCGGCATCTTCAGACCATTCACCGAATCTTCGATGGCGTCCAGACGCCGCCGCAGCGACGCGCGTTCGGCCGGCGAGTGATCGCTGAGCGCGCTGCGCTCGATCGCGATCAGCGCGCCATACCAGCGATAGATGCGCGACTTCACGCGCCACGCATACAGCGACGGCACGAGCCGCAACGCCGGAATCAGCAGCACGACGAGCGGCACGACAACCACCAGCAGACGGTCGGCGAGGCTCGCGAGCCAGAACGGCAACAGGCGGTACAGGAAGCTCTTGCCCGACTTGTAGTAGCGAGCGGCGTCGTCGCTGATCGGGAAGTCGTGCGCGAGCGGCGCGGGGAATTCGCCGGCGCGCTGCATGATGTTCGCCTTGCCGTGCACTTCGCGCGCGGCTTCGATCAGCAGGTCCGACAGCGCGGGATGCAGCGAGTCGCGCGCGACCAGTTCGGCGGTCGGCGCAACCATGTGGATCGGCGCGGACGGCAGGTTCTTGCCGAGATCGAACGCGCCCATCGGCAATTCGAGCTGCGTCAGATACGGAAAGCGGCGCGTGTAGGCGTCGGCCTGCGCGAAGTCGTAGAACTGCACGTTCGGCGTGCGGTAAAGCTTGCCCATGACGGCGGGCTGCGCGGAATCGCCGGCGAGGAAGGCCGCGTCCACCTTGCCGGAGACGAGCGCCTGCGCGGCGGCATCGCCGGAAAGCGGCAGCAGCTTGGTCGAGCCGCCCGGCTCGATGCCGTTGGCCTTGAGCAGCGCGAGCGCCAGCTCGCGCGTGCCGCTGCCCTCGGCGCCGACCGCGAGCCGCTGGCCTTTGAATTCGGAGAGCCGCGTGACCGTCGGCCCGTGATAGAAGATCGCGAGCGGCACATACGACACGCTGCCGAGCGACATCAGACCGCTGCCGGCCGCGCCGGGCGCGACGCCGTCCTGCACGAAGCCCACGTCGACATTCGAGTTCGGGTCCGACAGCCGCTTGAGGTTTTGCAGCGAGCCTTCCGAGGGCAGCACGTTCAGCGTGATGCGGTTGCGCGCCAGAATCTCCTTGTATTTCTGCGCCGCGTTCCAGAAATTGCTGCCTTCCGGGCCGGCGCTGATGGTGAGCGTGCTGGGCGGCGCGGGCTGGATCAGACGCACGGCGACCCAGATCGCGACGATGGCGATCAGCAGGATCGGCCCGAAGGAGACCGCGAGATCGCGCCACGAGATCGCGACAAAACGGGCGACGAGGCGGGGAGGGCGTTTGCGGCCGGTGGCTGGCTTCATCGGGTGACGGGGACGGCTACGGTCGAGAGTGAACAGAATGGCGGCGCTGCGCGTGGCGCCGATGGTACCTGAGATTGCAGCGGCCGCGAAACGCACGCCAGCCGGGCGCGCCGAGAAACCCGTAACAAAAAGTGACGGGCGACTAAACCCTTTGCGCTTCTCGCACGGCTAGATTAAATTGTGCATCGCTGCCGCGAACACAGCTTTCGCGCGGCGCGACCCGGCATGACACACAAGACACACAAGAACCGGGCGCGTCGGCGGAATTCGCGGCTTGCCGGTTTCCGTACCGCATTGCATGCGCGCCATCGCGTGCGGCACGCGGCAGCCGGTCTCTCTTCGCCTCTCGCATCGCGTGTCGCAGCTCCAGCCGGCCATGGTTTCGCCGCGCGCTTTGTCGCGTTTGTTTGTGTCGCGTCTGTTTTGTCGCGCCAGGCATGGCCGCCGGTAGTCGTACGAAGCCGCTTATCCAGGCGGTCCAATGTGAAGCCAAGGAGAGAAGAAACATGAAATCGGTCGGTTTTCTGAAGACGCTGGGCTCAGTGGTGGCCATGGTGGTGGCGTGCAATGTCTATGCTCAGGCAAGCGATGCAACGGCAACGGGCACGACAGCCGCCCCCGCCGCCAGCGCCAAGGCGGGCAAGAAGGCCAATAGGCAACTGGGCCGCAAGGTGCGCAGCGCAATCTCGAAGACGCAGGGCGTCGATGTGTCGAACATCGCCGTGCGGGCTCGCGGCGGCGCGGTGACGCTGACGGGCTCCGTGCCCGACCAGGGCCAGATCGACGCTGCGGGCAATGCCGCGAAGGGTGTGGCGGGCGTGACGTCGGTGTCGAACAAGCTGACGGTGATGCAGCAGTAAGCACGGCGCGGATGCGCGCCGGGGCGGCGCCGGGATTGCAGCGCGCGATTCCGCTGTCGGCCAGTACAAAGCTCCGGCGATCCACGCCGGAGCTTTTTTATTGTTGGCCGTGCATGATTGAAGCGGCGCTGTGGGTTTCAGCCGATGCCGCGCCAGGCGACGTCGCCGGACTGTGTCCCATGACACATTGCCGACGCCGCGCGAAGCGTACTGTGTGGATGAAGAACCGGAGTCCACGCCATGCAATCCACGCTCCTGCGTTACACCGATTTGCCCATCAACGACCGGGCGGCCTTCGAACTGGTCTGCGCGCGCCATGGCTTCGCGCCCGCGCATTTCGACCTGAGCATTTCCGCCGATCCCGCCGATACAGCCGGCGAACGCCTCGTCACCGTGCGGCGCGCCAACTGGGCGCAAGCGTATTACGACCGGCGTGGCCAATGGGTCCGGCAGTTCGAAGCCGACCTGATCAGCCGCTTTTTCAAATGAGCGGAACGGCGTCCGCCCGCGGCGTCAGGCGAGCACGAGGCGCGCGCCCACCAGCGTGAGCGTCGCGGCCAGCAGATTGCGCAAGAGCGAGTCCGGCGCGCGCGAGGACAGCAGACTGCCCGTCACGATGCCCGGCAGCGAGCCAATCAGGAGCGACAGCAGCATCGACCAGTCGACGGAACCGAGCAGCCAATGGCCCGCGCCCGCCAGCAGCGTGAGCGGCACGGCGTGCGCGATATCGGAGCCGACGATGCGCTTGGTCGGCAGCATCGGATAAAGCAGCAGCAACACGGTCACGCCGATCGCGCCCGCGCCCACCGAAGTCAGCGACACCAGCACGCCGAGCACCGCGCCCGTCAGCATGGTCAGTGCGAGCGTGCGCCCTTGGCTCGGCGCGCGGCGGCGGTGCGCGCCGAGCGCCGCGAGCTGCGGACGAAACACGAGCGCCACCGCCGTCACCAGCAACGCGGCGCCGAGCACGAGCTGGATCAGCCGGCTCGCGCCCGGCGTGTCCATCCCGTAGCGGTGCAGCAGGAGCAGCGTGACGGTCGCCGCCGGCACGCTGCCGGCCGCCAGCCGCAGCGTGACCTGCCAGTCGATCGAGCCTTTCAGACCGTGGATCAGCGTGCCGGTCGCCTTGGTGGCGGCCGCGTACAGCAGGTCCGTGCCGACAGCCGTCGCCGGATGCACGTTGAACAGCAGCACCAGAATCGGCGTCATCAGGGAGCCGCCACCCACGCCCGTCAGTCCGACCAGAAAGCCGACAAAGAGACCGGAGACGGCGTACAGCAGATCGATATGCGGAAGAGCCATTGAAGAGACCGCTGGCGGTCGGTGGATTGACGTTAGGGCACGCGCGGCGCGCGTGCCTCGTGCGCCGACGCGAGTCGGCAACAATGGGCGGAAGGCAGCGCCCGGCGCAGCGAAAGGCGCTATTGTCGCAAAACTGAAGCGCGAGCGTATGGAATGCAAGGAAAGGTGAACGCCGAGGCCGCATTTTATGCGGCGCAGTGCGGCGCAGCGCTCATAGCGCGCGGCGAATTTCCACCACGCCGAACGCCGCGAGCATGATCCCGACGAACCGGTCGATTGCCAGCCGCAGCTTGCTGCCGATGGCATGCCGCGCGAGCGACACCACCGTCACGAGAAAGCACCACCAGGCGATCGAGCCGCAGAACACGCCGCCGACGGTGGTCAACGCGATCGTCGAGGAAAACGCGCCGCGTGGCGCGAGCGTCGTGAACAGCGCGGCGAACATGATGACCGTTTGCGGGTTGGTCAATGTGAGGAGCAAGGAACTCGCATAGGCGCGCAACGCGCCCGCGCGGCCCACTTGCGCAAGCTTGCCGTTGCCGGTTCCATTGCCGCTTTGCTCGGCGTTGGCGTCGGCGGGAGGCTTTTGCAGCAGCGTCCGCACGCCGAGATAAAGCAGAAACAAGCCGGCAAGCAGATGCAACGGCCTGTCGTACGCAAGCATGAACTGCGAAATGCCGACGAGGCCGAGCGCCGCGATCAGGCCATAGAGCGCATCGCCGCTCGCAATGCCGAGGCCGATGGCGAGCCCCGCTTGCGGACCGCCCGTCAGCGTGCGGCGAATGCACAGCATGCCCATGGGGCCGACCGGCGCGGCAATCGCAAGGCCGACGCCCGCGGCGGTAAAGAAGAGGCTGGTCATGGACATGGCGGTTCTCGTGGTGTGTTGTTCGATCGAGCCGGTCGCCGGGAAAGTCACAAGCGGCTTGCGGCGGGCGTCGCCCAGCATAGCCAGAGCGGATGCGGCGAGCAAGCCCGCCATGCCCTCTGGCCATGGACCGTGGATACCCTGGGACGGACTCGGCCGCCGCTTTCCTCGGGCATAATTTTCCCCACTCAATTTCTGGAGCCTTCTCGCATGTGGCAGATCGATCAGGTGACGTTGCGCTTGTTCATTGCCGTTTGCGAGGAAGGCACGATCGCGCGCGCCGCTGAACGCGAGTTCATCGCGCCGTCGGCGGTGAGCAAGCGGCTCGCCGATCTCGAAGCGCTCGTCGACGTGGCGCTGCTGTCGCGCAGCCAGCGCGGCGTGCGCGCCACCGCCGCGGGCGAGGCGCTGTTGCGGCATGCGCGGCTCATCATGCGCGGCCATGAACGCATGCAGGCCGAACTCAGCCAATATGCGGCCGGCGCGCGCGGCCATGTGCGCGTGCTGGCGAATGTGTCGTCGATGGTCGAGTTTTTGCCCGAGGCATTATCCGTCTTTCTGAAGGCCAATCCGCAGATTCGCGTGGACGTGGAAGAGCGCGTGAGCACGGAGATCGTGCGCGGCCTCGAAGAAGGCGTGGCCGATCTCGGCATCTGCCGCGATACCGTGCCGATGGGCACTCTCGACGCGCTGCCATATCGCGCCGATCATCTCGCGCTGATCGTGCCGCGCGGTCATCCGCTGGCCGGCGAGGCCGCGATCAGCTTCGAGCAGACGCTTTCGTTCGACCACCTCGGGCTCGCTTCGAATGCGTCGGTGAACTCACTGATGCAGCGCATCGCAGCGGAGAAGGGCCGCGAGCTTAACTATCGCACTTACGTATCGACCTTCGACGCCGCCTATCGCTTCATTCAGGCCGGCCTCGCGGTGGCCATTCTGCCCGCCGAGGCGCTGCCTCGCCACGCCGCCGAGGAATACGACATTGTCGCCGTGCCGTTGCGCGAAGCGTGGGCCGCGCGGCGCTTCGTGATCTGCGTGCGCGACCGGCATGCGCTGACGCTGGCCGCGTCGCATCTGCTCGCTCATTTGCTGGATGCCGTTTGAGACGCGTGCGTCTGCCTGCGCCGCGGGTGGTTTCTCATCCTCTGAAAAGCCCTTAAGGGTTTCCCCTTTGTGGCGGCGCAAGGCCGCCCCGCTTGCGTCGGCTGCCATCGTCAACGGCGATGGAGTGCTTCGTCAACGCAGACTTTGCGGCGCGCCCGCGAACAGGCACGCTCTCATCCGTGCTTGATTCCCCGCATTTTTTCCGCAGGATTTACGACATGAATGAAACCAGGGAGCGCGTCGTCGTGACGGAAGTCGGCATGCGCGACGGTCTGCAAAGCATCGCGCGAACGATGCCCACCGAAGCCAAACGCCGCTGGATCGATGCCGCGTATGCCGCCGGCGTGCGTCATATGGAAGTCGCGTCATTCGTGCCCGCGAAGCTCCTGCCGCAAATGGCCGACGCCGACGAAGTCATTGCTCACGCGCTCGGCTACGACGATCTGATCGTGACCGCGCTCGTGCCGAACCTGAAGGGCGCGCAGCGCGCGCTCGAATCCGGCGCGCACAGGATCGTCGCGCCGATTTCGGTCAGCGCCGCGCACAGCCTCGCGAACGTGCGCAAGACGCCGGCTGAAATGATCGACGCGTTTGCGGCGATGCGCGAGTTGATCGACAGCGCGGCGGGTGCGAGCGCGAGGCGCGTCGAGTTGATCGCCGGTTTGTCGACGGTGTTCGGCTGCACGCTGCAAGGCGCGGTGCCGTACGCGGACATTGCCGCGATTGCGCGCGCGGCCGTCGAAGCAGGCGCCGATGTGATCGCGCTCGGCGACACGACCGGCGAAGCGACGCCGCGCCAGGTCGGCGAGATCATCGAACTCGTGCGCGACGTAGCCGGCGACACGCTGCGCTCACTGCATTTGCACGACACGCGCGGACTCGGCCTCGCGAATACGCTGATCGCGCTGCAACACGGCATCCGCGAATTCGACGCGTCGCTCGCGGGACTCGGCGGCTGCCCGCATGCGCCCGGCGCGACCGGCAACGTGAACACCGAAGACCTCGTGTTCATGCTCGACAGCATGGGCTACGAAACGGGCATCGACCTGACCCGTCTGATCGCGTCGCGCGAGGTGCTCGCGGATGCATTGCCCGGCGAGCCGCTTTACGGCTATCTCGCGCGCGCCGGTTTGCCGAAGCAGTTCGCTGCTGCCGGACACCTCGGCTCTTCCCAATCTTCCGCCTCGCAGGTACTGCAATGAACGCTTATTCCTCTTCCCCGGATGCCGCCGCGGCGGGCCAACAGCCAGGCGCGTTGCCGCTCGCGGGCATTCGCGTGATCGAGTTGTCGCATATGGTGATGGGCCCGACGTGCGGGATGATTCTCGGCGACCTGGGCGCCGAGGTCATCAAGGTCGAGCCGCCGCGCGGCGACGGCACGCGTCGTTTGCTCGGCACGGGCGCGGGCTTTTTCCGCACCTTCAATCGCAACAAGAAGAGCATCGCGCTCGATCTCGACAGCGAAGCGGGACTCGCCGCGCTGCATAGGCTCGTGGATACCGCTGACGTGTTCGTCGAAAACTTCAAGCCGGGACGCATGGCGAGCCTCGGTCTCGATTACGCGTCGCTGCGCGAGCGCAACCCGAAACTGATCTACGTCTCGCACAAAGGCTTTTTGAACGGCCCGTACGAACATCGCCTCGCACTCGACGAAGTCGTGCAGATGATGGCCGGCCTCGCGTATATGACCGGGCCGGTGGGCCGGCCGCTGCGCGCGGGCAGTTCGGTGAACGACATCATGGGCGGCATGTTCGGCGCCATCGGCGTGCTGGCCGCGTTGCACGAGCGGCATGCAAGCGGGCGTGGCAAGGAAGTGCAAAGCGCGCTGTTCGAAAACTGCGTGTTGCTGTCGGCGCAGCACATGCAGCAGTACGCCGCGACCGGCGTCGCGCCCGCGCCGATGCCTGAGCGCATCAGCGCATGGGCCGTCTACGACGTGTTCACGCTGGCCAACCACGAGCAGATGTTCATCGCCGCGACGGGCGACAGTCAATGGCGCGCGTTGTGCGGGATTCTCGGCCGCGCCGATCTGCTCGCCGACCCGCGTCTCGCGACCAACAACGACCGCGTGCTCGCGCGCGAATGGCTGTTGAAGACGCTCGGCGAAACCTTGAGCCAGTTCGAAGGCGCCGCGCTCGTGCCGCTGTTCGAGCGCGACCACATTCCGTTCGCGTCTATCGTGAAGCCTGAAGAACTGTTCGACGATCCGCATCTGAACGAAAGCGGCGGCCTTGCGCGCCTCACGCTCGACGACGGCAACGAAACCGCCATGCCCTTGCTGCCCATTTCGATCGACGGCGCGCGTTTGCAGCCGCGTCAGCCGATAGCGAAGATCGGCGAGCACACCGCCGACGTCTTGCGCGAAATCGGTTACGACGACGCGCAGATCGCGGCGCTTACCAGCGGTTCTACTCAGACGCCGCGCGAGGCCGCCTGATCGCGCGTAGCGCTTTCATGCATCACAGGTAGTCAATCAGGCTTATCCGGCGAAAGACCGGCATTCAAGGAGACAGACGATGAAATCGTCGAATCAGGCGGTATATGCGGCGGCAACCGGCGATGCCGGCGCGCTCGGCGCGCCTCTCGGCGCGGGCGCCTCGGCAGAGAGCCACGCGGACGACATCGCACTGGGCGGTGCGCGCATTTCGGCGCGGCTCGACCGTTTGCCGGCCACGCGTTCCATCTGGAAGCTGGTGATGTTGCTGAGCCTCGGGCTCTTCTTCGAACTGTACGACCTCATGTTTTCCGGCTATATCGCGCCGGGCCTCGTGCGCAGCGGCATTCTCACCGCGACGACGCATGGCCTGTTCGGCACGAGCGGCGTCGCGAGTTTCATTGCCGCGTTGTTCGCGGGACTGTTCATCGGCACGGCGGCGTGCGGCTTTCTCGCGGACCGCTTCGGACGGCGCGCAATCTTCACGTGGTCGCTGCTGTGGTACACGGCCGCGAACATCATCATGGCGTTTCAGGACACGGCGCTCGGGCTCAATCTGTGGCGCTTCATTGCGGGCATCGGCATTGGCGTGGAGATCGTGACGATCGGCACGTACATTTCCGAACTTGTTCCGAAGCATGTGCGCGGCCGCGCGTCGGCGTGTTCGCAGGCGGTGGGTTTTTGCGCGGTGCCGATCGTCGCGTTTCTGTCGTATCAACTGGTGCCGCATCGATACTTCGGCCTCGATGGCTGGCGTCTCGTCGTGCTGACGGGCGTGGTCGGCGCGATCGTGGTGTGGTGGATTCGCCTCGGTCTGCCGGAGAGTCCGCGCTGGCTCGCGCAAAAAGGCCGTTTGGACGAAGCGGACGCGATCATGACGCGACTCGAAGCGCGCGTCGAACGCGAATATGGACGCGCGTTGCCGCAGCCCGCATTGCCGGAACCGGTGCGCGCGCGCTCAGCGTTTCGCGACCTGCTCGTGCCGCCGTATCGCAAACGCACGCTCATGCTGATCATCTTTCACGTATTCCAGACGATGGGCTATTACGGCTTCGCCAACTGGATTCCCACGTTGCTGATCAAGCAGGGCATCACGGTGACGACGAGCCTGATGTACGCGAGCATCATCGCCGTGGCGGCGCCGCTCGGACCATTGCTCGGCCTGCTGATTGCGGACCGCTTCGAGCGCAAGACGGTGATTATCTGCATGGCCGCGGTCAACGTGGTGTGCGGCCTGCTGTTCAGCCAGGCGCGCGAGACGGTGATGCTGGTGAGCCTCGGTGTCTGTCTCGTGCTGGCCGGCAACATCATTTCGTACAGCTATCACGCGTATCAGGCCGAACTCTTTCCGACGAGCATCCGCGCGCGCGCAGTCGGCTTCGTTTATTCGTGGAGCCGCATTTCGGCGATGTTCTCCGCCTTCGTGATCGCGGCGTGCCTGGGCCGCTTCGGCGTGGACGGCGTGTTCGTGTTCATCTCCTGCGCGATGGCGATTGTGATGCTCGCCATCGGCGCGTTGGGACCGAGAACACGCAATGTCGCGTTGGAGGATATTTCGAAGTAACGCGCCCCGGTTCACGAGGCGCGATGAATGTCGGCGGCGGTCACTGGCAAATGTATTCGTCCGAGGCCGCCATCGGCACCTGCGCGGATGCAGCTTCAAAATGGCTGTATTTCGTGTAGGTCTTGCCTTTGACCGTGACTGTCTGCGCCGACTCGCTGGTCGCCGCGGCGCTCTTATGGGCCTCGACGCTCGCATTGGTCCAGCTTTTCGTGCTTGCGCTCGCGTTTGCATAAGCGGCTGACGCGCCGCTTGCATTCGCCACTGTTTTGCTCGAAGCCTGGATCGACGCAGTGGCCGGATTGCTGAACTTCGCCCGGTTTGCATCCCATGACGGAGCGACATATCCCCACTTCGACGTGGCCGTGTTCATGTCGATCTGCTTCGGCGCCCAGCCGACCAGCTTCGGCCCCTCGATAAGCGGCGACAACTCGATCGCCACGATCTGCGGTCCCCGTCGCGCGACAAGGAGACATTTGCCGCCGTCGGAGAGCTTGAGCGGAACTGCCCCGCTCCATTGGAGCAACACCAGGTCCGGCGCGTTGGGCACGGGTTGCGAGCCCGCTGGGGTGGCAGCCCAAAGCGCCGTGCCAGGTGTTGCGGCTTGCGCGGTAACGTCTGCAATGGCAGCGAGCGACAGCATGGCCAACATGAGATAGCTCTTCATACGATGCCTCACGATAAAACGAGTTGGCGACCGGCGACACTGGCCAACCCTTAAGACGTAGAAAAGGCACGAGCAAATCTCTTTTCATCGAGTGCAGGTTGCCGTTCCTTCCAGAACAACCTATTTCAGCAGCGATACCTCGATGCTGTGGCTCGTGACCGGTGACGTCTTCACAGCGGCAATGTCATTGTGCGCGTCACGGGCCGAGGGCGCATTCGCCGGTACGCCCGAGGACTGCGACTGCGCGCCGGTTTCCGGAACAGGAAGGCCGAGACGTGCGCGCACGAACGGATCGCGATACTTTTCGTCGTCGGAATATTGCGGCGCTTCAGGAGCCTTCGGGGCCTTCGCAAGCGGCGCGGTCGTGCCGGGGCAGAGGTGGCCGGTCGCTTCCACCGCCTTGCGATTGGCGTCGCTTTGGCACAGCAGCGCGAGCGCGACATCGGTCAGACCCATTGCACGGAACTCGCGCGCATCCAGTCGGCGCACGCAAGCCTGATCGACCTGGGTCGTGCCGCCCGTCACGCCGAAACCCGTGACCGAAAGTCCGAAGCTCGTCGAGCCCATGCAGGTGTCGGAAAGCGTCGTGGTCAATCCAGGTGCGGCGATGGCCGGCGTGGTGCGCACGGAGTACGAACTCTGGTTGTAGTCCACCGTCGCACGCGTGTCATAGGCGCTCGATCCCGGGCCCGTTGCGGCCTTGCTGGTGACGTCGGCACCCGCGCCGCCGCTCGTGCCCGTGCCCGCGCCGGTGGATGCCGTCATGGTCGGCATGGTCACGGATACGTTGACATTCGACGAGCCGCCCATCGCGTTGGCGCTTCCGATGCCGCCGACCGACGACGAGTTCGAATTGGTGGTGGCCGACGAATTCGCCGACGTCCCGATGTTATTCAGGCTCGATCCGCCGCCCTGGCCGATGCCGACGGAAGTGGAACCCGATGTCGATCCCGACGACGAATTGGCGGTCGTATCGGCGTAGGCAGCGTGCGCGGTGCAGAACATCACGGCACATGCCAGGTACAGAGCATTCCTTGTCATTTTACTTCTCCCGATATGGAGGGGTGCCGCAAAAGTCGTCATCGCAACAAGCGACCCCGGATCAACGATGTCGTTTTTTATAGTTGAGGAAAAGGGGCGGCTGGGCTGACCCGAGATCAATCCAGACGCCACCTGTCAGCACCCGACTATTACCAGCCGCGGCCCAGCGAACTCCACGCGTTGGCCGCCGCATCGGCACCGGAGAGGCCGGTTGCCGAGGACGTGCCGTGACCATATCCGCCCGCCGTCGACGTGTTGGTGTGGCTCGCCGTTGCGTTCGTGAAATTGCCGGTTGTGCCGTAGCCGCTGCCGGCGAGCGCTTGCGCATTGCTGTTGGCCGCGCCGTAGTCGCTTGCTGAGAAGGAACCACAACCCGTAACGGCTGCAAACGTCGTTCCGCCCGATGTCGAGATCGAGGAGGAATTCGTTCCGGTCCCCGCCAGCGCCGTAACCGAGCTAAGCGCGAACAGTGCAGCAACGATCATTTTACTTTTCATGATTCGTCATCCTAAACAAAGTGAAAGGTACGTATTCCGTCTTTCAGTCGCCGGTTTAATGCCAGCCGGTGCCCAGACGGCTCCATGCATTTGCCGCTGCGTCGGCGCCCGAGGTGCCGCCAGCCGTCGCGCCGCCGAAGCCGAAGCCGCTCACTTTCGACGTGTTGGTGTGGCTCGTCGTGGCGTTCGTCGCCGTGCCGGTATCGCCATAGCCCGTACCCGCGACGGAATAAGCGTTGCCATTTGCCGCGCCCGAATCCGTTGCGACGAAGTGGCCGAACCCGAATACGGCAGCGGCGGTCGAGCCACCCGACGTCGCCGTGGAGCTGGAATCCGTTCCCATAGCGAAGGACGCGGCGGAAACGAGCGAGAGCACTGCTGCTGCGATCAGATTGCGTTTCATGGTCAATCTCCAGATTGAAGGCGCATGGTTTCCCAGCTACATCGGCGCCGAAATGTAGCCGGTACAGCAAGAAAGGCTTGCATTCAGCTCAGTCGCGCTGAACCGGATTCGCAAAGGCCACAACGCGTTGCGGCGCGATCGCGCCGCGACGCAATGTGGATCGCGGAGAGTCTTTCCACTTGCGATAGAAAACGGCAGAAGAGATGTCACACGAAGACGCGGCCGCGATGGCATCGCATCGCGCTGCAATGAAGTCGTGCACGAGCGTCCCTTCGCACGATGGTGCGATCGAGCGGGCGACTATCGCGCACGACTGAGTGATCTTCATGAGTTTCCCCCTGGGCATCGAATGGATGCCTTATTGCTGGCGTGCAGTGATGAACCGCATCTGGCATGTTTCGGACTCTACGAAACGTGCACTCAGATATCCGTGGTCCATCGAACACTCCGCGCCGAAGTGGTGAATTGCAGTGTGCGGCAGCGCTCTTTGCAAGCGCCTGAGAAGCGCGACTTCGCAGTGACGCCGTGAATCAGGTATTGAAGTGTGAGCGTTTAAAACAATAAGGATGGCGAAACGTATTGCTCGATGTGACAGGCGATTGCGTCGTTGCGTGCGTCAGCGCGCCAGTGATGCAACGTGGCGTTGCAGAAGTTCCGTCCGCACACTTACGCAGTGTTTCATGCGAGACCTCGAAGCGCTTCGGTCAGACATTTGGTGATTTTCCCTTGAGCAGCGATTGGGTCTTCGATCGTTAAGCGCGATACGCCGCTTATCGCGGATCGGCCGACGGGATTTGTGTTCAGTAACGCGCATACCTCGCGTTGCGCGATGCGTATTGTTCGACCTAAGAAAAAGACGATAAGAATCCAGTCGTGCATTTCCATCGCTCGCATCCGTTGCTTCGCGCGCTCAAAGAAAATCACGTGACGAGACGTTCCCATGGCACATATGAATCCCGCATCCGCGACCGTCATTGAACGTAGCGATGAATTCGATCCTGGATCGATCATCGACACGTTGATGAATCACCGCGTGCTGATTGTCGTCACGACCTTGCTTTTCGTCTCGCTCGGCGCCGTCTACGCGTTCTGCGCGACGCCCGTCTATCGAGCCAATATCTCGATCAGGATCGACGACAGTCCATCCAGCACGCTGCCGGATGGAAAAGATCGAGTGCGTAATGCTTCTTCTCTATTCGAGCAGAGAACTTCCGCCGAAAGCGAGATTCAGGTGCTGAGATCAAAAACCATCGCGATGCAAACGGTGGATTCGCTCAAGCTCTATATCGACGCCCAGCCGAAACGCCTTCCGCTGGTCGGCGGCCTGATCGCGCGGAATATCGAAGGACGCTACACGCCTGGACTATTTGGCTGGGGTGGCTATGTCTGGGGCGACGAATCCATCAGCGTGTCCACGTTCGACGTGCCGAGGCGCGCCGAAGGATCGGAGTACAGCGTCACCGCTTTATCTCACGGGCAATATGAGTTGCGCGGACCGGGACTCGAACTGCCGGTCACTGGAAAAGTTGGCGTGGAGGAGCACTTTGAAAGCATCCACGGACCGATTACTTTGCTGGTGAGTAAGCTCGATGGCGAAAGTGGGGCTGTGTTCAATGTGACGCGGCACTCGCGTCAACAGGCGCTCGAACAATTGCAAAGAGGTTTGCTGGTCGATGAGCAAGGTAACAGGTCGAATGTCCTCAGTGTTCTGCTGGAAGGCGCCGATCCGGTTCTCGTGACCGCGATACTCAACAACATCGGCCGCGAGTACGTCCGTCAGAACGAGAGTCAGAAGGGGGCTGCTGCCGCGAAGTCGCTCAATTACCTGGAGATGCAACTACCGCAGGCGAAGCGCGACGTGGATCAGGCAGAGCAAGCCTACAACGCCTACCGCAATAGTCATGGTTTGCTCGATGCCGAGGAGGAGAGCCGCCTCATCCTGAGACAGACCACTGAAGCCGAAACGCGCCTCTTCGATCTCAAGCGTCAACGGCAAGACCTGATGTTGCGCTTTTCCGCCGGGCATCCGAGTGTGGAAGCGATCGACCAGCAGATCTCGAGCACCAGCAAATATGTCGACAGTCTCGGTGCGCGCGTGCGCTCTATGCCGGCTGCCGAACAAGGTGCGCTGCGGCTCATGCGAGATGTGCGGGTGAGTTCCGACATGTATGCGGCGTTGCGCGGCAACATCGACACGCTGCGTCTGGCAAAGGCCGGCGAGTCGGCCTCCGTGCAGATGCTCGATACCGCGGACGTCCCCGAGCGGCCGATCAAACCGGCAAAGGCGCTCGTCATGCTCGTCTCTGCATTTCTGGGGCTTCTTGCCGGCATCGCGCTTGCCTTCATGCGCGACTATCTGTTCAAGGGCGTGTCCGACCCGAGTGTGCTGGAGTCGCGTACCGGCCTGACTGTCTACGCGACGATTCCGGTCAGCGATCAGCAGAACCAGTTGACACGGAAGATGACGGTCAAAGGCGAGGAGAGGCTTACTCTGGCTTTCGAACACCCGGCAGACCCGGCTATTGAAGCATTGCGCACGATGCGTGCGTCGCTGCAATTCGCATTGAATGGGGACCGCAACAACGTGGTCATGCTCGCGGGGCCGCTTCCCGGAATCGGCAAGTCGTTCCTCTCCGCGAATCTCAGCACGTTGCTCGCGTCAGCTGGAAAGCGCGTGCTGCTGGTGGATGGCGACTTGCGCCGCGGTCATTTGAATCAGTACTTCGGCTTGCCGCGCGGCGCGGGGTTCGCCGAGGTGATCGCGGGTACGAGTTCGTTCGACGACGCTGTGCACATGCACGTGCTCCCGAATCTCGATGTGCTTCAGTGCGGCGCTTATCCGCACGACCCCGCCGAACTGTTATTGAGCAGCAATTTCAGGGAGAGCATTCGTGCCGCGTCGGAGCGCTACGACATCGTGCTGCTCGACGCGCCGGCCATTCTTGCCGTGTCGGATACGGCGACCATGGCGCCCGTCGCCGACTCGATCTTCATGGTCGCGCGTTTCGCCGATACACGCGCGGGCGAGATATCCGAAGCGGTCAAGCGCCTCGCTCAGACGGGCGCCAAAGTGGAAGGCATTCTGCTGAACGGATTCAAGGTCAGTCGCGGCAATTACGCGCAGTCGCGCCGATACGGCGGCTACGCGTACGAAGCCTATTGCTCGGAATCGGTCAAGAAGTAACGCACGAGCAGAGAATTTTAAAGTCGTTAGGGTGGCTAAATATAGTGGTAGTCAGTTGTGGCGATATTGGATTGCTGCTCGCAACGTGTTGCGATATGCATCGATTGCATGATCAGTGTGTGCGGACGCACGTTATGCGAACTCAAGCCGATGCACGATGTTGACATGGAAAAGCAAGCGAAAAAGCCCTGTAAACCAAGGCGAAAATGCGAGAGAGACCAGATCTTGGCGTAACGCCTCACAGTGTCACGAGAACGAAAATGAACCACGGATACGAAGCCTCGCTCGTCAAACGAGTGGTCAATCAGCTGGTGGCCGGCATTATCAACGGGGATTACGCGGACCACGTGCTGCCTCCACAGGTCATCCTGTCGAAGACGCACGGCGTGAGCCGCGCGATCATGCGTGAAGCGATCAGCATTCTGGTTTCGCGCCGGATGCTCGATGTCAGGACCAAGACGGGCACCCGCATCACGCCGTCGCGTGACTGGCTGATCATCGATCATGAGGTGGCGGACTGGCGGCTTCGCGCCACGCCCGACCCCGAGTATCTGCACGGACTGATCGCGTTTCGCAAGCTTGTCGATCCCCGTGCGGCCGCGTTCGCGGCGGCTCGCGCAAGCCGGCATCAGCGCATTGCGATCACCGCGATGTATCAGAACCTTCAGCGGACGAGGGGCGATCAGGTCGCGCAGGAAGCGGCGGAAGACGCACTGCAAGCAGCAATTATCGAGGCAAGCGGCGACCCATTGCTCAGGCAAATGGGCAGCATCGTCAGAATGGGTCTGAGGGCCATGCAGGCGGCTCCGCGTATGCAAAGGCACTCGCACGACGCGTGGCTGGCCGACTACGGAAAAGTCGTGCGCGCGATTGAAGGCGGCGATGCCGAGCGCGCCGAATCGGCCATGATGCGACTCGTTACTCACAGCGCAGATCTTCTGCGGGGAGAAGCGGTTTGAGCTGAGTACAGTGACGCCGCTTCTGGTAGTACGAAACGATGCTTTCGTCTGCTTATAAGAAGGTGCGATACGGCGGCGCGACATCGCGAGCCGTCTCGCGGCGAGGAGTGTCGTCAGACTGCCGGATCGCGAGACCTCAGCCGCCCCTACGTTTGTCCGCTGCCGCGCGTTGCGGAAATTGCATAGTGCATTTCCGCAATCTTATGACCGATTCGCCCTGGCGCCCTTGGGGCGCGGGACGCCCGGGTGTGCAGGTTGCGTCAGCGTTCCGCGCGGTCTTTTTCGTGTTTCAATTCTGAAACATTAATCGCCGTGTTTATATTCGGCGAGTCGAATAAGAACAAATTAAATAATTGGCGTCGCAGGTAAAGTGTTTCAATTAGTCACGGTTTTGACTAATTGAAACATGCCTTATGTATGGTCAGTGGAAACGGCGTGCGGTAAGATGCCTGGCAAATCCGCGCACTGAGGCGAAACTGCCCGCAGGTGTCGTCGGGAGAAGAATAAACCCTTCTTTTCCCGGGTGCTTTCGCGCGGATTGGATTGTGCTCTCTGCGATTTTTGAGTCGCGATCCAGTGTGCGGTGCCGAACGAAATACGCTCTTGGTTTGCACTAATATTCGCACAACGCCAATTCACTGATATGTGGAACCCGGCAATTAATTCAGTGAAGTTTTGCGTGGCTGAATTTTGCCGAAAAACAACCGACGAACCGCTCCATTTAATGCGCCAACATGTCAGCACTATCGGTCATGGCGGCTAAACGCTGGATGCCCGATAGCTATGATGCACGGCACAGAGACGGGCCCTCTGCGGCCTGAAGGGTGGTGGGGTCGATCCGTTTTCTGTGAGGGGATAGCTATGATGTCCGCGAGTCTCGATCTCGAATCTGCAATGCTCCGCTGGGTGCACGCGCCCGACAAAGGGATGCGTCGTATCGCGATACTGTTGTTCAACGACTGCTCGCTGCAAGGTGCCGGCGTAGTCGCCGAAGTGTTCCAGGCGGCGAATGAACTGGCTTCGTCGGGCACCGGCGGCGCGTCTTACGAGGTGTGCTTCCTGTCGGCCGAAGGCGGCATGGTGGCAACGTCGTCGGGTTTGCGGGCGTGGACCGACCCGGTCGACGCCCGGCATTTCGGCGGTTTCGACGCGCTGTATGTCGCCGGCGGCAAGGGCGCGAGTGCTGCCGCTCAGGACGAACAGCTGATTGCCTGGTTGCGTCGGATTCGCCGCAACACCGGCGTGGTCCGTCCGATTGCGGAAGGGCGCGCTCTGGTCGACGCCTCTCTCCCGTCCGACGCAGCCGAGCTGAACGAAATGAGCAATGCGCCGCGCCATCCCGAGCATGCCGGGGACGCGGGCGATCGCATCGAGTCGATGAGAAGCGCGCTCGCGATGATCAAGCGCGATCTCGGCGCCGCAGTCGCGCGCACCGTCGCGGAGCGCCTTCTGGCCGATTCGTGTTCGAGTCTCGCGCCGCTGCTCGGCGACGAGGGCGCGCTTACGCCGGGCGACAAGGTCCGCGCGGCGGCCCGCTGGCTGCAGGAAAACTGCCAGCAGGCCATCTCGATCGCGGACGCCGCGCAGTTCGCCGCGATGAGCGAGCGCAACTTTCTGCGCCGCTTCAAGATGGAAATGGGCATTACGCCTTCGAGTTTTCTGCTGCATGAACGTCTCGCCGTGACGTGCAGTCTGTTGACCGAGTCCGAGTTGCCGGTCGACAAGATCGCGCGCCGCACGGGCATGGGCAATGGCGACAGGCTCGCGAAAGTATTTCGCAAGCGTATGCGAATCTCGCCCACCGAGTTCCGCATACAAAGCCGTCGCATGGCCGGCCAATAGCATCGACGGAGTCAGCCGGGGTACTCGCCATGAGCGGGCTCCGGCCTCTCTTTTCGCTGGTTTAAGCACTACAAAGGATTGCCAATATGTCGACTCAGGGAGCTCTTAGCGACGTGTCGTCCGAAACGGGCGGCGGGGCAGCCGGCGCGCGTTGCGCGCGCATTGTCCCGGTCATTCTCGCAGGCGGGTCGGGCACGCGGTTGTGGCCCGTGTCGCGCGAAAACTATCCGAAGCAGCTTATCGATGTGGTCGGCTCCGACTCTCTGCTGCAAGCCACCGCGCGACGCATGAACGGCTTTCCCGAGAACTGGAAAGTCGACGCCTCGCCGATCATCGTATGCGGTGAAGAGCACCGCTTCGTCATTGCTGAACAGCTGCAGGAAAACGGCGTGAAGCCGCGCCTGATTGTCGAGCCCGGCCGCCGCGATACGGCGCCCGCGCTCACGCTTGCCGCATCGCTCGCATGCGCGGACGGCGAAGACGGCATCCTCGTCGTGATGCCGGCCGATCATTCGATCGCCGATCTCGACGCATTGCAAGGCGCGCTGGAAAACGCGGCACGCTACGCAGAACAAGGTGCGATCGCGACGCTCGGTGTGCCGCCCACGCGCCCCGATACGGGCTTCGGCTATATCCGCATTGGCGCTGCGCTGTCGAACGGCGGGCACGCGATCGACGGCTTCGTCGAAAAGCCCGCGGAAGAACTCGCGGCGCAATACGTTGCAGCAGGCACGTATTGGTGGAATAGCGGCATCTTCATCGTGCGCGCGAGCGTGTGGCTCGATACGCTGAAGCGTCTGCAACCCGACATGCATGCTGCGTGCGAACGCGCGTTCAGCGGCGGGCGCACCGAGGGCGCGTATTTCCGCCCGCTCGTCGATGCGTTCCTCAGCGCGCCCGCGGATTCGATCGACTATGCGGTGATGGAGCGCCTGACCGAGACGGTGGACACCGAAGGCGCGCATGCCGCCGCGGCCGCCGATGCAACTGATGCCGCTGATTCGACCCACAGCGCAAACGCGGCAACGCCTGCCGGCGTGGTCATCCGGCTCGAAGCCGGCTGGTCCGATCTCGGTTCGTGGGACGCGGTGTGGGCCGCCATGGACAAAGACGCCAACGGCAACGCCGGACGCGGCCGTGTGACGTTCGAAGGCGCGGTGTCGAGCTACGCGCATTCCGAAGGACGCCTCGTCGCCTGCGTCGGCACGACGAATGTCGTCGTGGTCGAAACAGCCGACGCGGTGCTCGTGGTGGACCGCTCGCACGTGCAGGACGTCAAGGGCCTCGTGTCGCGCATCAAGGCGCAACACGCGCCGGAAGCGGACGCGCATCGCAAGGTTCATCGCCCGTGGGGCTTTTACGATTCCATCGACCACGGTGAGCGCTTTCAGGTCAAGCGCATCGTCGTGTCGCCGGGAGCGCAGCTTTCGCTGCAACTGCATCACCATCGCGCGGAACATTGGGTCGTGGTGTCCGGCACGGCGCTCGTCACGCGAGGCGAAGAGCAGTTCCTGCTGAGCGAGAACGAATCGACTTACATTCCGCTCGGCACGCGGCACCGGCTGGAAAACCCGGGCAAGGTGCCGCTCGAGATCATTGAAATTCAATCGGGCACCTATCTCGGCGAAGACGACATCGTGCGATTCGACGACAACTATGGCCGCTGCTCATAGGCAACGTGCGTGACGGGTTGCGAACGGCAACGGCCAGTACGAGGTAAGCAAAATGCGCAAGTTTCAGGACCTGCTCGCGCGAATTTTCGACGTCGCGTTGGTGCTCGCAGGAGCGGCAGTCGCTTCGCAAATTCGTTTCGAGGACCTCGCTCATTCCGGCTTCTACTGGACGCTGGCGATGTTCTCTGCTGCCTTCGCGCTGGCCATTTTCCCCGCGTTCGGCGTGTATGAATCGTGGCGCGGCCGCTCGAAGCTCGCGCTCGCGGGGCAGGTGTCGCTGGCGTGGCTGATCGTGCAGGGCTGCGCGCTCGTGCTGATGTATTCGTTGCATCGCATCGATTCCGTTTCGCGTTTGTGGTTCTCGTACTGGACTGCCGTCGCCGGCGGCTTGCTGATTTCGTACCGGCTCATCACGCATGCCGTGCTCGCCCGCGCACGGACGGCGGGTATGAATCTGCATCAGGTGGCGATCGTGGGCAGCGGCTCGCAATGCGACGCGCTGATTCGTCGTATCGATTTCTCGCCCGGCACCGGATTTCGCGCGACGGCGGTCTACAACACCAGTCCCGACAAGTCGCCGCTGACCAGCACGGGCGTCCCGGCTTTCGACAGTGTGGATGCGCTCGCCGAATACATCCGCACCAATGACGTTCATGAACTGTGGCTGATGCTGTCGCTTTCCGAGGAACCGCTGATCTGCTCGCTCGTCGGCGAATTCCGTGAAGATCTCGTGAATATCCGCTTCATGCCGGACGTGCGCAGTCTTGCGTTGTTCGAAGGCAGCGGCGTGGTCGATCTGCTCGGCGTGCCGGCGATCAACCTGGTGGCGTCGCCGCTGTCGGCGAACTCGATGCTGAAGAAAGAGATCTTCGATCGCCTGTTCGCGGCTGCGGCGCTCTTCTGTCTCGCGCCGCTTTTGCTGGGCATTGCGATCGCGGTGAAGCTGTCGTCGCGCGGGCCGGTGTTCTTCAAGCAGAAGCGCAAGGGCGCGGACGGACGCGTGTTCACTATCTACAAGTTTCGATCGATGCGTCTGCACACGGAGGAAAAAGGCATCCTGAAGCAGGCAACGCGCGACGATCCGCGCGTCACGCGTGTGGGCGCGTTTCTGCGCCGTACGAGCCTCGATGAACTACCGCAGTTTTTTAATGTATTGCGTGGCGACATGTCGGTCGTGGGACCGCGTCCTCATGCGCTCGAGCACGACGACCTCTATCAGAAAGTGGTCGCGGGCTACATCAATCGCTATCGGATCAAGCCGGGTATTACAGGTTGGGCGCAGATCAACGGCTTTCGTGGCGAGACCGACCGCATCGAGAAGATGGAGCGTCGTGTCGAACATGACCTGTATTACCTGGGGCATTGGTCGTTCGGACTCGACATGCGGATTATCGGCGCAACGATTGTTGCCGGCTTGGCACATCGAAACGCCTATTAGTTGTTAACAAGGCCCGCAGGGCGCTGCTTCATGTGAGGACAGCCGCTTTGCGCAAGGAGGAAATATTATGAGCTCGCTTCGTACACGCACGGGAAGTCTTACGGTTTTTGCCATCGCTGCATTGCTTGCGGGCTGCGCTGCCGCGCCCGGTCAACGGATGATCACGCCGGCCGCCGTTCAGGAAACGGGCGGCGATTTCAGCAGTGAACCTGCGCAGCAGCAGAACATCCCGATTACCGATATCAATCTGCAATTGGTGCGCAAGATGCGCACGGAGGAGGCCGCCACCGCGCTGCCGCCCGCCACGCTCGCGCTCTTCGGCAAGCCGACCGCGTATCGCGTCGGTCCTGGCGACGTGCTGCAGATCGTCGTGTGGGATCACCCGGAACTCGCGGCGGCGCTGGGCCAGCCGGCTGCGAGCGGCAAGACGACGGATGCCGCGCAGGGCTTTCTCATCGACGATCAGGGCAATGTGCAGTTCCCGTATGCGGGCACGTTGCATGTGCAGGGCAAGGACGTCGGCACGATCCAGAAGGAACTGTATAGCCGCTTGAGCAAGGTCTACCAGAAGCCGGAAGTGACGGTGCGTGTTGCATCGTTCCGCGCTTCGCAGGTGTTCATCGACGGCGAAGTCCGCACGCCCGGCGCGCAATCGATCAATGACATCTCGATGTCGCTCACGAGCGCGATCAGCCAGGGCGGCGGCTTCAGCCCGAATGCTGACCGCAGCCGCGTCGAACTGATCCGTAATGGCGTCACGTACAAGCTGAACCTCGACGATCTGCTCAAGCGCGGCCAGAACCCGTCGAACATCTATCTGCAACCGGGCGACTCCGTGCGCGTTGCGTCACGCGAAGATAGCGGCGTCTATGTGATGGGCGAAGTGAACAAGCCGGCGACCATCATGCCGATGCGCAACGGTTCGCTGACGCTTTCGCAAGCCATTTCGGACAGCGGCAGCTTCGATTCGAACACGGCGGCAACGCGGCAACTGTTCGTGATCCGCGGCTCGACGACGGACTCGCCGCAGGTCTATCACCTCGACGCGACTTCGCCGGTTTCGATGATCCTCGCGAATCAGTTCGAGCTGGAGCCGAAGGACGTCGTGTACGTGGGCCAGGGCGGCCTCGTTCGCTTCAACCGTGTGCTGAACCTCCTGCTGCCGGCGATCAACGCGGCTGTGACGGGCGCGGTGCTCGCGAAGTAATGACCGTGTGACCGTGTGACGAACACGGCTGCGGGTGGTTGACGGTTAAAGGCGGGCAGGTCGGCGACGTGGATGGCGCCGACCTTGCCTGATGCTTTGAACTGGGGCGCGCGAGGTGTGCGTCGTCGATCACCCGCTCGCGGCTGCGATGGCGGTCGAGTTTGCTTCTCTCTGTTTTTCTCCCGGTGAATCGCGTGCCGCTGGTGGCCTCGGCGGATTAGCGCGTACCGATCTTCGACGGCGACGTGCGAGGGTGCTTGCTAATCGGCAAGCACGCGGGCGCGACACTGCTCGTCTCGCGCCACATGGTTTGTATTCCGAAGTATTGATCTCGCGCGGACTCGCGTGACGAGACTTGACGATCTGATTGACGACACTGAATGCCGCCACCGGGCCAGGTTGCGGCACATACGCCGCAACCCAACCGCAACGACAGCCTATTGCGCGACGACGTAACCCCGTGCCTGCATGCATGCGCCGTATGCGGCCCAGTACTGGGTCATCGGCGGCTCGGGTGCGGGCAGCGGCGGCAGGGTCGCGGTGGGCGTGCCGGTGGCCGGTTGTGATGCGCCTGTGGCGCTGGCCATCGTCGCCGTTTCGGACGCGCCCTTGTCCGCGACTGACGCAGACGCCGGCTGGGCCGCCGACGCCGCATGGCCGCCCTTCGTAGCCGCGACTGCCGTGCCGCTTGCCGGTGTTCCCGGTGCGCCCGGTGCCGCGTTGCCGGCGGTCGCCGTGGCATTTCCCTGCTTCGCGCCCGAAGCCGCGTTGGGCGCCGCCGGCGCGCCGTCGGCGGGCATGCTCGCGCCCATCGGAGCCGCTGAGAACGTGCTCGGCGGCAGCGGCGGACGCGACGGCGCGCCGGTCGACGATGTCTTGCTCGCAGGCGGTTTGCTCGGCGGACGTTGCGATTCGTGCACCATGTTGATCTTGGTTTGCTTGTTCGCAGTCGCGTAGCACAACGCACTATCGACGCTGCGTTGTGCAGGGCCTTGGGCTCGAATCGGATAGATCAGCGGTTGCCACGCGAAGGCCGCGTTGCTCACCGCCATGAGGGTCATCAGGGTATAGGTTTTGTATCCCATCGCAGTCGCTCCCGCAGCGATGTTTAGCCGGTTCCGGCAATGTGCGCTTTGCGTGCGTTCTGATCGCTTTGATGTCGCCGCAAAACGGCGGCTCACTGTGCTCGCAAAGGCTCGTGCCTTAGCGTACCACTTTCGTGCGCCGGCTCGGTGCGTTGCATAACGGGGGAAAACGCCATCGTGCAGGCGAATCAGGACATGCGGCACGAGGGCAGCGCGCGATGCGATGCAATGCGCAAAGACGCATTCACTGCGCTCCGTGTCTGTTATTCCTTCTGCGCCGCGCAGTCGAGCATCGCGTTGCCGATCCGGTTGCCTTGCGCCTGCAACGCTGCGCCCGCGCCCTGAATGTCGCGGACGTCCTTGTTCTGGCTTAGCTTGCTCTTGCCCACCAGGCGCGTGATGTCGATCTGCACGCCGACAATCGCCTTGAGCAGCGTGTCGATGTATTCGCCGGGCGCATCGCCCATTTTCCACGGCGCGGGCTGCGTGGCCTCGTGCGTGCGCGTGAGGCGCGCGACCACGCCACGCACATATTTCTCGTCGTCGCGGATCGTGATACGCCCATGTGCATGCACCACGACGTAGTTCCACGTCGGCACCTGCTTGTGGGTTTCGTGCTTGCTCGGATACCAGGTCGGCGAAACGTACGCATCGCCCGCACGAAACACGACGAGCACTTCGTCGCCATTCGCTACGTCCTGCCAGAGCGGGTTATTGCGCGCAACGTGCCCATGCAGCACGCCGAGTTCGCCTTCGTTCGGCGCGAGTTCGAGCGGGATGTGATTGGCGTCGAGACCGCTTTTGCCATGAGTAATCAGCGTGCCGAAGGGATTTTGCGCGATGAGCGCATGCAACACGTCCTGGCGGGACTCGTTGAAATGGGCCGGTACGTACATGGTTGCTCCGTTGAGTTTCTGCGCGCAGTGTGCACCGAAACTGGTTTATCCTGTAGAGCCAGTTTGAATCATTTTTATTAAACCAGAATTATGGCGCGAACCGCGCGTGTATTGGACATCCCCGCGCTCGGCGCACTCGAGCGCGACGCGGGCAACCTGTCCGCCCAGTTGGCCGAGTTGCTGCGAGAGGCGGTGCGCGACACGGCGCTCGCGCCGGGCGACGCATTGCCGTCGACGCGGCTCCTCGCCGCGTCGCTTCAGCTCGCGCGCGGCACGGTCGTGGAAGCGTACGAGCAACTGATCGCCGAGGGCTTTCTCGAAGCTCGGCGCGGTGCGGCCACGCGCGTTGCCGGGGCCTTGTCGGGCGCCGGAGCCGCGACGCGCGCTCGCCGTGCCGCCACGCTTCGCCGCCGGCCGTCGCGCTTGAGTTTGCCCGAACCGGCGGCGCGCTTCGCCGGATTGGCGCGCGAATTCACACCATTGCGGCCGATGCCGTTTGCGATCTCGGTGCCGATCGGCCTGACCGCGCCCGCCGACATCTGGCGCCGGCTCGGCAATCGTCTGCGCGCAAAAGGCGCGGGCGCGCCCGCGGGTTACGACGACCCGCGAGGCGCGCTGCCGCTGCGCGAGGCGATTGCGGCCTATGTGCGCAAGTCGCGCTCGGTGCAGTGCGAGGCGAGCCAGGTGATCGTTACAAGCGGCACGCAGCAGGGCTTGTATCTCGCGAGTCAGGTCTTGCTCGGAGTGAAGGATCAGGCGTGGGTCGAAGATCCCGCGTATCGCGGCCTCACCGCGATCCTCGAAAATAACGGGCGCGGCAGTGCAATGATTCGCGTGCCGGTGGATGCAGAGGGACTCGATGTCGAAGCCGGCATTCGCCGCGCGCCGCACGCGAAAGTGGCGTTCGTGACGCCGTCGCATCAATATCCGCTCGGCATGCCGCTCAGCATGGCGAGACGCGGCGCGCTGCTGAAGTGGGCGCGCGCGAACGACGCATGGGTCGTCGAGGACGACTACGACAGCGAGTTCCGCTACGAGGGTTATCCGTTTCCGTCGCTGCAAAGTTCAGATGCCGATCGCGTGATTTACCTCGGCACCTTCAGCAAGATTCTGTTCCCGTCGCTGCGGCTGGGTTATGTGATCGCGCCGAACGATCTGGCGGATGCGTTTTGCGGCGCGCGGGTGCTCATGGACCGTCATCCACCGAACGCGGATCAGCACGTTCTCACGGCGTTCATGGCGGAAGGACATCTGGAGCGGCATATCAGGCGCGTTCGCAATGTCTATGCGGACCATCGCGCGCAACTCATTGCCGTGCTCGGCAAGTTGCTCGCGCCCGAGGTCGCATGGGTGCAGCCCGGCGATCAGGGCATGCATCTCGTGCTGTGGCTCGATCAGCGCCTTGACGACCGCGAGGTGGCCGCGCTCGCGGCGCAATCCGGCGTTGCGGTGCGCGCGGTATCGCCGATGTTTTCACAGGGGAACGGGCGGCCTGGGCTGGTCCTCGGATTCGGCGGGTTCAGTAGCGCTCAGATGGAAGCGGCGGCGCGGCGTCTTGCGGGTGTGATTGCAGAGGCAATTCGCGCGTTACGACCACTGGCGCTTCTTTCGTCCAAAGGCCGCAAGCGTGTGCCACGCGGGTAATTTCACGCGTGACACTGGTGAAAGAGCGGAACCGGCTTTGTGGTTTTGTTGTGGGCGCAACAGCTTGTTGCCGCATTGCTCATGTCGCGCCACGACCGGACTCAATCGGTCGTGGCGCACGAGAGCCTAAGCCAATGTCATGCGCCGCGCTTCGGTAAAGCGTAGGCGATCACGTAATCGCCTGGTGCCGTCAGCATGAAATGATGACCTGCTGCAACGATGACAACGAACTGGCGGCCATTCATTTCATACGTCATGGGCGTTGCCTGACCGCCCGTCGGCAGGACATCGCTCCAGACGACCTTGCCCGTTTTGATGTCGATCGCGCGAAGAAGATTGTCTGTCGCAGCCGCGATGAAAACGAGGCCGCCAGCCGTGATCATCGGACCGCCGTTATTCGGTGTCCCCATGTGGATCGGCAATCCCGTTGATAGCCCGAAAGGTCCGTTCGCGCGTGCCGTACCGAGTGGGCGCTGCCATAACACCTGCCGGGTGTGCATGTCGATCGCTGTGGTCATTCCGTAGGGTGGCTCGGTGCACAGCAGGTTCGTATAGCTCATGACGAACGGGCTGATAAAAACGCCATAAGGTGTCTCTGCTTGCGCGCCTGAACCATCGCCGTGCGGATCGAAGGCCGAGTCGTCGATCGACCTGAGGTGGCCCGCGTCAGCCTGAGAGCGAGTGAGCAACCGGTTGTACATCGCGGTGTTATTCCAGTTGGCGATCAGCACGCCAGTTGTCGGGTCATATGCCATGCTCCCCCATTCGCTCCCGCCGTTATTTCCGGGGTATTGAATCCAGGATCGCGTGAGGCTGGGCGCCGTGAATTCGCCTTCATAACGTGCGCGCCGGAACTTGAGTCGGCAATAGAGTTGGTCAAGTGGCGTGAGTCCCCACATCTGCTTTTCGCTGAGATCGGGAAAGCGGAGTTGCGGCATACCGACCGACCACGGCTGGGTCGGCGAGCGCGGATCTTCCGGGAGGACGCCCGGAGGTGCCGGACGCTCTTCAACGGCAGTCAATGGCTCTCCATTACGCCGGTCGAGCACGAAGGTCTGGCCGCGCTTGGTGGGCACGATCATCGCGGGGACCGGGACACCATCCTTATCGGGGAAGTCGATCAATGTGGGCTGCGACGCGATGTCATAGTCCCAGACATCCTTGTGCACGGTCTGAAATACCCAACGCGACTCACCGGTACGCGCGTCTAGCGCCACGATCGCGGAAGAAACCGCGTTCTCTTCGGGCGAGCGCAGCGCGCTGTAGTAGTCCACAGCGGAGTTTCCCGTCGGCACATAAATAAGACCTAGCTTCTCGTCGCCCACCATGATGGCCCATGAATTGGGCGTGCCACGGCTGTACCATTTGCCCGGCGGCGGTTCGGCATGATCGTGAGGACGCTTGACGTCCCACGCCCATACAAACTTGCCGGTCTCGGCGCTGTAACCTCGAATGACGCCGGACGGCGCCCAGCGACGTTGGCCGTCCAGTACCTCGTGATTCGTGACGATGACGCCGTTGACCACGGTCGGCGGCGACGGTTCGGCGACGAAGCCGGGCACGGATGGTCCCATTCCGATCATAAGATCGACTTGGCCATGCGTGCCGAATGCTTCGCATGCCTTACCTGTTTTTGCATCGACTGCGATCAGCCGCTCGTCCAGCGTCGCCTCGATGATCCGTTGCGCGCACGGGAGCGAAGCGGAAAGAGTCTGCGATTTGTAGTACACCACGCCGCGACAGGCCGCCGTGTACGGTACGTTTTCGTACTTCACGCCTGATTTATAACGCCAGATCTGACGCCCGGTCGCTGCGTCGAGCCTCACCAGATCGTTCGTGGCAGAGCACAGGTAGACCGCGTCGCCAATTTTGAGTGGGGTTGTCTCCGCGGCCCATTTGTTTCGCTGGCCAGCCGGAGGTAGGTCGCCGGTACGGTACACCCACGCTCGCTGCAATTGGCTGACGTTCTCCGGCGTGATTTGCTTGAGAGGCGAGTAGCGTGTCGCATCATTGTCGCGGCCATAAGCCGTCCAGTCGCCGTCGGGTTGTGGCGCAGCGTTGGATATCGCTGCTGCGAGCGGCTTATCCGGAAACGGCCCTTGTGCCGACGTGACATGGTAAGGCACGAAGGCGAGCGCAAAGGCGACGAGAAAGATGGCCGCCATCATGCCGGCCAGCGAGAAGGCCACTTTCTTCCTGACGTTCAGTATCGGCAACAGTAGCGCCAGCAAAAAAGCGAAGAACGTCATCAGTCCAAGGCGCGGCACCCAGCCCCAGTAATCCAGACCACTTTCCCATGCAGTCCATATCGCCGTTCCTGAATATACGATCGCGTACAGCCACGCTCCTGACTGACGAAGACGAAACAGTTGTACTCCAGACACGGCAATCCCAGCGCCTGCGGCCAGGTAATACGCAGATCCTCCGAGCCAGATCAACCAGCCACCGCCCGCGACGAACGCCAACCCGAACAGAACGAACGATATTGCTAGCAGACGCAATGGCCATCGCAACACGCCCCGTTCCTGCGTTGTCGAGGGCGACAGAGGTAATGGCAATGAGGAAGCGCCACTTTCCTGCCATGTCGGGGGGGCCATGAGCTTCTCTCCTCATAACGATTATGCAGAGTTCGCGGAAGTGGAACGTCGCCTCAGTAAAGCCGAAAACGGAAAGGGCAGTGTTTTCTACGGAATCATTCGGAGCGTCATTAAAAGGAGTTTCCGTGCATCTTTAAATCAATGAAAATTTCAACGCGAGCAGTCGAAAATCACCCGTGCGAGCGCGTGAACGCTGCATGCGGCCACCAGTGGAAAGACCAACCATGACAGAAGGCGATTTGAGCCAGGCTCATCAATTTCGTGCGCGAAGAAGCGCCGGCCGTCCGCTTCAATCTGCCGAACAGAAGCCGCCTTGTTAGCGCATTAAGGCTCTTTTATGGATTGCTTCATTGGGTGGACGATTGCGCGGCTTGTCTTTTTAACGGCAGCCCGACTAGTCTGACGTGCAACCACCCATTCAAAGATCACGTAATGAATCTTAGGCACCGGGAGGGAAATATCCGTTCGCTGCCGCACCTATCCATGATGCCGTTCCGGAGGAACTGAGCTTCATGGATAAATGACGAAAGAACTGATCTAAGAGGACGGCCAGCCGTAGGATGGATGTGCGGAATGAAGCGGCGCGTGAGGCGCTCACGATTGATCGGGTATGCTAAGCAAAAGCAATAATTTCGAATGAAAAAGGCACATCGCTTCCGTTTACTGTTGAACCTTCGGTAGTCCTCCCTCAGGCCTCAGCACGGCTATATTCCATTTAAGTCGGGAGGACGCGTGAACGAGGCGGATGCGATCAATCTCCTCGAATCCGGTCTTCAACGCTTTCCATGTTCTTATTCCGTCGGGGTGATGCCACATGCTGACAATCATTATTCCTCCGGGGGCAAGGAAGCCCGCAAATCGACGTGCCACCTCGTCAGGCCGTTCAAAATAATAAAGTATTTCGTTAAACACGATGACGTCAAACGTTTGCGAGGTGTCGAACGCGGCGGCATTGGCCACAGCGAACTCCGCTCCCTTGATGTTCGAGCGGCGCGCCTTTTCTATCCCGACTTCTGACAGGTCGATGCCGAAATAGCTCGATATGCGAGCACTGGTAAGCCATTCTGCGAGGATGCCCGCTCCACATCCAACGTCCAGGACGCGTGCGGCGGGTTTCAGGTAGCGGCAATATCCGCAGATCACGCTATACCGGCCAAGTTCTCCGGTGGCGGAGAGGTAGTCCCAGGTTCCGGTCTGGTACTCGCGATCCCAGGTTTGTCCTGAGATCAAGGCGCGACGGGGCAAAATCAAAGCTTTGAGCGCCGCCGGCATGAATCTGTGGACAGGCCAACCCAGAGCTTTTCTGAGTAGTCTGCCAGTGGTCAAACGCTGGGTTGGATTGAGCAAGGCAGTCTCCGTCTGGCACCGACATTAGCAATGCAGCTGCAACGCGGCGAGGTTTAAACTATTGAGCAAGCAGGTTAAAAGCTCTGGAGAACTATATTAGACGGACAAGAGCGCATGAACGGGATACATCGAGTTAACGGGCGTACCGTGACAGATGAATGGCGGATAGCCATGCAGAGATGCGTGGGATGGCGAACAGACAGCGAGCGGATGGAGAGAGACCGATGTACCCGCTCTTCGCGCTGGAGGTGATCGGGCAGCGGTGAGCGGGCGGCACTATGGCGGCCTCGCTGCTGCGTCTTCTTTGAGTTGGCGCGGGTGGCCGCGCTTTCGTCGGACAGATGTTGTTCAAGCCGCAGTGCAAGCTGCTCGGTCTGGATCGCGGAGGAAGTGAGAGGGATCGCTATTGGCGAAGTATCAGGGAAATATCGAGCGCCTGATTGGCCTGATCACCAATTTACTTGTCCGCAGGTCTACGTGATGAATAGGGGCCACGCATTTGGAGAAATCTATTTCTACTGTCGTAACTCTGCTTTGGGATTTCCCAATTCGGAATAGGGAGAATATAAACCATGTAACTCTCAGTTCCCGGTACGCCAACATCGAGATTGAAAAGGACGCGCTATCAATAAGTGGATTGTCGCAATTAGAGTGCTATTGCTTAGCTGACGATTGTGCGATCGCGCGCCCATTCGCGTCGGCAGGGTCCAAATCCGGCGTGTGCGCCGAAAGCGCACGCAGGTCAACGGCCGGAAGACGCGACACGTCGGCCCCTGTTACGACAAGTTTGCCGGAACCCGTGCAGCCAGCTGCTTGAGGGAGCAACTTGCCGTCGAGTGTGTTCGCGCGACAGGTCATCGCACTGGGCGTGCAATGGTTCGTCTGCAAGGAAATCGCAGAACCGGTTATCGACGAGAAAGCGGTATTGGCGACATCGAATTGGCAAACATTGCCAAGCGCACGGAAGCCGTCATAGCTTGCTCGCGAAACCTGATTGTCCTTTACCGCCACCAGTGCGACGTCTTCGTCGCCTGTATTGATGTCGATTCCAGCCTGCTCGGCAGGAGGCAGTCCGTTGCCGCGATACACGGGGTCCTCGATATCAGACACCACGTTGTGGGCGATAACGACATTTCTCACGTTGTAGGTGCGGTAACCGTCCTCATGGGCGACCATGATGCCTGCGGCTTTTTGCACTCCTCGTACATCGTTTTCCGACAGCGTCACATCGGCGCCGCCGACCACCGACAGTCCTCTGCCCCAGTAGTTTCCAGATACGGTGTTATGGGTGACGAGTACATTTCTACTCAGCGCGCCGTCTTTTTTATAGCTGACAATGGCGATCAGATCGTCGCCTGTCCCGATCACCGTATTGTTCGAAACGAGCACGTCGCGCGATGCGCCGGTTACATGGATGCCGTCGGCCAGCGTCTTTTGCACCTTGTTTCGCGCGATGACGATGCGCGATGCGTGCGACACAAAAATGCCCGCGCTTGCGCCGCCTTCGATTGTCGTATCGAGAATCTGGATATCTTTTCCGCGCACCACGATTTTCGCGGAGCTTTCCGTTTCGAGACGCTTGTGTCCGGTGCCGCGCAGCGTCAGTCCAGCTATCGTCGCACCCGTCCCCATGACGACCAGCGCCTGATCGTCAGGGTTTGTCGCAATGAATGAAGCGCCATAGCCTGTTACCACCGCCGCTTGTGTCCGGACGACGAGCGAATGACTCACAACATAAGTACCTGGCTGGATCACTAACCGTTGTCCGGGACGCAGCGCATCGAGCGTGGACTGGATCTCGCGAGTCTGATCGCTGCTGCCCTTAGGCGCGCTGATCGTCTTGTCGGCCACCGCGGCAACTGTTATCCGTTGGAAAGAGCCCGGTCCTTTCAGACCGGTTCTCGCCACTGTTGATGACACACTGTCCGGCATTTCGGGCTGCGCGCAGACGTCCGTTGCGTAGCACGACGCGAGTGCAAGCGTCACGAAGGCGACATGGAGCCGTTTGTTCATACGATGCCTCACTAGCCGGCGCCCGCCGTCTACGCGGGCGAGTAAAGAGCGAAGAGAACGTGCCGTGCGTTGCGCGGCTCAATAAGGTCGCGGAATAGCGTTCAACGGTCGCGCGGACTTCGTGCGGCACAGGCTGAACACAATGAACAACAGTGCAATCGGAACAAAGTTTCTGCCGCTAAAGAGATTGGGAAGACGCAGGATCTCGAATAGCGAAACCAGTAGTACAGGATGCGCACAACACCAGAATCCATTGGCCGCGCGCCAGCCGTAGTAACTCTTTCTGAATAGCCAGCCAATGAATGCGGCGAGGAACAGGGCAGACCAACCCCATTCATAGAAGTGCACGAAGATACCGGACGGATTGTTGAATTCAGGGTCGGCGTACCGGGTCAGCAGGATGGTGTAGCTCGCGTCGAGGCCGAACAGTGGACGAAAGTAATCGCCGATTAGCGGAAATTTGATCAACCAGTCGAACGTAAACTCGGGGCTGCCGGTGCCCCAACCGAAAATCGACAGCATGGCGGCGCCGTTATTGAGCGCGGTGGAGTAATACAGTCCCAGGCGCTCTATTGCGAAATCAAAGATGTTGTCGTAGAGGTTCACATAGTAGATTGCCCACGAACGCTGATATTCATTGGCGATAAAAAACGCAATCAGCGGCGCCACACACAGATACGGTCCGAGCATCAGGATCTTTGACGGCCTGTTCGGGCGTCGGAATCTCACCCACATCAACGCAAGCGGCAATACGAGTTCGATAAGCGCGAGGCGCTCGGCAAAAATAAAACTGCGCAGCGCCGTCAAAGCGAACAAGATTGAAAAATAGAGTTTGTGCCGGGTAAGGCCGCGTCTTTTTTGTGGAAATACATAGAAGTACAGCGGCACGTAAGCAATAGCAGCTTGCGTCAGTGTGGAAATTCCAGGAACCCGGCCTTTCACCTCCAGCAAATCGAACGCGCTGTCGCTGCCGTCAAAGAACGCCATGAGAAGCGCGGGCTTGGCCAGCAAGCCGCCCATCATGGTTAAGTACCCAATACACGAAAGAACAAAGACCAGGTCGAGAACGAGCGGTGGAACCCGGGACGGCACCTGGCTCGTCCTTGCAGGCGTTCTTCTGCCGAAAGAAGAAACAACCATGATGGTGATTAAAAACAGCGCGCCCGCAAACGCATAGAAGCCATCGAAAAAGACGCGGTCGATCGCTTTCTGGTTTCCCAGCAAGCTCATTGAGATCAGAACGTAGAGCGGCACTATGAAGAACATCATCAAGCGCGCCGGGTCTTCCCACCAATATCCATTAAACGCGAGCTGGTTCGTCGACATGCGTGCTGGGGCGACGCGCGTCAACTCCGGCGGTCCCATGAGCATGCGGGTCTTCTGCATTACCGTCTCCTTGCCATCCACGGTTAGATCGTTCAGGTGACAGGCATGACATGTACCTATCAGGAGTGCGGACCCTTAAGGTCCGCATTGCATTAGCATCTTGAGCTGGCTGTTGTTGCTCAATGCCATTCCGTCACGGCGGCGCTGCTACTTTTATGCATCTCTTGCATCGGGGCGGTACTTGTAGCTGGAGAAATCGTTGTCCCCGTATCCGTATGTGCCGGGCGACGCGGTGAGGTCGTTGAAGACCACGCCCTGGACAGGTACACCTGCGTGCGCAAGCCGGCGGGCGCTCTCCTGAATCTCCGCATGCGTCGTCACTGCATGGCGTGCCACGATAAATACGGTGCCTGCGGTACGCCCGAGCGCTACCGCATCGGCGAACAATAGAAGCGGGGGACCGTCGACCACGACCATGTCGTATTGCAGGCTCACGCGTTCCAGCAGTTCTTCGAGTTCGGGCTGCAAAAGCATCTCGCTGGGATTGAGTTCCGCGCCGCCGGTGGACAGAAAATCGAGTCCCGGCGACACGTCGCGCCGTACCACTTCTTCAAAACGTTGCGTGCCTCTCACGACATCCGCGAGTCCGCCTGCCCGTTCCAGGTTGAAATACTTATGCAAAGCGCCCTTGCGCAGATCGGCGTCGACGAGAAGCACGCGTTTATTCGACGCGCCCGCGAGCGCGGCAACGTGGGCGCACACAAAGGACTTGCCGATGTCCGCCGTCGGTCCCGTGATAAGCACAATGTGGTTACGCGCTTCCGGCAAACTAAATTGCAAAAGTGTGCGGAAGTTCCGCAGGCTTTCGATGGTGGCGTCGGAGGAATAGGCGCCTGCTACTGCTAACGCGCTCTTCGGCCCACCCAGCGCCTTGCGGCGCCGGTAAATCGGCAGACGGCCACGCGGCACGGTTGCATACACCAGCAGTCCCGTAGACGCTTCAATTTCCCGCGCATCCTCAACCGCGCCGACCACACGGCGCCGGAACAATGCAATCCCGACTCCCAGCAGCAGACCAAAAAGCGCAGAGCCGGCAATCACGAGAGTTCGCCGTGGCTGGACCGGCGTTCTTGTCGGCGTGGCGGCGTCGAGCAGTCGCACGTCACTGACCTTGCCGGCGCTCACGAGCGTGAGTTGCTGGCGAGCATTGAGCAGATTCGTATAAAGCTCTGTGTCGACCTGCACGTCTCGCTGGAGCCGCAGATAACTTTGCTGGATGACAGGCAACGCACGAGTGCGTGAGAGGACCGAGCCGAGCGAGGCATTGGCATCTTGCAACTGAGTATCGACGGCTCGCACCGCAGGATAGTTTGCGGTGAAACGTGACACGAGTTCGTCGCGATGCTGTTGCAGATCGAGTACCTTCAGTTGTGCGGCGACGGATTGCTGTAGCAGCGCCGCGCCGACCTGGCTCGTGTCGATCGTCCCATGCTCCGCGCGAAAGTTGTTGAAGCGGTTTTCGGCGGCTTCCAGTTGCGCCTTCAGCACCGGCAATTGCGCGTCGAGAAATTGAATCGACTTGTCTGCATCCGCCGACCTGCGCTGCATGTTCTGCGACAAATAGGCCTGCCAGATCTCGTTCAGAATGCGACTGTCATGTCGCGCATCGGTGCCGTCGAGCGATACGCCAATGATGTAAGACTGCTTGCCCTTCTGTGCAAGAACCATCGCTTTCTGTAGCCACGCGACGGTCTCGACTTGTGAACTCCGCTTCAGTGAGAAGCTTGCGCCAGAGTTGCCCGTCACCTTATCGACCAGCAACTCGATAGTACCGTCCGGCGTCTGTGCGGTCATCAACTTGCCGACCTGGCCTTGCAGGTGAATTCCATCCGTGAATTCGAATCCGCTTCCTTCCAGCGTGTACTGGCCTTCACCCGTCAATGTCAGTTTGAACGTCTTGCCTTCCAGCTTCTGCGGCACGTTAAACGTTCCGACGTCGATGTTCTCCCTTCCGAAAACGTAGCCGCCCGGCAAAGGGCTGGACAAGCCGGTCGTGTGCGCGGCAGCCCACCATCCAACAACTGGCACATAGCGTGGCGTGGCATCGATATAGAGCTTGAGCTTGCTCACGGCTTGCGATGTCACCATGCGCGATCTCAGCACTTCCATTTCGTCGGCCGCTTCTGTCTTTTCATCGAACATCGAAGAGAGACTGGCGGGAACGCTCTTCTGGGTTTGCGCGTTCTGCTCGACCTGAATCAGCAGGTCGGAGCGGTACACGGGCTGCTTGAACGTGGCGTACCCGAGGCCGATCACCAGAGACACGAGAGTCGTACCGAGAATGACCCAACGTCCACGATAAAGGGCATTGAGATGGTACGCAGGCAAAGCGGCTTGTTGTAGCGGTTCCCCGAAACTGTAGGCGTGTGAACTGACGTGATTCATTGTTTTACTCCAATGGTCTAAGCATTGCGGGTTCACATTGCGTGCGCCGCTATAGAAGTTGAATACCTGCACCCCGATCGCAACACGCAGAAGTAGTGGGCGCGTTTTCGCGCACGGACCACTTCACTCCCACGCGGAATTCTCTCCACGCTTGTTTCCCTCCACGCTTGTATTTAACAGGAACGTTATCGCCGCGTGTGTGTTCGAACGAACAATATCGCTGTCGTGCGAATTAATTAGAGGGGTAAGCCGAAGCATTGTCATTAGACGAAGTCTGGCAGTACACGTCAGGGCTCAGTCTGCCGCATGCGTGCGTATTGAGAACTGAACGGACGGTTCTTGCTCCGGTCGATTGCAAGATTCTGTGCGGCCGTCAACACACTGAATGACGATTAATACCTTCCTCATCGATCCGCTTTCGGTTCCGTCTTAATGTTTGAGGGTGCCTTAATGGTTTTGCCAACGTGTCGCACCTGGACGGACTTCAGATGACTCCCTTTTTCGGGCCGCTGGGATCGTCTGCATAATTGAAGTACCTCCAGCCAGGCCAGCAAGGAAGCGGCAGGTTTGCAACGTTCGGCGTCTGCCAGCAGCCTATGCGAGGTTCCGCACACTTCTGCGCCGATTCCTCGCGCCGAAGGCTTTCCGGATTGTCCCGTCCACCTAAAATTAATCCACAACGACAACCATGTGGAGACCAATGATGGATGTACTGCCGGGTGTTTTTCTGTTTGGGATTTCGTTAGCCGCGATCGTTGCCATAACGGAACGCAACGGCAAATGGTGGTGGGCCAGGCTGCTTGGCACCTTGGCGGGCGGCCCCATTGTGATAGCGGGGCTGTCATTCGCGATGCCCGGCATGGCAAGCAGTATCGAGACCGACGCGCTCGCGTTCCTGGTGCCGGTGATTATCCTGTCGGTCGCGCTATCGAGGCAGAGCAGTGGGCAAGTCGCTGCGGAGAATGGCGGTTGACGAAGCGGCGTCTGGGAAATGGCTGATTCACTTTCAAAAGGAAGACTGCCGCATCGACTTGCGGCAGTTTCATCGGATCAATGTCGGCAGGCTGACGCCCGTCAGTGGCCATAGCTCATTGAGCAACCTTGTGGGAAGTCAATAAACAATAAGTACTAAGGTTCCTGAATTCGTGCGCGCTCTCTCGCAGTCCCATCGAAGCAATCTCGAACAGGCTGAAATTTTCTTCGAGAAGCATTTCTCTGCACCACGTGTGCAGCGTGCGCGTCGGGCGCCCTGCGGAGCAACTCATCATCTGATCGTCACGCGGTATCGCGAACCTGGCATGTCCCGTCGCTGGTTGCCTGGATCGGTGTCGCGGCTCGTCATTGCGCATGCTCACCGCGCCGTGATGGTCGCGCGTCGATCGCCCGCCCAGACAGGAAGGGGAGCGTCCGCTGTAAGGTCGTGAAAGTCGGGTAAAGTGAGGGCCGGGAAAAGGTGGCGACCGGTTGCACGTGAATAGGAAATTGTAAGGAAGGCTGCCCGTTCCGGAATTTCAAGTTCTTCAGCATTATGCCGATGACGTGCCTATAGCTCTGCCGGCATTCGTCGCTTCACGCCCTGTGTGACTCATGAATCAGATTACTTCCGCCTGTGTTTTATCTGAGGCAGAGCACCATTTGCTCTCGCTCGCGGCCAACGAGACGGATACGGCCATCATCATCACCGATCATTTGGGCCGGACACTCTATCTGAATGACGGGTTTACGCGCATGCTCGGCTATACGCTTGCCGACATGCAAGGGAAGGTGCCCAGCGCCGTCGTCAGTGGGCTCCATACCAATGCGACGGCATTGGCGAGTGTCCGGGAACATGTTACGTCCCGCGAGAGCTTCCGCACGGAGATTCTCATTTACGACCGTCGGGGCAAACCCCTCTGGATTGCCGCGGTGATCAATGTGGTGAAGAACGACGAGGGCGTGTGCACGAGCATGGTCGGCGTGTGGACCGACATCACCAACACGAAGATGCACGAGGTCCTGCAACACAAGGCGCTGCACGCCATCGCGCGCGAGGCGCCGATCGCGGACGTGATGCGGTTGATCTGTCTCGAGGTCGAGCGGATCGCCCCCGAGGTGACGGTATCGATCCGGCGTATCGACCAAAGCAATCGGCTCTGGACCGTCGGTGCGCCGAGCCTGCCCGCTCATTACGTGAGAGCCATGGACGGAATCACGCTCGATTGCGGTATCGAGGGCAGCGAGGTGCCGGGGCTGGAAGGACAACTGGTGGTTTTCGGCGACGAGGCGTGCACTTCGTTCTGGAACAAGCGAACGGAACTCGCGCAGGCGTGCGGGCTGGCCATGTGCTGGTGGCGCCCCATTCGCTCGGGCGACGGCCAGACGCTCGGCACGCTCGCCTTTTACTACCGCGAACGACACCATCCCGACAACCTGCATCGGCGCCTCGCCGACGTCAGCGCGAACCTGTGTTCGCTTGCGATGGAGCGCGAGGCCAGCAAGGAAAAAATCCGGCGCCTCGCCTATTTCGATAGTCTTACTGGTTTGCCCAATCGAAGTTCGCTCGTTGCTCAAACAGACACGCTGCTCGTCGACGCTGCCCGGATGGGGCGGCCATTGGCCGTGTTGTTTCTGGACCTCGACCGCTTCAAACAGGTGAACGATTCGTTCGGCCATCCGGCGGGCGACACGCTCCTGTGCGAAGTCGCGCAACGGCTGAAGAAATGCCTCGGTGAAAAGGACATTGCAGGCAGACTGTCGGGCGACGAATTCGTGATCGTCCTGACGTCGTGTAATGCCGAAGCCGCGGTTGCACGTTGCGAAGCCATCATGGCGACAATACGCGAGCCGGTTCTTCTCGGTTCAATGAGCGTGACGCCCACGGCGAGCGTGGGTATCGCGGTCTTTCCGCAGCATGGCGACAGTATCGGCACATTGCTGCCGCACGCTGATATGGCCATGTACCGCGCGAAGGCCGCCGGTCGTCATCGCTATTCGATATTCGATCCCGATTTGAACCGCGCGGCGCAGGAAAACCTGAAGCTCGAACGAGCGCTCCGAGAAGCGCTGCAAAACGAGCAGTTGCAACTGCACTATCAGCCTCAGATCAGACTCGAAGACGGCGCTATTCACGGCGTGGAGGCATTGGCGCGCTGGGATCACGCGGAGTTCGGCATGGTGCCGCCGCAGCGCTTCGTCGCACTGGCGGAAGAAGGCGGCATGATCGCGGAACTCGATCGCTGGGTACTTCGCTCGGCTTGCCGTCAACTGAGCGAATGGCGACGTTTGGCGATTGCGATCCCACATGTCTCCGTGAACATCTCGCCGACCACATTTTGCGATCAGGCGTTGCCGGGGTTCATCGCACAGACGCTAGCCGAGCATGGCCTTCGCGCATCGGATCTGATGCTCGAAGTGACAGAAGGCGTGCTCCTCAATACCGCGACCGACGGTTTAGCGAACCTTAATTCGGTGCATAACCAGGGTATCGGACTGTCGATCGATGACTTCGGCACCGGCTATTCCAGCCTGAGCTATCTGCACCGGATGCCGGTGAACGAACTCAAATTGGACAAGAGCTTCGTTCACGAACTGGAGAGCAACGAAAGCGCAAGGACGCTCGCCAAGGCGGTCATGAGCATCGGCGCAAGTCTGGGATTGGGCACGATTGCCGAAGGCGTCGAGACGGACGCGCAAAGACAGATCCTGACAAAGCATGGCTGCAAGGTCGCACAAGGCTATCTTTTCGCACGACCCATGTCCGCGACGACGCTGGTTGCGTGGCTGAACCACTGGAAGCCGACAGCGGGTTCTTGCGTTCCCGTGGTTTTATCGTAAAGCAACGAGATGTGACGCGGGCACGGTGTGTCGAGCGCGATTTCCGCGTAGCCGCGTGTGGCTGCCCAGGGTTCGGCGAACGTGCGACCAGTCGCGACACTTTTCCCCTTCGACAAAACTGCGTTCCGGACCGAGCCAGATATCGCTGGCTGCAAGAGCCTCCGCCGGTTGAATCCGCCCCGATGAGTCGTTCTCCGCGACTTATCCGGCGCAGCACGAGAGCTGTTTCACGTCCTTCGAAAAGGTCTGCGCGGCAAGCTTGAGCCCCTCGACCATCGTCAGGTACGGAAATAACTGATCGGCGAGTTCGTGGACGCTCATTCGGGCGCGAATCGCAATGGCGGCCGTCTGAATGAGTTCGCCCGCCTCAGGCGCAACCGCCTGCACGCCGATCAGCCGGCCGCTGCCCGCTTCCGCCACCAGCTTGATGAAGCCGCGCGTGTCGAAGTTCACCAGCGCGCGCGGGACGTTATCGAGCGTCAACGTGCGACTGGCGGTCTCGATGCCCGCCTGATCCGCTTGCGCCTCGCTATAGCCGACAGTGGCGACCTGTGGCTCGGTGAAGACAACCGCCGGCATCGTATCGAGATCGAGCCGTGCATCGCCCCCGGTCATGTTGATCGCCGCGCGCGTACCGGCGGCGGCCGCGACATAGACGAACTGCGGCTGGCCGGTGCAGTCGCCGGCGGCATAGATATCCGGTGCGCTCGTGCGCATGCCGGCGTCGATCACAATGGCGCCGCGTTCGTCGAGCTGCACGCCGATACTCGCCAGATTCAGACTGCCCGTGTTGGGCGCGCGGCCTGTTGCCACCATCAGCCGGTCGGCTTGCACCTCGCCATGGTTCGTGCTGAGGACGAACGTGCCGTCGGCGTGCGACACGCGGCTTGCCTGTGTCTGCGTCATGATTTCGATGCCCTCCGCGCGAAAGGCTGCGCTCACCGCTTCGCCGATGGCCGGGTCCTCCCGGTAGAGCACGGTGTGGCGAGCCATGACGGTCACATGACTGCCCAGCCGCGCAAACCCCTGGGCCAGCTCCAGGGCGACCACCGACGAGCCGATCACCGCGAGCCGTTTAGGGACGATGTCGCTCGCCAGCGCTTCGGTCGAGGTCCAGTACGGCGTCTGCGCCAGGCCGGGAACCGGCGGCACGGCGGCCGTTGCGCCCGTGGCGATCAGGCAGCGGTCGAACGACACCGCGCGCTCGCCGCCGGCGGTCAGCGTGACGGCGAGAGTATGGCCGTCCGTGAAGCGCGCCTCGCCGGCCAGGACGTCGATGTTCGGCTTCGACGCCAGAATGTCCTCGTACTTGTCGTGGCGCAGTTCGTCGACGCGCGCCTGTTGCTGGGCGAGCAGACGCGGCCGGTCGATCACTGGCGCCACGGCACTGATCCCCGTGTCGAAGGGGCTCGTCTGGCGAAGATGTGCGACGTGCGCGGCACGGATCATGATCTTGGACGGCACGCACCCGACATTCACGCAGGTGCCGCCTGTCGTGCCTCGCTCGATCAGGGTCACGTGCGCGCCGCGTTCGGCTGCCTTCAATGCGGCCGCCATCGCAGCGCCACCACTGCCGATGACGGCAATCCGCAGCGGGCCGTCTTCGCCGCGACGCTTCGCGGCAGCTTCCGCCCGGCCGGGCGTGTCGTCCTTGAGGCCGGCGGCGTGGGGCGGCGCGTCAGCCATCCTGGCGCGGTAGCCTGCTGCCGTCACGGCAGCAGCCAGCGTGTCGTGGCTGACGTCTGCATCGACCGTCACATCGACGAGTGCACTGGGCCAGGAAACTGCAACCGAGCGCACTCCGGGCACCTTTTCGAGCGCGTCTCTGATATGCGCTGCGCAGGAAGCACAGGTCATTCCGTCGATGGTCAAGGTCGTCATGGGCTTGCTCCAGTTCTTTTCTTCAATTGAATCGGATGCTCATGGAAGTCACCGCCAGCCCGTCAGCGCTTGACCGACGACGGATAGCCCGCGTCAGCCGTGGCTTTCGTCAGTGTCTGGACGCTGATCTTGTTGTCGTCGAATGTCACGATCGCTTCCCGCTGCTCGAAACGGACCTCCGTTTTTTGGACTCCGGCGACCTGGGAGAGCGCATGCCTGACGATGATCGGGCAGGCGGCGCATGTCATGCCGGGAACAGACAGTGTGACCGTCCGGGTTGCCGCCCAGACCGGGACCGTCGCGACGGCGAGCGCGAGTGCAGCAAGCAGTTTTTTCATGAGCGACTCCGGGTTAATAGAAGAGAGGGAGCACATAGGGAAAACCGAGCGCAATCACTACAAGTGCGACGACGATCCAGAACACGAGCTTGTATGCGGCGCGCACGCGCGGCAACGCGCAGACCTCATCGGGCTTGCACGCGGCGGCGGGACGGAAGATGCGCCGTCCGGCGAAGAACAACGCCACGAGTGCCGTGCCGATGAAAACCGGCCGGTAGGGTTCGAGCAAGGTCAGATTGCCGATCCAGGCCCCGCTGACACCCAGCATGACGAGCACCAGTGGCCCGAGGCAGCAGGTCGACGCGAGCATCGCGGCCAGTCCGCCGGCGGCCAGCGCGCCGCGCCCTTTCTGTGGTTCTGCCATACGCTTGCCCTTCCGGCTTGCCGATCAATAGCGTAACGTTAGCTCTGTACCTAAGTACGGAGTCAAGCGATATGGAGAACCGATATGGAGAACCATAGAGAGCCGTTGACGATCGGCGCTTTTGCGAGGGCGGCCAGCGTCAATGTGGAGACGATCCGCTTCTATCAGCGCAAGGGGTTGTTGCTCGAACCGGAACGGCCATCTGGCGGCATTCGTCGCTACGGCGCGGCGGACGTGACGCGGGTGCGATTCGTCAAATCGGCGCAGCGGCTCGGCTTCCGCCTCGACGAAATCGCGGAGCTGCTGAAACTGGAGGATGGGACGCATTGCGATGAGGCGAGCCGCCTCGCCGAGCACAAGCTCCGCGACATTCAGGAGAAGCTCGCCGATCTCGCGCGCATGGAAGCGGTACTCGCCCAGCTCGTGTGCGCGTGCCATTCGCGCAGGGGTACCGTATCGTGCCCGTTGATCGCCTCATTGCAGCGAGCGGAAGAACCGCGCGACGCTGGAGCCGTCGAAGGGACGAGTCGGCCTTAACGTACGAAAAAGCCCGTTTCTTGCGAGCACCTCTGGTTGGGTGTGTCGCTTGTCCTGGATCGGTCTACGACCCTCGAAAGCGCGTTTCGTACCCAGGCATGCTCAACCCTTTCCGCCCATCTGGTCCATCATTGCAATCAGATCGGCGAGCGCTTTTTTGCACTTTGTCTGATCCGGCGACCTGTCGCGCAGCGCTTCAAGCGCATTGTCGATGGCCTTATCGAGCTTGTGCCATTCCGCAGCGGCGCGCGGTTTGAGCGAAGGCTCAGCGTCGTCCCACGATGTTTCCAGATCCTTGATGCGCGTTTTCGCGCCAGCCAGATCATTTTTGTCGACGAGTTTCGACGTGTCGGTCGCGATGATCCGGAACTTCGAGAGATCGCCCAGCTTCGACGGTACGGTATCGGCATGCGCCACCGACACCGGCGACAGCGCGAAAAGCCCTTGCGAAGTCGAGGCGATAGGCGAGCTTGCCATCGTATAGATGGCCAAAGCGGTCACTGCGAGTACAGGAACTACCAAGCGCCGGTTCATAACCGATCCTCCATTTGAAAATGCGATGACTTCGCCAGTTCTGGCGACTCGAAAACGAAATCTGACCTATACGGCAGGACCCCGGCGTGCTCTGGCCGAAGCATGAATGCCGACTAGCGCGACGATGACGACGAGGAATAGGGCGCTCGTCGTGACGGTCCCCATGCCGAGCCCGCCGTAATCGCGTGCTTGCGAGAGCAGATCGCCCAGCGATGCGCCGAACGGCCGCGTCAAGATGTAGGCTAGCCAGAAGACCAGTACGGGCTGCGCGCCGAGATAGGTAGCGAAACCCATCAATAGCAGCGACAAGCCAAAGACAACGACACCCAGCCTGAAACCGAGTCCGATGGCTTCCGTCGCGAGATCGCCTGCTGCCGTGCCCAGGGCAAACGTGACAAGAATCGCCGTCCAGTAGAACAGCTCCCGCCTGTGCGTGACGATCGTGTGAATAGAGAGGGTTTTTTCCCTCCAGTACCAGATGCCGAAGACACTGCAGAGCAAAACGGTGAAGACCGCGGTACTGCTGTACAGACTGACGCCCAGTGCGTCGGTCAGCACATCCGTCAATTGCGTGCCGACGATACTCACGAGCACCACGGTGAGCCAGTAGATCCACGGCACATAAGCGCGTTTGCGCAATTGTGCGATCAGCGAGGCCACAAGCAGCGACAGCGTGATTGCAATGGTGATAGTGGTGCCCAGCCCGACATGGACTGCAAGATAGTCGGCACCGGTCTCGCCGACGGTCGTCGACAGAATCTTGATTGTCCAGAAGGCGGCCGTTATTTCGGGCACCTTGTTCTGCATGGGTGTCACGTGCGCGTCAGACAATCTGCTGCTCCTTTGTTGAAAGACGTTGATATAAACGCCTTCGGCTTCGCCTTGGCCGAAACCGGGTTCTTCCTGTTGCGCAAATGATAGGTGAGCGAACCTTATCGAATGCTTAACGCAAGGTGGACTTTCAACGGGTGGAGCGATGTCGCGACTCAATCGTTAATCGACTGTGCGCGTGGAGGACGGGTGCATGTTGTCGGGCACGGGTTGGGGTTGTCCACAGATTCGTTTATTACACTGTGGATAAATCACACCCTGTGATAAAACACTCCGCCACACAAGGTTCTCCGGGTTATGTGAGGGGGAAATTGCATCCCCCTCACGCCCTCAAACATCCATTCCCCCACGGTTCCCCAACGCTGCGGTGCACGCCGCAGCACCCACCCCACGGAAATTCCCTCACGGCGCGATGACAGGGAGACGGCTCTCCATTGAGTCGCGGTCAGTTGCATTGCGCCTTGCTGAGTGCTCCTTCGCCACGTTCCGCAAGAGTTCTTCCAGATACCGCTCGGGTTCAAAGCGCATGCCGACGACTGGCCGGTTCGTGGACGAACGTCCCATCCAGCCCGACCAGCCGAGTCGCTGTTCGTCACCCAGCTTTGCCGGTGTCATTTCCTCCGGCCTGATCTGAAGTTCCAGCGGCCATTCGAACTCCAGCCCGACATAGGCGCGCACCAGCGCCACGAGTTGCAGCAGGTCTTTGCCGCGCGGTGTGAAACGGTGATAGGTTTCCAGGTCGAGCGGGCCGAGGACGAGACAGAACTGCTGTGTTCTGCCGGGCACCTGCTCGCCCAGCATCGCTCCCGCGCCGAGCGTTCCCAGTCTGCGCTCTGTACCGAACCGGCATTGAAGGTCAGGTGGGAGTGCCGTCCAGTGAAACGCCCATTCCTTCATCTGGACGGGCACATCGAAGTGATGGTTAATCCACCCGCACAGTCCCTCCAGATTGCGCGTCTCCTGCACGAGCAGAGGCGTCGCCGCCAGGCGCGCATGCAGGGGCAGCGATACAGTGCGTGCTGGCACTGGCGAAACACCGGACAGGCAGCCGACATAGAACGAAAAACGGTCCTGTTCGGGCCGGTCAAGGCTTGCCGCCGACTGCGCAGACGCCCAGGCGCGGTACAGGATCGTAAGCGAGCGATGATGGAAAACGTCGAGGAAGTTGCACAGTGTCGGGTCGCCGCGATGTTCTTCGCGCTCGCGGGCGATCTCCGTGACATGGATCGGCAGCGGCCCATTGGGACCTAGCACTCCCAAGCTGTGAAGACGGATGCGCAGTCTGCCATTTGTTATCGTCGCGTCTGCCACTTCGCTCGGCGCAAAAATGAGGCTCGGCTTCTGGCCGACGCGAAACGGTTCATCCTGCGGATGCAGCGCGGCACCGACAGGATCGCTGGCGGGATTCGCGTTGATGCGGCGCATGAGCGCGAAGAAGCTGTGGTGCCATGGTTTGGCCAACAGACCTTCGATCAGGTGTACAGACATAGCCGTATCGCGTACTACGCTTTCCAAATGCACCTCGTCTGAAAAAGGGCCGCGCGCGGCCCTGACAGGTTGTGGCATCAGCCAATGCTCGATATCAGCCTGCATCCGCATGTGGCGCGGTGACCGTGGCGTGCGACGGGTATGCCGTGGTCGGTGATCTTGCCGTCTCCTTCGAGTATCACGTTGGGCTTCACGTCTGGATGCTGCGGGCATTTCACTTCGTCGCCCTGGCGGGCGACACGAACGCCCTGGTAGCGCATGGTTTCGGAGGCGGTGATGACTTCACCGCCGTGGTCGGTGGTGTCGCCGAGTCGGATGAGATCGATCATTGAGCTTCTCCTTGGTGTTTGGCTGTAGGAGGAAACGGATCAACCAGGTCGGCTGAACGGACCCAGCCGGTTGTTACCTTCCCCGGATTTGCCACGTTCGATTTTGCGTCTGCGAAGCGAACCAAGGTAAATGGCTCATGGGTTTGGAGCACAATGACCCCGTCCCATTTTGTCAGATATGCTTTCTTCGCCACGTATCGTCCACGCTTCAAATCAAATAAATACGTTTTCCGGCCTATCAAACGTATTCCCGTCGCAGAAATGGTTCGTCTGACGGAAAATATTTCACCACCAACCTTGTCCGATCGAGAAGACATAAACGAGCCCAACGAATTTTCGCATCCCGCCTGCCCCTCGTCCGTTCGAACAATCCACGTCCCATCCCTTCTATACAACGTGCCCGATATGTCATAAGACTTATCACGCTCAGAGAAAGAAAAACTATTTTCCCGTGGCACAAAGGTCAACAATTTAACTTCCGAATAGGGGGACTTTGATGGATCATTAATTTCTCCGCCAGCACTCACAAACAAAAATGTGCATGACCGCTCACCATCACTGACATTATAGTATCCACTTATAGCACCATGATCTTCGAAAGAAACAAGCCCCGGTTTGTCAAAAGAAAATGCCTGTCCACTCCAAACCTCACACGAGGACGTCGCAAGTAGAAAAAAAACAAAAGTCTTACTTAAATTTCTCATAGTACACCCCGAGATCTGTTGCGTAGTGCGGATTAGTTTCCTTCCATCTCGCCCCGTTGTATGCAGACGCCACGCCTTCCCAATCATGTGAACGAAGAGATGTAACGCCATGCAGCTTCACATTTTTCATAAATAAGATAAAAATTTGCATTTGCCCATTAGAGCCAGACATGAACTTATTTGCAAATGAAAACGAGGTTGGACATCCACATGCAACATACTCGTTTGCAAGTATCTGAAATCCACCCCAAGAACAGGCTTGTATTGCCAAATCGAAATCCAGAGCCGCCGCACGCGTCAGTTTCTCGTATTGATGCATTCCTTCTGCGCCATATCCGCCTTGATTCGGATTGCACAAATCTGGAAATTTTGGATAAGGATTATTGAACGGCACAGCCTTCCTCTTTTGCCCTCTCCTGCGAGCCGCAGTGATTTATTCGGCCTCTTGGTTTTCGTGCTGCTTTCTCAACAGATCATAAAATCTATGTCGCTCATATCTTATTTTTGGAAGACCGTTCGCTTCAAATGGAACTCCGCCGCATTCCTGCATCACTATCGCCTTGATAGCAGCAACATCCACGTTCAATTCCGTTGCCATTTTTTTGTACTGCTCTTCGGAGAATGTAATTGGCGACGGATAATTCAGCCGAGAACCAAGCAGATTCAACAGGACAGTGTGTGGTTTCCCGTTGTCCACGACTTTGTAATGATGTTCGATAGCAATCTTTGTCTTCTGCTTCCCGGTCTGTTCATCAGTCGTCACTTCCTTGTGCTTTTCCGGAAAGTCCTTCTTGACTCTCCCTTGCTCCGTCACTACCTGAGACCAACCTATGAATGGCCCAAATTCATGAACCAGGCGCTCGATGGTCATCACCTCGCCCTGCTTCACGACAGGCACGTTGATATCCTGCTCCAGCGTTTGCTTGGGCGTTAGCTGCGTGGTCGCCTCGATATGAACTTCAGGACTGGATACCGTGAAGGCGCTGATGTCCTTTGTCGGCGTAACGGTGGCCTTGAGCACGTACTCACCATGCCGGTTCTTTACCAGTACATCCATGGGCTGGTTGCGCGCGGCATTGTGGATCGTTGCGGCATATCCATCCCTGTCCGCGACGGCCTCCGCTTTGTTATCGACCATTGGTACAGATGCGGCAGGCGAAGCTGCCGCCCCGTTGGGAGCCGATGCCGGGATGCCGGTTTGTGGATCGTCAATATTGTCAGGGCCGATTCGCCACGCCGGTGCGGCGGGCGCACCGGTGCCTGCCTTGACCTGCACGGACAGCCCTTCGATGGGCTTTTTCAACACGTCCCGAAACAGGATCGTGACTTCCACGTAGGGCGAAGGCGGCGTTCCCGGCCCCTCCGAATGCGGTTTGTGATGCAGGTGTGCCATCGGTTAACCTCGAACAAGTCACTTTAAAAGGCGGGCAGACATCAGGCCTGTCCGGAGTCATCTGCAAGTTCTTCGTAGTCGTATGCGTCTTCGGCCACGGCCCAATCGCCTGCGCCGATTTCGCACTTCACTTTTACAGATTCCGGTGTGTTGACAGTCAGCGTCGCACCTTCAGTCAGCATGCCCTGCTGCTTGAGCGTGCCGTCAGGCAGGTAGACGCGATAGGGCTGGTTGGCGAGTGCCAGCCCGTCGCCCTGGTTCGCAATGACGGTGCTGGCATCAAACGTCTGCGAGTAAAGCTCGGCGGGGTCCTGCATGAGCGGCGTGACCGGCATCGCAGGCAGGGGAACGCGTTGGGAAGATGCAGCAGGCGCATCCCAAGAAGGCGTCTTTTCCAGAATCGGCCCAGGCGAGCCATTAACAATTCCGCCGCCGTTGATCTGGATGTATGAACCGCCCGCACCAATCCAGACTTCTTCCCTGGCCGTCAGAATGAGCTTGCCGTTCACGCTACGAACCGTGAGGTTCTTGAGTGCGTCCAGCTCCATCTCGTCGCTCTGCGCCTGAATCACGACCTTGCCTTTGGCCGCGATCAATTTCAGCCCCAACCAGGCGAACATGGAGATCGCGCCGCGCGCTGCGGCAATCAGCGAGCGCCCCACAGACAGGCTCACATCCCGCCCTGCGGTAATGGCATGGTCGAGCACGAGTCCGTGCGAACGGTGTGCGCCTTCCGGATCGGGGTGAAGTTGTGCCACGGCCAGCGACGGCAGCGGTGCGGTGTAGTTGATATCGACGCGATCGAGCAGGCGCTGCGGAATCTCGGCCGGGAACCGGTCGATACGCATCTGCGAGCCAGCGGTGCTGAAGGCGTATGACTGGAGCAGACGCTGCACGTAGATATCGCTGACTTCACCACCGGCCTTTGCTCCGAGCCGCGCGGCGATCTTCGGGTGCGCCTTTGCGAATTCGCCAAAGGATGCTGTGACGTATCGCAATTCCTTCTGGTAATACGCGGGGAAAGCCGGGTCCATTGCTGGCCTCCTGGTTTTTTAGGGTTATCTCAATGGCGGCCGCGATGCATAAGACGATCATTCATCCCTGAAAGGTTCGTGTGAATGGTGCCACCCTCGCACGAACAGACATCCCAAAATTCTGAAACCATGGCACATGACAAAACTGCCATATCGGTACGCACTTCAGCCTGTTATTTCGCATAACGAAGTAACTGCGACCCGCTCGAACGATGTTAAGGCTGCACCGTCAGGACGAAAAAAAGCCCGCGCGAGGCGGGCGAGAGAATCAGGGCAACGGGGGACTTCTACCGGGTAACGCCGAGTCAAGAAGCGCCCTTTCGCTGATGCACTGCAAACGCTAGACGACGGCCCCCGAAATCAATCCCGACAACACCTTCGCCGACTCAAATAGCCTGCTTCTTCATCAGCAATTTCAGTAACACCGGCAGTAACAGTAACACCAGCGGCAGCTGCACAATCAGCCCGGAAATGATCGCGATGGCAAGCGGCTGCTGCATGGCCGACCCCTGACCGAGCGCGAAGGCGAGCGGCAGCAGCGCGAGGATCGCCGCGATGGTCGTCATTGCAATGGGCCGCAGGCGATTGCGCCCGGCAGCGGTCAGCGCCTCCTCGAATGGCATCTCTTCCTCGCGAGTCAAGCCTTGCAGCTCGGATACATAGAAGATCGCCACTTCGGTCACGATGCCGATAATCATCGTCATTCCCATCATGGCGGAGATATTCAGTTCCATGCCGGTGATCCACAAACCGATGAACACCGCGCCCGCCGCCAGCAGAGGCATGGCCATGACGGCAAGCGCCACGCGAAAGCGCTCGTAGAGGAACAGCAGCAGGCCGAACACCAGCGCGACTGCCGCGCCGAACACGGTCAGCAAGCCCTTGAAGGCAATCTGCTGTTGCTGATAAAGGCCGCCCAGCTCGTAATACACGCTGGCGGGCAACAGGCTTTTGTCGCCGAGCGCCTTCTGCACGTCGGCGATCGTCGAGCCCAGATCGCGGCCGTCGATGCGCGCGGTCACCGCCACCATCCGCTTCAGGTTATCCCGGCTGATTTCCGGCTGTCCCGTCACGGTGATCTGGTCAGCAACGCGATTCAGCGCAAAAAGATGCCCATCAGGCGCGCGGATCTGCATCTGGCCCAGTTGCGTATCGGTCAATCCCGTCGCTCCTGCCACGCGCACACGCACGCCGACGGTTTTCGGTCCGTTTTGGAACTGCGTGGCCACATTCCCTTCGACCATGTCGGAGACGGCCTGCGCAATCGACTGCGGGTCCATACCCTCGGCGGCCGCGGCTTCGGGCCGGATATGCAATTCGAGAGCGTCGCCGGCCGGATTGATGCCGTCGTTCACATCCACCACGCCCTGGATCTTCCCGATTCGCGCGGCCACGGCGCGCGCGGTCGTGTCGAGCGTGTTCTGGTCGTCGGAATAGATCTTGATCTGGACCGGTTGCGGAACCGCCGTCAGATCGCCGATCAGATCTTCCATGAGCTGCGCGAGTTCGACATTCACGCCGGGCACCTGAGCGTCGACTTTCGAGCGGATTTCCTCCATCACGGTTTCGATCGGCTCGCGCTTGCCTGACTTCAGCCGCACAAAGAAGTCGCCTTTGTTGGGCTCGTTGAGATCGCCGCCCAGACCCGCGCCGGTGCGCCGCGAATACGTTGCGACATTCGGGTTCGCCTGAATGATGCTTTCGACCTGTTTCATCAGCCGGTCGGTTTCGCTCACCGAAGTGCCTGGCTCGGTGTGGTAGTCGAGCACGAAACCACCTTCGTCCATGCTCGGCATGAAGCCGCTGCCCACGCGCGTGAAGGCGAACGCGGCCACCGCGATGAGCGGCAGGAGACCCACGAGCACGAGAACCGGCCGCGCGGTGACGCGCTCGACCAGAAACGCGTAGCGCCGGTTCATCCACGAGGCAAAACGTGTCTCGCGATGTTCCTCGGCGTCTTTCGGCTTGAGCCAGCGATCGCACAGAATCGGCACGGCGAGCCACGTGACAAGAAAAGAAATGAAGAGGGCGCTTGCCATCGTGATCGACAGTGCCTTGAAGAAGGCACCGGTGACACCCGACAGGAACGCGAGCGGCACGAAAATGATCAGCGTGGCCGCCGACGATCCGGCAAGCGGCCGTGTGAATTCGAGTGCCGCGGCCATCACGCGGCCGTGAAAGGCGCGTGCGCCGCCTTCGCGCATGCGCCGCACGATGTGTTCGATCATCACGATCGCGTCGTCGATCACGAGCCCGACCGCGGCGGCCATGCCACCGAGTGTCATGATGTTAAAGCCCATGCCGAAGACGTCGAGCAGCAGGATGGTCGCGGCCATCACGACCGGCACCAGCGCGACGGCGATGGCCGTGATCTTCCAGTTGCGCAGGAAGAAGAAAAGCGTCAGCGCCGCGAGCACCACGCCGATCATGATGGCGTCGCGCACGCTGGTTGCGGAGGCGATCACGAGTTCGCTCTGATCGTACCAGTTCGACAGATGCACGCCGCGCGGCATCTGGTGCTGGAAATCGGCGAGCTTTGCGCGAATCGCCTTGGCCATGGCCACGCTATTCGCGCCCGGCTGCTGGTAGACGTTGATGAGCACCGCGTCCTGTCCGTCGGCGGTCACGCGCATCCACTGGGGCATCACGCCCTGACGCACGGTCGCGATGTCGCCCAGCCGGATCTGCGTGGCGCCGTTGGCCGACACGACGACGTTGCGCAGCTCGTCGAGCTTTGTGATCGTGGAGTTGGCGATCACGAGATAGAGCTTGTAGTGATCCTCGATACGGCCGTTCGCCATCAGCACATTGCTCGCGCCGATGGCCTTCGATACATCGGCGAGCGAGAGTTTGTACGCGGCGAGCCGTGCAGGATCGATCGCGACTTCGAGTTCGTCCTGTGCGCCGCCTGTCACGTCCACGCGCGCCACGCCCTCGATCCCGGACAGCAACGGCCGCATCTGAAACTGCGCCAGATCGTGCAACGCGGAGAGCGACTGGTTGTTCGACGTCAGGCTGTAGGCCAGCACGGGAAACACGGTGGGGTCCATGCGGCGCACCTGCATCGAGGTGCCCTGCGGCAGCGTCGCCAGAATTTCGCTGATCGCCGATTGGGCTTGCAGCGTGGCTTGCGCCATGTCGGTGCCCCAGTTGAAGTTCAGCGAGATTTCCGCCGACCCGCGACTGGTTTTCGATTCGACGTCGAGCACATTCGGCACACGGCGCAGCGCCTCTTCGACGGGCATCGTGACGAGCGTGGCCATCTGCTCGGCGGGGCGGTCGCCTGCATCGAGAGAGACGACCGCACGCGGAAACGCGACGTTCGGAAACAGCGAGATGGGCAGCCGGAAGGCGCTCATGACGCCGGCAATCGCCAGCAAGGCGATCACGAACAGCAGCGAACGCCGGTGCATCTGCATCCATTGACCAAAATTCATCGCGGCGCGCCTCCACTGACCCGCACCGCCATGCCGTCGTCCAGCTCATAGTTGCCGCTCACCACGAGACTCTGGGCCGGATCGAGTGAACCGTCCACGCCGTAACGGTCGCCGTCCTCGACCTGGATCGCCACGGCGACGCGCCGCGCCTTGCCTTGTGCATTGATCTGGAACACGTACGCGCCTTTGTCGTCCTTCAGCACGGCCGCGCGTGGCACGATCCAGTGGACGCCGCTGCGCGTGGCGATGTCGGCGCTCACGCGCGTGCCCGGAATGAATGCACTCTGGCCGAGCGGCACATTCGCGCCGACATCGACAAGCTGACTCTGCGGATCGATTGAGGCGCCGACCATCACAACGCGGCCATCCGCCGCGTTTCTGGCGAGCGTGGCCGACAGTCCGTGCACCGTCACGACGTCGCCGGCATGGATCGCGGCGGCATCCGACGGTTCGACGCCGAGCATGACGTTCGCGCGCATGTCCTTGCTGCTGCCGCCCGCGAGTTGCAGGATCGCGGCGCCCGCCTGGACCTGGTCGCCCTGCGCGACCGATACCTGGAGCACCACGCCGTCGAACGGCGCGCTCACGACCTTGTTGCCGCCCGCGACGCCGCTCTGGTTTTGCGCGGCGAGCGCCTGCTGCGCGTCGTCTTCGGACTTGCGGGCGGCTGCCAGTTGCGACTGCGTGGCAAGCCCCTTGTCGAACAGTGACTGAGTGCGCGCCAGTTCGCCTTGTGCGAGGGTCAAGGCGCTTTTTGCCTGGGTCGCCGCAAGGACGGCGGCGAGATCGGCTTGCACGACGAAAAGCGGCGTGCCGCGCGTCACGGTCTGCCCTGGCTGCACGCGCATCTGCACGACACGCGCGATGTACGGCAGATTGATCGTGGTGACGTTGGAGGCGGAAGCCGCGACGATGCCATACGCGCGCACGGGTTGCGCAATGGCCCCGCGCTGCGCGCGCACGGTCTGCACGGATACCGCGGGCTTGTCGGATGAGGCGTCGCTTGCAGCAGAATCGGCCGCACTCGATGAGTGGCACGCGGAACACGTGAAGACGGCGCCGGCGGCTATCGTCAGGAGCGCAATACGCGCTCGCCGCGTCGCAAAGGGTCTATTTCGCATGGGTTTGGGTGAAGTTCTGGGCGGAAGAGAAGGCGTCGGGAATTGCGCTGCCCAGCAGCGCCTGGAGACCCACGCGCTGCTCCGCAAGCGACTCGCGCAAGGTCGCGATGTCGATGCGTTTGGTGAGTGCCGCGCTTTGTGCGTCGGTATAGGCGCCGAGCGTCAGGTTATGTTCCGCGTAGGCCGCAGCCGCATGGGTGGCCGCGAGATCGGCATCGGGCAACGCAGATTGGGTCTGCTGCAACTGGCGCGACAGGATCGCGTTGTCCGCGCGCATGTGCGCGACATCGGCGTAAGCCTCGTTCAGACGCATTTGATATTCGTCGCGCAGCCGCTGGCGCGTGGCCTTTTCAATCGCGACATTGCCCTGGTTCCGGTTGAAGATCGGCAAGCTCAGGTTGATCTGGAAGCCGCTGGTATAGATGTTCGACGTGTCGCGCGCGCGTACGAAGCCCACGGACAGGCTCGGAAACTGGCTGAGAATCGCCGCGCGATATTTCTGCTCCTGCGCTTCGTAACCGGCTTGCAACGCGATCAGATCGGGGCGGCGCTGCGCCAGCTTCGCGAGCGCGGCGTCGAGCGTGGCATCGTCGAGCGGAGCGGTTTCGCCGGTGTCGGCGAGTTGTAGTTGCACCTCGGGCGCGAGTCCGAGAAGCGCGTTCAGATCGTGGTGCGTTTGTTCGGCGGCGCGTTCGGCGTCGGTGTACTGCTTGCGGGCGTCGCTATACGCGGTGAGCGCGGCGGTGAGCGTGTCGTCGGTCAGATTGCCGTCGCGATGCGCTTCGGCCATGCGCTCATAACGTGTGCGCGCGAGATCGCGCTGTTGCCGCAAGAGCGGCAGCGTGTCCTGCTGGAAGCGCGTCTTGATGAACAATTGCCGCGCCTGCGCGACGATCTGCCATTCCTGCCACAGCAGGCCGAGATCGGTTTTGGCGACGGTGGCGTCGGCGGATTGCTTGTTCGCGCTGCGAAGCACGATCGCCATGACGTCGATGCTCAGCCCATAATTGAACGCGCGCGTCGTGCCGGCCGCGCCCGCATAATCGCTCGACACGCTCAACTGCGGGTCGGGCAGGAGACCCGCCGAATAAGCTTGCGCGCGGGCGATGCCGAGATCGTCGCGCGCGAGCTTGAGGTCCGGATTGTTGGCCACCGCGAGCATGGCGACTTCGTCGATGTCGAGTCCGTCGGACGGATCGAAACGATGCGCGGCCAGCTCGGGCAGCGGCATGGTCGAAGGATCGATCTGAACGCGCTCAAGCGTCCTTGCAGATGTGGCCGTTGCCTGCAGGGCGAGCGGCGCGCGGTGATACCACGTGCAGCCGCTCATCAGCAATGCGCAGATCGGTATGAGGGCATGGTGTTTCAGAAATGAGCGAGCGGTCATACTTTGCGTCGGCAAGGCCGGGCGCGTCGTGACCAGACTCTCAACCGCTGTTGTCGCCGCTGCAGCAGCGGCCTCTGCGATCTTGCAGTCCGTCAAATTCGGCTCCGGAATGAGAGGTGGGGCAACTTCGATGGAATGCTGCCAACAAGGGATGCCATTCTGCGAAATGCCTGCTTAAGAGACCCTTAACGCCTGTTTTTTTACTTTTGATGGCAGCGTTTGGGGGCGGATTTCGCACAGCCTGTCAGCCGCCCGTTCACCTGCGTGGCGCGTCGGTTGCGATTGACGGCGCGCGTCAGGTTTGCGATTTCACGCGGCTGCAAGTGGAGAACATTTGCATGGGAGCCGGCGCATCGGAGATGGCCAGGCAAAAGCGTGGCGCGCGATGTGCGGGCCGCATGCCGGTGCCGAACGCACCTTTTGGGAACACGCTGCCACGCGCGCGAGCAAGCCCTCCGCGAACGACTGCGCATCGCGCGCGGAGGGCTCGGAAAATCACGGTTCCGCTGGTTGTGTATTACAGCGCGACCTGAGCATTCGCGGCGTCGTCATCGTGGTTGCGCAGCATCGGCGAGCGAGTCATCGTGATGACGACTGTTGCGCCCACAAGCAGAAGCAGGCCGGCAATGCCGAATGCCCAGTCATAGCTTCCGGTCGCCGCGATCACATAGCCGGTGGCGATGGGCGCGATCATGCCGAAGATCTGTCCGCCGACCACGACGAAAGCCATTGCCTTGGCCACATCGCGCGAATTCGGCAACAGGTCGTTCAACAGCGCGAAGTTCAGCGACGTAGTCGATGCAATGCCCGTCAAGGTGATCGAGAAGATCAGAAGCAGCACGAAAAGGTTCGACGTGAACGGCACGGTGAGGATCGTCGCGCCGGTGAGCATGGCGAGTGCAACAGCATTGCGGCGACGGCCCGTGCCGACTCCGCTTTTCTTCAGATACCGGTCGCTCAGACGTCCCGCCAGAATACACAGCACGACAGACGCGGCATAAGGAACAGCCGAAAAAAGACCGGTGTGGCTGATGCTCAAGTGACGCGTCGCCTGCAAATAGCTCGGCAACCATGTCAGGAAGAGGTATTGGGTGTAGACGTTGCAGCCCTGCGTGATGGCGAGACCCCACAGTGTCGGGGAGCGCATCAGGGACAGCAGCCCGGCCGGGTTGTTCGATTGACTGAGCGTATTCGCGGGCTTTGTTTCGCGCTGGGCGAGAATCTTGTTCCGCTCGGCCGTGTCCAGCCAGCGGACCTTCTCCGGCGTATTGAAGAAAATCAGCCACGCGGCCAACCAGACGAAGCCGATCGCGCCCGCGATGACAAACGAAATGCGCCATCCAAAGAGCGCAATGAGCGAACCCAGCATGATCGAGCAGATCGCCGGCCCGGCATACGAGCCGCTGTTGAACATGGAGGTCACCATGCCGCGTTCGTCCGCGGGAATCCATTGACGGATCACCTTCGCGCCGACCGGATTGCTGGTGGATTCGCCCGCGCCCATCACGAGCCGGGCGCACATCAGGCTGACAAAGCTGCTTGCGGTGCCTGTGAGCGCGGTCGCCGCCGACCAGACGAAGATCCCGGCTGCCGCCATGCGCTTCGTGCCGAAACGGTCAACCAGAAATCCCATCGGCAACAGGAACAGTGCATAGCTCCAGATGAACGACGAGAACAGATAGCCCATGCCGACGGAGGTCAGTTTGAATTCGGATGCAATCGGCTTCGCTGCAATCGAAAGGGCGATGCGGTCCATGTAGTTGATCATGGATAAGCAAAAGAGAAAAAGGGCTATCCAGCCTCGGCGATACGACATGCTCGTCTCCGTGTCCCGGAGTCTCGACACCGTGCGGGTGCGGCTCCGTTATTAAGCGTTTTATGGCAACAAAACGCAATATGGTTTAAAAAAAACGGCCCGGCCGGGCCGCCATGACAAAGAACCGCTATTTTCGCGGCGTGAAGACCTCTCGTGCGTGAACCTTGGCGCGCCGCGCGCCTTCGATGTGATCGCGCAGCAGCGCGGCCGCGCGCAGCAGATCGTGCTGGGCAATCGCATCGAGGATGGCGAGGTGTTCCAGCGCCTGCTCCTGCCGCGGCTTACGCGCCTTCGCCTGCCGATACTCGACGAGGCGCCGCAGCCGGTCCATTCGGCGCACCGACTGGGCGATGAAGCGATTGCCCGACCATTTCGCGATCGTCTCGTGAAATTCGCTGTTGGCTTCGAAGAGTTCCACTGAGTTCATCGTCAGATAGCCGCCTTCGGCGATGAAGCGCTGGCGGCGGCGCAACGCGTCCAGTTCGACGCGGTTTGCGCTGAACGTGGGCGACATCACGCCCGTCGGCTCGATTGCGGCACGGAACAGATAGCTCTCTTCATACGCCTCGACCGAGTCGATCATGGGCATGAACTGCCAGCCGTGGCCGACCTGCCGTTCGATCCAGCCTTCTTCCTGCATGCGCGACAGCACTCGCCGAAGCTCGCTGCGCGACACCTCGTACTGACGCATCAGATCGGCTTCTGTCACGTCGTCCGGCAAGCGATGCGCGAGACGGTCTTCGGCGATTCGCAGATACAGCGGGTCGTCCGGTTCGTTGAAGAACTGGGCGGCGACATCAGTCACGTCGCGCGCGGGCTTCGCCATGAAGAAGCCGCGATTCGCGTCGTAATACACCACGCCGAGCGACACGAGATGATGAAGCGCCACGTTCACGGGCGTGCGCGACGTGCCGATTTTTTCGGCGAGCGCGGATTCCGCAAGCCGGTCGCCAAGGGCAAGATCTTCACGCCGCGCAAGCGCGAGGATTTCGCGCGCCACGCGCGTTTGCAGCGGCGTCAGCGCCGCAGCGGTTTCAGTGGAGGAGGTCATGTGGGTTGCAAGCGGCGAATGGCTCAAACGGCCGTTCACGATCGCCGGATGTGGCGATGCAACTGAAAAGCCGGTTTGTGATTTTGCCATTGCCTGCTGCCTCCAGCGATGAGCGGGAATCTGCCCGCCAGGGTATCCACCCAGTTCAACTGCATTTGCTTATTGCGTTTTATGATCATAGAATGCACTACATCGAAACGCAAGCAGCCTTGTATTGCCTTGGAGAAAACCCTGATGTCCCGCTTCCTTCCGAATCAGTCCGTCGAATTCGTCAGCGTCGCCGACGCCATGCAGTCCATCGGCGCGACTTCATTTGCCCGCATGCCTTATAGCGTCCGCGTGTTTGCCGAGAACATCGCGCGCAGGCAGCCGGGGGTGCAAGCCGAACGCTATCTGCAGGCACTGGCGGCGCGTCGTCACGACGTCGACTTTCCGTACTATCCGGCGCGCGTGGTGCTGCAGGATCTGCTCGGCACGCCGGCGCTCGTCGATCTCGCGGGCATGCGTGACGCGATTGCGGAAGCGGGCGGCGATCCGGCGACGATCAATCCCGTCGTGCCGACGCATCTGGTCGTCGATCATTCGCTGAATGTCGACGTCGCGGGCTACGACCGCGAGGCGATGGCGAAGAACATGGCGATCGAGCAGCAGAAGAACGTCGAACGCTTCGAGTTTCTCGCGTGGTGCAAGCAGGCGTTTTCGAACCTCGACGTGCTGATGCCGGGCAACGGCATCCTGCATCAGGTGAATATCGAGCACCTGTCGCCGGTCATTCAGATCAAGGACGGTGTGGCGTATCCCGACACGCTCGTCGGCACCGACAGCCACACGACGATGATCAACGCAATCGGCGTGCTTGGCTGGGGCGTCGGCGGAATCGAGGCCGAATCGGTGATGCTCGGCCGTGCCGTGTGGCTGCGGCTGCCGACCATCGTCGGCGTCGAGTTGAAGGGATGCCGCCAGCCGGGCGTGATGGCCACCGATCTCGTGCTCGCCATTACTGAGTTTCTGCGCCAGCAGAAGGTGGTGGGCTCGATCATCGAGTTTCATGGTGAAGGTGCGCGCGCAATGACCTTGAGCGATCGCGCGACGATCTCGAACATGGCGCCGGAGTTCGGCGCGACGGCGACGCTCTTTGCAATCGATCAAAAGACACTGGACTTCATGCGTCTCACCGGGCGCCCGTCCGCGCAAATCGCGCTGACGGAAAGCTATGCCAGGGCGCAAGGACTCTGGGCCGACGATCTGAACGACGCCGAGTATGACCGCGTGCTGTCGTTCGATCTGTCGAGCGTTGGCCGCGCGCTGGCGGGCCCGTCGAATCCGCATGATCGTGTGCCGCTGTCGAGTCTGATCGCGAAAGGGATCGCGCGGCCATCCGCTGAGCCCGTTGCGGAGTCGGACGCCGAATCGGACGCGGAATCGTACGCGAAATCGGACGCGGCGTCGCCCGTCGAATTGCGTGACGGCTCGGTCGTCATTGCAGCGATCACGAGCTGCACGAACACGTCGAATCCGCGCAACATGATTGCCGCGGGGCTCGTGGCGAAAAAGGCCATGGAACGCGGGCTGAATCGAAAACCGTGGGTGAAGACCTCGTTTGCGCCCGGCTCGAAACCCGTGGAGAGCTATCTACGCGAAGCGGGTTTGATGGAGCCGCTCGAAGCGCTCGGCTTCGGCATCATCGGATTTGGCTGTACGTCGTGCAACGGCATGTCCGGTCCTTTGCCGCAGAGCATCGAAGAGGACATTGTGAGCCGCAACGTGCACGCGGTCGCCGTGCTGTCCGGCAACCGGAATTTCAATGGCCGCATTCATCCGCGCGTGAAGGAAGCGTTTCTTGCATCGCCGCCGCTCGTCGTGGCTTACGCCATTGCAGGCACGATCAACATCGACATCGAGAACGGCGCAATTGGCGCGGACGCGGCGGGCCACGCGGTGTATCTGAAAGATCTCTGGCCGGCCGACGAGGAAATCGATGCGCTCCTCAACGCCAGTCTGCATGGCGAACAGTATCTGCGCATCTACACGGAAATGTTCCGCAAGGCCGAGCGTCTCGATGGCGCCAACGCCGTGCCCGCGCGCTTTCCGTGGCGCGAGGATAGCAACTACATCCGCAGACCGCCATACTGGCAGCCGGGCCTGACTCAAGCGGCGCGCTTCGACGAAATGCGGGCAATCGGCGTTTTCGGCGATAACGTGACGACCGATGATCTCTCGCCTTCGGGCGCGATTCTTCCTGAGAGCGCGGCGGGCGAATACCTGATCGCGCACGGCGTGAACGCCGCGGAATTCAATTCGTACGGCACGCGGCGCGGCGATCATCAAGTGGCGATTCGTGCGACGTTTGCAAACAACCGCCTGCACAACGAAATGGCGGGCGGCACGGAAGGCTCGATCACGAGAATGGAACCCGAAGGCGCGACGATGCGCCTCTTCGACGCCGCCGAAAAATACATGGAGCGCGGCGAGGAACTGATCGTTATCGCCGGAAAAAACTACGGCTCCGGCTCTTCGCGCGACTGGGCGGCAAAGGGCGTTCGGCTGATCGGCGTGCGCGCTGTCGTGTGTGAAAACTTCGAGCGCATTCATCGTTCGAATCTGGTCGGCATGGGCGTGTTGCCGCTGGAATTTGTTGAAGGCGTCGATCGTAAGACGCTGCGAATCGACGGGTCGGAGACGTTTGCCATTGAAGGATTGAGCGGACCCATCACGCCGTCGATCGCGTTGTCGCTGCGCATCACGCGCAAGAATGGCGAGGTCGTGAGTGCGCCCGTCAAGTGCCGTATCGATACCGAGGAAGAAGCGGAGATCTTCAGCGCGGGCGGTCTGCTTCCGCGTATTGCTCACGAGATGAAGGCGGCGTGATCATGCCGCGACTATTCGCCTACGTCGGATGCCGCACGACACGCGAACGCCATGCGGCAGGCACTGGAATCGGCGTGTACGAAGTCAGTGCGTCGGGCGCGTGGCGGCATGTGCAGACGCTTGAGCCGCTCGTCAATCCGAGCTACCTCGCGCTCAACATTTCGCGGCGCACGCTTTACACCGTGCACGGCGATGGCGGCACGGTCAGCGCATATCGGATCGATGCTGCTTCGGGGCGGTTATCGGCATTGAACAGCCAGTCGTGCGAAGGACGCAATCCCGTGCATCTGGCGCTCTCGCGCGATGGCAGCGCTCTCGTGGTGGCGGGCTACGCGACGGGCACCGCGACGCGCATTGCCTTGCAGGCGAATGGCGCGCTCGGTGAGCCTTTGTTGCCGCCGCTCGAATTCATCGGCACGCCGGGGCCGCATCGCGTCGAGCAGGCCTCGTCGCATCCGCACCATATCGCGCGATACGTGACCCGTTTCGCCGACACCGACTGGCACATCGTTCCCGACAAGGGGCTCGACACCGTGTTCGCCGTGCGCTGGAACGACGACGGCTCGACAGTGGTTCGCGAGGGGCATGCCCGTGAAGGCGCAGGGCCGCGTCACGCCGCATTCCATCCCGGGTTGCCGCTCGTCTACGTGTCGAACGAACTGGACTCGACGATCACAACGTGGTCGTTCGATTCATCGACAGGAACTCTTGCGCCGTTGCAGACGGTCTCTGTCGTGCCTTCCGGATTTCATGCTTTGACGCGTGCCGCCGGCATTGTGATCGCCGCCGATGGCCGCTGCCTTTACGTCACGAATCGCGGCCACGACAGCATCGCGACGATTGCGCTAAGCGAAGAAACGGGAGTGCCGCAAACGGTTGAGTGGACTGCGTCGAAAGGACAGTGTCCGCGCTTTCTTTGCCTGAGCCCCGATGACCGCGCGTTGTACGTGGCGAATGAAATTTCGCACACGATTGTGCAGTATGAAATCGACGCGCATACGAAGTTGCCCATTCCGACCGGACGTGTGATCGAAACCGGCAGCCCCGTATGCATCGCCTTCGCAACTATTGAGGAGTAGCAGAGTGGGTCAGTACAGCATTCCGGCCGTTTATATGCGCGGCGGCACGAGCAAGGGCGTGTTCTTTCGCGCCGACAGTCTTCCTGAAGACACGGCATTGCGCGACAAAATCCTGTTGAGGGTGATCGGAAGTCCCGACCTGTATGGCAAGCAGATCGACGGAATGGGCGGCGCGACATCGAGCACCAGCAAGCTCGTCGTCGTGGGCCCTTCGTCGCGAGCCGATTGCGATGTGGACTATCTGTTCGGCGCGGCTTCGATTGAGAATGCGGTCATCGACTGGTCGGGCAACTGCGGAAACCTGACGTCGGCGGTCGGGCCATTTGCGATCGCACAAGGACTCGTCGATGCGCCCGCGAACGGCATCGCGATCGTGCGGATCTGGCAGGCCAACATCAATGCGAGAATCATCGCGCATGTGCCCATGAAGAATGGCGAGGTCGTTGAAGACGGCGACTTCGAACTCGACGGCGTGACGTTTCCCGCAGCCGAAATCCGCATCGAATTTCTCGACCCCGGCGGCTCGGCCGACGCGGATGCAGCGGCCGGCGGCGGCATGTTTCCCACCGGCAATCTTGTCGATTCGCTCGACGTTCCAGGGCACGGCACATTCGCGCTCACGCTGATCAATGCAGGCAATCCCGCCATCTTCATCGACGCAAAAGAACTGGGATTGCAGGGCAATGAAATGCAGCAGGACGTGAACAGCAATGCCGCGCTGCTCGACCGATGCGAAGCGATTCGCGCGCATGCCGCGGTGCGCATGGGACTCGCGTCCACGCCCGAAGAAGTCACGGCGCAGCGTCCGCATACACCTAAGCTCGCCTTCGTGTCGTTGCCGCGCGGCTATGTCGCGTCGAGCGGCAAGCGTGTCGAGCCGCAAGATGTGCATATCAACGCGCGCATTCTGTCGATGGGCAAGCTGCATCACGCGATGACGGGCACGGGCGCGGTTGCGCTGGCCGTTGCCGGTGCAATCCCCGGTACTGTCGTCAACCAGCTCGTGAGCGGCATGCAGCTCGATCAGCTTCGTTTCGGTCATCCGTCTGGGACCATGGCGGTCGGCGCCGAGGCGCTCGAACGCGACGGCAATTGGGTCGTCACGAAGGCCATCATGAGCCGCAGTGCGCGCCGGTTGATGCAAGGCGAAGTGCTCATTCCGGCCTCGGTCATGAAGGCGGTTTGATCGTTGTATCCGTGGCGCGCGCTCTCACGTGTCAACGCGCGTCCGTTCCAATGTCGATAACAAAGCGGAGACTTTCCATGCAACTCACCGTTCGCGCCATGGCCGCCGTTGCGGCCGCTGTCTGTGCTTTTCAGGCCGTCGAAGTACAGGCCGCCGAGAAGATCACGATCATCGTCGGCGGTATTAACAAGCTGATTTACCTGCCGCCGAAGCTTGCGGAAAACCTCGGCTATTTCAAGGACGAAGGTCTCGATGTCGAGCTGCAATCGCAACAGGCCGGCGTCGATGCGGAAAACGAACTGCTCGCGGGCGCCGCGCAGGCGGTGGTCGGCTTCTACGATCACTCGATCGACTTGCAGGCGAAGGGCAAGGACATCGAGAGCATTGTTGTTTTCGGGCTTGTGCCGGGCAGTATGGAAATGGTGCGCTCGGATGCGGCCGCGCAAATCAAGAACATGGGCGATATCAAAGGCAAGACGCTCGGCGTCACGGGGCTCGGTTCGTCGTCGGCATTTCTTGGCCAGTATCTGGCGTCCACGTTTGGTCTCAAGACATCGGAGTATTCGATGCTGCCCGTCGGCGCCGGCAACAGCCTGATCGCGTCGCTGAAGCAGCAGCGCGTGGAGGTTGCGTGGACCACTGAGCCGACTACGTCGCTATTGCGTGCAAGCGGCGACGCAAAGGTGCTGGTGGACCTGAGCAGCGTCGAAGGAACCAGAGCGGCTTTGGGTGGCTTGTATCCCGCGTCGAGTCTCTACGTCCAGCGCAACTGGGCGGATACGCATCAGGCCGACGCGCAGAAGCTTGCGAGAGCGTTTGTCAGAACCCTGCGGTTCATCCAGACGCACTCGCCCGAAGAGATCGCAGCGAAAATGCCGGCGGACTACTACGGCGGCAACAAAACACTCTACGTCCAGGCGTTGAAAGCCTCGCTGCCGATGTACTCACCTGATGGAAAGATGCCGGAAGGCGGACCCGAAACCGTATTGAAGGTCATGAGCGGGTTCAACGCGAATATCAAGGGCAAGCATATCGATCTGTCGAAGACGTATACGAATGAGTTCGTCAATCGGGTCAGATGAAGGCGGAGAACTTATATAGTTGGCGTGTCTGTCGATGGCTCGCGAAAAACGCCTTGAAAAGCGCGCCACGACGGACCATCTGTCTGCGTAGGGGTTTTCACTACGCCGCGTGAATCGTCAGATCGCGCGAGCACGAATGCGGGCCGCAGGACGTTGCCCCGGACTGCGCGCACCATGCCGCGAATGCCGACAGACGTTGTAAGTTATTGTTTTTACGTAAGATTGGCCGCCCGGCCGGCGATCCGGCTATCGCTCTGACATTCGAACCTGAGCGAACGAGGGTCCCCGTTAGGTGAATCCCGGCACGCGCCGCATCGCTTCTTGAATTTGTCACCACCCGTCCATATAATTAGCACTCGCTGCACGAGAGTGCTAACAACTTCGCCGGTTGGCTCGGCCAGCCGGGTTTTCCAAGCGTTCTTCAGTCTCAATCAAGAGAGGAGTATGTATGAACCTTCGTCCTTTGCATGATCGCGTGATCGTCAAGCGTCTGGATCAAGAAACCAAGACCGCGTCGGGCATCGTGATCCCCGAAGCCGCAGCAGAAAAGCCGGATCAGGGCGAAATCCTGGCGGTCGGCCCGGGTAAGCGCGACGACAAGGGCGCAGCAATCGCCCTCGACGTGAAGGTGGGCGACCGCGTTCTGTTCGGCAAGTACGCAGGCCAGACCGTCAAGGTCGACGGCAACGAACTGCTGGTAATGCGCGAAGAAGACATCATGGCCGTGGTGCAGAAGTAAGCGCTGGTCGCTACTTTCCCGGTCATATCTTAAAGAATTCAAGGAGTTAGAAGATGGCAGCTAAAGACGTCGTATTCGGTGATTCCGCCCGTGCCAAGATGGTCGAAGGCGTGAACATCCTCGCGAACGCTGTGAAGGTCACGCTGGGTCCGAAGGGCCGCAACGTTGTCCTGGAACGCAGCTTCGGCGGCCCGACGGTCACCAAGGACGGTGTGTCGGTCGCGAAAGAGATCGAACTGAAAGACAAGCTCCAGAACATGGGCGCGCAAATGGTCAAGGAAGTCGCTTCCAAGACCAGCGACAACGCAGGTGACGGCACCACGACCGCAACGGTTCTGGCTCAGTCGATCGTCCGCGAAGGCATGAAGTACGTTGCATCGGGCATGAACCCGATGGACCTGAAGCGCGGTATCGACAAGGCTGTGTTCGCAGCAATCGAAGAACTGCGCAAGATCAGCAAGCCGTGCACGACCAACAAGGAAATCGCACAAGTCGGCGCGATTTCGGCAAACAGCGACTCGTCGATCGGCGATCGTATCGCTGAAGCAATGGACAAGGTCGGCAAGGAAGGCGTCATCACCGTCGAAGACGGCAAGTCGCTGCAAGACGAGCTGGACGTTGTCGAAGGTATGCAATTCGACCGCGGCTACCTGTCGCCGTACTTCATCAACAACCCGGACAAGCAAGTTGCCGTGCTCGACAACCCGTTCGTGCTGCTGCACGACAAGAAGGTGTCGAACATCCGTGATCTGCTGCCGGTTCTGGAACAGGTCGCGAAGGCTGGCCGTCCGCTGCTGATCATCGCCGAAGACGTCGAAGGCGAAGCACTGGCAACGCTGGTTGTGAACAACATCCGCGGCATTCTGAAGACCGTTGCTGTGAAGGCTCCGGGCTTTGGCGATCGTCGTAAGGCCATGCTGGAAGACATCGCGATCCTGACCGGCGGCCAGGTCATCGCTGAAGAAACCGGCCTGACGCTCGAAAAGGCAACGCTGGCAGAACTGGGCCAGGCGAAGCGCATCGAAGTGGGCAAGGAAAACACGACGATCATCGACGGCGCTGGCGAAGCTGCAAACATCGAAGCACGTGTGAAGCAAGTTCGCACGCAAATCGAAGAAGCTACGTCGGACTACGACCGTGAAAAGCTGCAAGAGCGCGTTGCCAAGCTGGCAGGCGGCGTTGCAGTGATCAAGGTCGGCGCTGCGACCGAAGTCGAAATGAAGGAAAAGAAGGCACGTGTCGAAGACGCACTGCACGCCACGCGCGCAGCTGTGGAAGAAGGCATCGTGGCTGGCGGCGGCGTTGCGCTGATCCGCGCACGTACGGCGATCGCCGGCCTGAAGGGCGCTAACGCCGATCAGGACGCAGGTATCAAGATCGTTCTGCGCGCAATGGAAGAGCCGCTGCGCCAGATCGTCACGAACGGTGGCGAAGAAGCCAGCGTCGTGGTCGCGGCAGTTGCTGCTGGCCAAGGCAACTACGGCTACAACGCAGCAACCGGCGAGTACGTCGACCTGGTTGACGCAGGTGTCGTGGACCCGACAAAGGTGACGCGCACGGCGCTGCAAAACGCAGCTTCGGTCGCTGGCCTGCTGTTGACCACCGACGCAGCTGTTTGCGAACTGCCGAAGGAAGACGCACCGATGCCCGGCGGCATGCCCGGCGGCATGGGCGGCATGGGCATGGACATGTAATTGCATGTTCGCTCTCCGGTTGGACCTCGTTCAGAGGTTCAGTCGGAAGCCCTTGGAAAGGCGCGCCGCGAGGTGCGCTTCCCAAAGAAAAAACCCGCAGAAATGCGGGTTTTTTTGTTTTAAAGCCGATCAGAAGCGCGTTGAAATTCCGGCCGCGTGGGCTAGGCCGGCATCGCCAGACAGTGCTCGCGCAAATACCCGAAAATGCCGGCCACACTTTCGTCCGGCGTCAACCTCTCGGTGTCGACTTCGAGTTCCGGATTGAGCGGCGCTTCATAGGGCGCCGAGATACCGGTAAATGACGGAATTTCTCCCGCCAGCGCTTTCGCGTAGAGGCCCTTGGGATCGCGGCGCGCGCATGTGTCGACGGGGGCCGACAAATACGTCTCGATAAAATTGTTGGCGCCGATGATCTCGCGCGCCATGGCGCGGTCGGCCTGCATCGGCGAGATGAGCGCCGTGATGACAATGAGGCCGGCGTCGTTCATCAGTTGAGCGACATGCGCGACCCGGCGGATATTTTCATGACGGTCTTGCTGGCTGAACCCGAGGTCGCGGCCCAGGCCGTGGCGGACGTTGTCACCGTCGAGTACATAGCAGGCCTGACCTTGCGACACGAGTTGCCGCTCGAGTTCAAAGGCGATAGTCGACTTGCCCGCGCCCGAAAGACCGGTGAGCCAGATGGTGACGGGCTTCTGGCGAAGAATCCGCATTCTGTCGTCGAGCGTGATCGCGCCGTGGAAGCGTTGCACCAGACCGCGGAGCTGTTCCATGAGATTTTTCCTGAAGGCTTAAACGCAGTGCCAACCTTGTCGCCAGACGCCCGCGTTGTGCAGGCGCTCAGCGGAATGGGCGAGCGCGACATGAAATCCGTCGGGCGCGTCCGATGGCAACGCGATCGAAAAGCCGGCGTAAGCGCTCGGATACCCGGCGTTTGCCACGTCCGGCCGATGCTCGCCACTCAAGCCGCTCGCAATGACATCGGCGCCGACGCGCACTTCGAGCAGCACCTTCTCTTCCGGACGGCTCAGGTTGACGGCCCAGCCCGACACGACACCGTCGCGGACCGAATCGACGAACCCGTCGTACATGTCGGCGAGCAATGGCGTTTCGTTTTGTACTGACTGCAAGTATTCCTCGATCGGCGCGAGGTCGAAACGGCCGATTACGCCCAGCACTTTCGCGAGAAATGCCTGGTCGAAGCCGAAAACCACCGAGCTGTGGAGATACGGATTCTCAAGCTGATTGATTTCCGCCTGAATCACCTTGACCAGTTCGAGCGCCGGGATGAATGCGCTGCCTGACTTCTGCCTATCGCATTGAATCTGGCGCCTGGCGAACTCGACGATCCCATAGTCGAGGCTATTGTCTTCAATAAACTTTTCTCTGGCCGTGTCGCTTAACTGACCGATGTCTTTCGATGAGCCACTCGTGATGTTCGTCTCAAAATAGAACGGCAATTTCAAGCCCGCTCTCCCGCAAAGCCGGAGCAAAAACTCGCTCATGTCCTCGCACGTGCCGACTGCGCTGAAATGTTGCCGAAGATTGGCTTGGGCGACTTCGAGGCTCAGTTCGTTCGGCGAAGGATGGCCGCTCAGCATCTGCACGAATACGTTTCGGCCGCCCAAAGACTCGCTCACCCACTCGTCGAGTGAAAGTGCGCCGCGGCGCACGAGCGCCTCGGTCGCCGACACGCTTGCGCCACGTGCAACCTCGCCGTTCTTGCCGTTCAATGCGTAGCGGTAATGCGAGATTTGCCGCGCAAGCGGATCGCGCAAGATGGTGCAATAGGCGAGGGGAGTTTTGAGACTTCTATGAATGCCGTACGACTGATGACCGCCGCCGACATGCGTTTCCAGCAATTGGGCGCGACACCGGTCCCAGCCTTGCCTGTCCCATTCGAAGTTGACGAATTGACCCTTGCCTTTGTTCAAATCGAAGAAAGAGATCACCGTCGACCCGCCGCTCTTGGGCGGGTGGATAAAAAACGTGGGGGCGCGCATATAAAGATATGACAATTTACGATTTGTAAGTGTAGCGCGCGAGCCGTCACACCGCTGTAACGTTTAATTACACGATGATGAATATGCTTACATTTGGCAAGGTCTTACGGGCGGGAAGGTTTGCGTGTGACGCTGATTTTCGGTAGGGGCAGCGAAAGCGCGGCGCGCGCCAATGCGGCGCCGGCGAGGCCGCCTCCTTCATATGCGGCGGACGAGCGCGCGATACACGGCAAGCGGCTTTGAATCAGTGTCGCGCTTCGCCGGGCGCTGCGTCTTTACCCGCTGTGGGCGGAGTTTCGTCGTCGCTGCTGCGCGCCCAGAAGAACCGGTCCGGCATATACGCGCCCATGCCCGGGCGGAACGCGCTGCGCACTGCCTGATACAGATACTCCTGAGCCTCGCGCACCGCCTCGGCCGGTTCCTGGCCATTGGCGAGAAGCGCCGCGATCGCGGAGCCCAGCGTGTCGGTCAAGCCCATGATCCGGTTGCTGCCGCGATCCCACATGTCCTGGCGTAGCTGGCCGTCTTCGCTGAACAGGGTGTTGACGTGCCGATGCGTTCCGGTTTCCGTCGAAAGGATGTATTCGCAGCCTTGCGAGAGCAGATGCGAGATCGCGGCGTCGAGGCTCGGCGCTTCGGCGTCGCCGTCGGGTTGGGCGAGGGCGAGCAGCGTGGCAGAGTCGGCAACCAGCAACGTGGTTTGCGGCGCCAGCAGGTCGGCGATCGCTTCGCGGAGTTCGTCGGCGGCGAGCACGTGTTCGTCGTCGAGCGTGAAGTCGGGGGCGAGAATCAGCGGGACGTCGTCGTAATCGGCCACCACTTCGGCTATCGCGCTCACCACTTCCGCGCGCGTGCAGGCGCCGACCTTGAAGGCCGCGATCGGCATGTCTTCGAGCAGCATGCGCGCCTGGGTCGCCACGACTTCTGGATCGAGCCCGTTGACTTCGTCGCAGCTCGCCGAGTCGCGCACGGTGTAGCCCGTGAGCACGGATACGCCATGGCAGCCCATGCTGGCAAGGGTCATCAGGTCGGCTTGCAGGCCGGAGCCGCCGGTGGGATCGGAAAGGCCGAAGGTGAGGACGATCGGAGGCGTGTCGCTGGGCATGAAGTTTTACAAATGGGGCAGTTTTTTGGCGCGGGAAGTGCGCAATCGGCTCAATTATGCGGCCTAAACCGGTGCGAGGGCGTTTTTTTGCACAGGCGAAGCGGGTTGCGGCGCGTAGCGGCGAGCCGGGCGGCGGCGCGCTGCCCCACGAGGCGGGAAGTTATCCGGCCGGCATGGCAAAGGCCGTTGCGCGCGCGGGTTGCGGCTTTTGGATTGCTAGGCATTGGGGCGGCAACACGGTACCATCATGGCTCCCGTTTCCACGGACTTTACGACGCGACACAAGAATGGAATATCAAAGCTGGATGTGCCTGATTTGCGGCTGGATTTACGACGAAGAGGCCGGTTTGCCGGACGAAGGCATTGCGCCGGGCACGCGTTGGGAAGATGTTCCCATTAACTGGACATGCCCTGAATGCGGCGCGCGCAAGGAAGACTTCGAGATGGTTCAGATCTGAAGCCGGAAGACGGCCGGCGGCGTCCGGCCTTGCTGCGGCATCGGCCGGAACGTCTCCCGGAACGTCTCTGAGCGGGGTGTGTCGCAACAGCAGGTTGCATCGCGTGCCTGTCGTCAGGTCTGTCGTTTTGTATTTGTCATCGCGTATCTGTCACTGTGTTCGCCGGTCCGCGTGTTAGGCGCTCAGTCTGCGTGCGGCGTCCGACGGCGACCCGCCGACTTTCCGTCGCCAACTCATGACTCTTCGATCCGCAGCACCCGTTCCCTTCGACGCATTGCCCAATCCGCGCGGCGGCGCTGTTCGTCCGGCGGAGCTTGCGCTGGCCGAGACGCTGTTGTCGTTCGAGCAGCACACCGGCTGCACCACGGGGCTGGTGCGCGCGTCACATGCGTTGCGCAGCGCCGGCTGGCTGAGCGCCACGCGTTTCGCCGACGCGCTCGTGCGCCTGTCGCCGATGGCCACGGGCGATCCCGCGGAAGCCGAGAGCGTGCGGCCGGCGTTCGGCGCCGCGCTGCGCGACTTCCGGGCGGCGCTCGAACGTCACAATCTGCGCGAACTCGCCTGTTCGCCCGCGCTTTTCAATCATTACCGCGCGCTGAGCGTCGATCCGGGCGAGCCCGCGGCCGCCTCCCAGATTGCCTTTGAAGACCTCGCGCTGACCGCGCGCCCCATTCCGCCAGTTTCGTTCCACGCGCAGCCGGCCGACCAGCTGGCGCATCTGCGGGCGCGCTATGAGCGTGCGTTGCTGCCGGTGTTGCGCTCGCAGCCGGATACGCTCAGCGCAGCGGCGCGCGCGGCCACTCAAGCCGCGCTCGACGAACTCGACGCCGTCTTCACCGAACTCGCCGGCCCCGATCCCTACGATTTCTGGCGTCTCGCGAAGGCTTGCGCCCGAGCGTTGCGCGTCGGCGGACGCGCGGTCGGCGACACCGACGCGCGGCGCTTTTATGCGCGCTGCAATCTGGCGCTGGCGGAGCACGCGCGCGGCATCGAGCGCGCGCAGCGCTCGCTCGTGCGGGCCACGCTCGCGTTGCTGTGGCGCGACTACGCGCTCTTTGGGGCCGCCGCCGAAGACGCCGATCAGGTCGAGGTGCTGCACGACTATGGCTTGACCGTCGATTGGCATGTCGCGGGCACGCAGGCATCGGAAATGCTGTGGGAAGCGAGCGCAATCGAAGCGCAGTCGTTCAGCGCCCACACTTCGCTGACGCGCGATCTGGGCGTGTTGAGCGTCAACGCCCATGCGTATGAAGACTTCCTGCAGACAGCCGACGCGGCCATTTCCGCGCTCGCGGACCATGCGCGCGCGGCGGATCAGCCTGAGAAAGCCGATCCGGGCGAAGCGCTGCAAGCCGGTGACGCCGCATACCGGCTCGGGTCGGCGGCGTGCGCGCTCGGTCTGGGCCACGTCGCGTTGCTGGCGGATGCGCTGGGGCTCGCGTGGCGGCGCCGCGCGCATACGGCTGTCTCGACGCCCGCGGTGCGCGCGCATGTGATTGTCGACGCTCCGGCGGCAAGCGCGCTGGAAGCCGCCGCCGAGGCGTTGCGCGCGATGCTGCACAAAGTGGCGGCGGGCATGGCGCCACCGGCCAGCGGCGCGGCGTTGACCGCGCTTGCGCGTGCGATCGAGCAAGGCGGCGGGTAGGGCAGCGGGGCGGAGCATCAGGCAGAAAACTGGGGCGGGAAATCGGACAAGGTTATGCCGGCTCGCCACGGTGTTCGCCCGCACAGCCCTGCGCGCAAGCCCGAAAAGAACGTCCGAAGCGCACGCCAGGAAAACCGCGCACCGCGCCGCCACTCCGACTGCATTCAACCCCAACCCAACCCGCAATGGCCCAACCCGGCGGCACGTCGCACGCGTGCCGCGCGCCGCCGCCAACCTGCATCGTGACAAGGTCCGGCTGCGTGATAGAGTGCAACATGATTCGCCGTCGATGGCTCGCGGCACCTTCCACTATTGACGTCGCCGTTCCACGTTCAAAGCCCGCCATCCTGCATCGTCTTTGCTAAAATCCGAACTATGTCTAACAGTACCGATCGCATCAATCTGACCAACCAGTTCCTGATCGCCATGCCCAACATGGCCGATCCGACGTTTTCAGGAACTGTGGTCTACCTTTGCGATCACAGTGAGCGCGGCGCGCTCGGCCTCGTGATCAACAGGCCGACCGACATCGACTTGGAAGCGCTCTTCAATCGCATCGACCTCAAGCTCGAAATCGAGCCTCTCCTGCATGTTCCCGTGTATTTCGGCGGCCCGGTGCAAACCGAGCGCGGCTTCGTGCTGCACGATCCGAAAGACGGCAACACGTACACATCGTCCATGTCGGTGCCGGGCGGTCTCGAAATGACCACGTCGAAAGACGTGCTCGAGGCGGTCGCGAGCGGCACCGGTCCCGAACGTTTTCTGCTCACGCTCGGCCACGCCGGCTGGGGCGCGGGCCAGCTCGAAGAAGAGATCTCGAAGAACGGCTGGCTGACGGTCGAGGCCGACCCGAAAATCGTGTTCGACGTGCCCGCCGAAGACCGCTTGGAAGCCGCGCTCGCGCTGCTCGGCATTTCGCTGTCCATGCTGTCGGGTGAGGCCGGGCACGCATGAGGGGCGACGCATGAGCCTACCCGCCGGACGTGAGGCGACGCTGCTTGCGTTCGACTACGGTGAAAAACGCATCGGCGTCGCGGTCGGCAATTCGCTCACGAAAAGCGCGCGGCCGCTCGTCATCGTGCAGAATCGCAGCCGCGAATATCGCTTCATGGAGGTCGGCAAGCTGATCGCCGAATGGAAGCCGGACGCATTGATCGTCGGTTTGCCGATGCATCCCGACGGCACGCCGCATGAAATGACGCTGCTCGCCAAACGCTTCGGCAATCAGTTGAACGGCCGCTTCAATTTGCCCGTCACGTGGATCGACGAGCGCTATTCGTCGGTCGAGGCGGAGGCGGGAATCCGCGCGGGCAAAGGCAGTGCCGACATGCTCGACGCCGAAGCCGCCAGCATCATCCTTCAGCAATATCTAGACGGACTTTCCGACAATCATGAGTTCCATTGACGCCGAAGCGCTTTACCGCGCGCTGCTCGACCAGATTCGCGCCGCATATGGCGACAAGCTCGGTGCGGTGCAAGGGGCTGAGGGTGCCGAGGGCGCTGTGCTGGCCGGAATTCACAGCGGCGGCGCGTGGCTTGCCGAGCGGCTCGCACGCGACCTGAATCTGCCGAGTTTCGGCGTGGTGAATGTCGCGCTGCATCGCGACGATTATGCGAAAAAGGGTCTGCACTCGCAGGCGAGCCCCACCTCGTTGCCTTTTTCCGTCGACGGCCGCCGCATCGTGCTCGTCGACGATGTGCTGTACACCGGCCGCACGATTCGTGCGGCGCTCAATGAGCTGTACGACTATGGCCGTCCGGCGGCGGTCGAGCTGGCCGTGCTCGCCGACCGCGGCGGACGCGAATTGCCGGTGGCGGCGCGCTTCGTCGGCGGCGTGGTGGAGGTGCCCGCCGACGCCACGCTGGTGCTTGCGCGCGAAGCGGGAGTGAGCGCGAGCGCGGGCGGCGAAAACCAGCCGCGTTTCACTTTTCACACAGAAGCCTGCGTCGATTGAGCGCGGCATCGAGTGCGGGCGCGCGCGGACGGTATCGCGCCCGCCGCAACGCCACCGCAATCGCCGCAACCCGCCGCATGGGGCAGCGCGCAGACGAGGCGCCACGCATTTCCTGCACCGCCACACACACGTTGAAGTCCGTATTTGAAGCAGGTACACAATGAACACCGCCAACCAGGCCCCGCAGGATCAAGCCGATAGCGCCGCCGAGCGCTTCCGTTATGGCTTCCTGAAGGGCAACCCGCAGCTCACGAAAAACGGCGAGCTGAAACATCTGCTGTCGATCGAGGGTTTGCCCAAGACGATCGTCAATCACATTCTCGACACCGCGAGTCAGTTCGTCAGCGTGACGGATCGCGAGGTGAAGAAAGTGCCGCTGCTGCGCGGCAAGTCGGTGTTCAATCTGTTCTTCGAAAATTCGACGCGCACGCGCACCACCTTCGAGATCGCCGCCACGCGCCTGTCGGCGGACGTGCTGAATCTGAACATCAATGCGTCGTCCACGAGCAAGGGCGAATCGCTGCTCGACACGATCAACAATCTGTCGGCCATGCACGCCGACATGTTCGTCGTGCGTCATGCATCGAGCGGCGCGCCGTATCTGATCGCACAGCACTGCGCGCCGCACGTGCATGTGATCAACGCCGGCGACGGCCGTCATGCGCACCCCACGCAGGGCCTGCTCGACATGTACACGATCCGTCATTACAAGAAGGACTTCACGAATCTGCGCGTGGCGATTGTCGGCGACATTCTGCATTCGCGCGTCGCGCGTTCGGACATTCATGCGCTGACCACGCTCGGCGTGCCGGAAGTGCGCGCCATCGGGCCGCGCACGCTGTTGCCGGGCGGCCTCGAACAGATGGGCGTGCGCGTCTTTCACAATCTCGATGAAGGCCTGAAAGACGTCGACGTGATCATCATGCTGCGGTTGCAGAACGAGCGGATGAGCGGCGCGCTGTTGCCATCGGCGCAGGAATATTTCAAGAGCTGGGGCCTGACGCCGGAGCGGCTCGCGCTCGCCAGACCCGATGCCATCGTGATGCATCCGGGCCCGATGAACCGCGGCGTCGAAATCGATTCGCAAGTGGCCGACGGTCCGCAATCGGTGATCCTGAACCAGGTGACGTTCGGCATCGCGGTGCGCATGGCTGTGATGGGCATCGTCGCGGGCAATAACGACTGACTCCGCGAACGCAGACCATGCACACAACGCAGAACCCGGCCAATCCGGCTGAAACATTAAGGCAGCGCATGCAGATTCATATTCAAGGCGGCACGCTGATCGATCCGGCAGCGGGCACCGAACAGCAGCAGGACCTTTTCATCGCGGCGGGCGAGATCGTCGCGCTCGGCAACGCGCCCGCCGACTTCGAGGCGACGCACACCATCGACGCACGCGGCCTGCACATCGCGCCGGGTCTCGTCGATTTGTCCGCGCGCTTGCGCGAGCCGGGCTACGAGCACAAGGCCACGCTCGAATCGGAAATGTCCGCGGCGCTCGCGGGGGGCGTGACAAGTCTCGTGTGTCCGCCGGACACCGACCCGACGCTCGACGAGCCGGGCCTCGTCGAGATGCTCAAGTTCCGCGCGCGCAATCTCGATCAGGCGCATGTGTATCCGCTCGGCGCGTTGACGGTCGGTCTCAAGGGTCAGGTCATCACCGAAATGGTCGAGTTGACCGAGTCGGGCTGCATCGGCTTTTCGCAGGCCGACGCGCCGGTGGTCGACACGCAGGTGCTGATGCGCGCGCTGCAATACGCGAAAACGTACGGTTTCACCGTCTGGCTGCGTCCCGTCGATGCGTATCTCGGCAAGGGCGGCGTGGCCGCGAGCGGCGCGCTGGCGTCGCGGCTCGGTCTGTCGGGCGTGCCCGTCGCGGCGGAAACCATCGCGCTACATACCATCTTCGAACTCGTGCGCGTGACGGGCGCGCGGGTGCATCTGTCGCATGTGTCGTCGGCGGCGGGGATTGCGCTCGTGCGTGCCGCAAAGGCCGAGGGCTTGCCGGTTTCGTGCGACGTCACAGTGAATCATGTGCATCTGATCGATCTGGACATCGGCTACTTCGACGCGCAATTCCGTCTCGATCCGCCGCTGCGTCAACAGCGCGATCGCGAGGCGATTCGCGCGGGTCTCGTCGACGGCACGATCGACGCGATCTGTTCAGACCACACGCCTGTCGACGACGACGAAAAACTGCTGCCGTTTGCCGAAGCCACGCCGGGCGCAACCGGCCTCGAACTGTTCCTGTCGCTGACGGTGAAATGGGCCGACGAAGCCGGCGTGCCGCTCGCCAAGGCGCTCAACCGCATCACGGCCGCGCCGGCCGACGTGCTGAATCTGCAATCGGCCGGCCGCGTCGCGGTGGGCAGCGTGGCGGACCTGTGCGTGTTCGACCGGCGCGCGCATTGGCGCGTCGAGCCGCGCGCGCTGAAAAGCCAGGGGCACAACACGCCGTTCCTCGGTTACGAACTGCCGGCGCGGGTGCGCGCGACGATCGTGTCGGGCCGCGTCGCGTTCGAGCAGCGCTGATTCCGGTGCATTGTCTGGCACATTGACCTCGCATCGACCCGCTCAGGGAAAGCTCCGACCATGAAGCTCGCGTTACGCAAGGCCCGTCTCATCGCGCACCTGCTGCACGGCATGTGGATCGTCGCAACGCGCTTTCCGAACGCCGGCGCCGAGAAGCGTCACGCGCTCAATCGCGCGTGGTCGCTGAAAATGCTGCGCCTGTGCGGCATGCGCCTTGTCGTGCATAACGACGACGCGCGGCTCGACCGTGGCGCGCTGGTGGTGGCCAATCACATCTCGTGGATCGACATCTACGTGATCAATGCGTGGCGGCCCACGCCGTTCGTGTCGAAGGCGGAGATCCGCCAGTGGCCGGTGGTCGGCTGGCTCGCGCAGCAACTGGATACGGTGTTCATCCAGCGCGAGAAACGCAGCGACGCGAAGCGGATCATGCATGAACTGTCCGACCGGCTGGGCGCGGGCGAACTGATGTGCGTGTTCCCGGAAGGCACCACGTCGAATGGTCTCGCGCTGCTGCCGTTTCACGCGAACATGTTTCAGGCGGCGGTGTCGGCCTCGGCGGCGGTGCAGCCGCTTTGCATCATGTATGAAGACGCGCGCGGCCGGCAATCCACCGCGCCCGCGTATATCGACGATCTGTCGCTCGCCGATTCGCTGAATCTGCTGCTGCGCGGCGGGCCGTTGACCGCGCACGTGTACGTGTGCGCGCCACTCGCGCCGGGCGCGGATCGCCGCACGTTGGCGGCGGAGGCGCAAGCGGTGATCGAGTCCGCATTGCGGCAGATGCAGCGCGGCACCGCAAAAAGCGGCGCGTTGGTGACAGAGGCGGCGGAATCGGCGAAATCGCCCGCGGCCAGTGAAACGCTGATCGAGCCGGTTGATCAGCCAGGGCGCTCGCCGAGCGTCTGAGCGGTTTTTGCGCGTTTTTGCTCAGTATTTGCGTGGCCTCAATTGCCACCGCTCGCGCGGCAGTTTTCGCATTCCACTTGAGTCAGCGTGCGCTCCGAGGGATTTTGCGCAAGCCGCACCGCGGACAATTTCGCACCCCACACGCAGCCCGAGTCGAGTCCGATCAGGTTGTCGCGCAACAGCAAGCCTAGCGCGGCCCAATGGCCGAACACCACGGTCACGTCTGCCGTCTTGCGCGACGGCGCGTCGAACCACGCCATGGAGCCCGGTGGCGCGGCGTTCAGGCCTCCGCTGCTGCTGAAGTCCATCACGCCTTCGGCATTGCAGAAGCGCATGCGCGTCAACGCGCTGCACGTTACGCGCAGCCGCTCGATGCCCTTCAGGTTCGGGCTCCAGACATTCGGCTCATTGCCGTACAAACCCGCGAGCGTTTCCTTCCAGTTCGGTCCGCGCAGGGCGCGCTGCAACTCGTCGGCGAGTTCGAGTGTGATCGCGACGTCCCATTGCGGCACCACGCCCGCATGCACCATCAGCATGCCGTTCTCGTAGTGCGCGATGGGGCGGTGGCGGACCCATTCGAGCAGGTCGGCGGCGTCGGGCGCGGCGAGAATGTCGTCGATCGTGTCGCCTTTTTTCGACTTGCGAATGCCCGCCGACACCGACAGCAGATGCAGATCGTGATTGCCCAGCACCGGCACCGCGAGATCGCCCATCGCGATGATGTCGCGCAGCGTGGCGAGCGATTCCGCGCCGCGGTTGATCAGGTCGCCGGCGAACCACAGCGGCGTGCCCACCGGCGGCGCGGCTTTGGCGAGCAATCGCTGGAAAGGCGTGCGGCAGCCTTGCAGATCGCCGAAAGCAAGCGGAATGGGATGCTGCGGCGAGGCGGATGAAGGCGCGGTGGACGGTGTCATCGGGAAATGGGTGCGGTTCGAGCACGCGGTGACGCACGAGGCGTGCCGCGTGTGGGCGGTGCAGCAAACGAGCGTGACATAATAGCCCGTTTGATGTGCGGGCGTTCTGCATACACTTGCTTTAAGGCGCCGACGCGAAGTTTTCCCACGCCGAACGTCACAAACCCAAGATTTTAGGTTTTGTTCTTAGCCGCTTTATAATCTTGGGTTCAAAAGGTTGGTGTCTGCGCGTCGAGCGTAAGTGCACGGGGTTGCAGGCCGAAGAAGCTGCCCCACAACGCGGGGGCGAGCAGTTCGGCGAACCAATGCCGGGCGGCCGCCAATATCTAGAAGGGAATTTATGATCCTGGTTACGGGCGGTGCCGGCTTTATCGGTGCCAATTTCGTGCTCGACTGGCTGAATACGTCGGACGAAGCGGTGCTGAATATTGACAAGCTGACCTACGCCGGCAATCTCGGCACGCTCAAGTCGCAACAGGGCAACCCGAAACATGTTTTCGCGCGCGCGGACATCTGCGATCGCGCCGCCATGGACGCCCTCTTCGCCGAGCACAAGCCGCGCGCCGTGCTGCACTTCGCCGCCGAAAGCCACGTAGACCGCTCGATCCACGGCCCGGCCGATTTCGTGCGGACCAACGTGGTCGGCACCTTCACGCTGCTCGAAGCCGCGCGAAGCTACTGGAACACGCTCGGCGAGGCCGACAAGGCCGACTTCCGCTTCCTGCACGTCTCGACAGACGAAGTGTTCGGCTCCCTGTCCGCAACCGATCCGCAATTCTCCGAAACCACGCCGTACGCGCCGAATAGCCCTTACTCGGCGACCAAGGCGGGTTCGGACCATCTGGTGCGCGCCTACCATCACACGTATGGCCTGCCGGTGCTGACCACGAACTGCTCGAACAACTACGGCCCGTACCAGTTCCCCGAAAAACTTATCCCGCTGATGCTCTCCAACGCGCTCGGCGGCAAGCCGCTGCCAGTGTACGGCGACGGTCAGAACGTGCGCGACTGGCTGTATGTGGGCGACCATTGCAGCGCGATTCGCGAAGTGCTTGCGCGCGGCACGCCGGGCGCGACGTACAACGTCGGCGGCTGGAACGAGAAAAAGAATCTCGAAGTCGTGCACACGCTGTGCGATCTGCTCGATCAGTTGCGTCCGAAAGCGGGCGCCTCGTACCGCGATCAGATCACGTATGTGAAGGACCGTCCGGGTCACGACCGCCGCTACGCGATCGACGCGCGCAAACTCGAGCGCGAACTCGGCTGGAAGCCCGCTGAAACCTTCGAAACGGGTCTGGCCAAGACGGTGCAGTGGTATCTGGACAATCAGGCATGGTCTGACGAAGTGGCTTCCGGCGACTACCGGAAGTGGGTTGAGACCAACTACGCGCAGCGCGCGTAAAGGCACGGCCATGGCGCGCAAAGGCATTATTCTCGCAGGCGGATCGGGCACGCGGCTCTATCCGATCACGCACGTCGTCTCCAAGCAGCTTCTGCCGGTGTACGACAAGCCAATGATTTATTATCCGCTTACTACGCTGATGCTGGCAGGCATTCGCGATGTGCTCATCATTTCTACGCCAGCCGATACTCCGCGATTCGAGTCAATGCTAGGGGATGGTTCTCAGTGGGGTGTCAATCTGCAATACGCAATCCAGCCCACGCCCGATGGTCTCGCACAGGCGTTTGTCATCGGAAGGGATTTCATCGGCAACGACGATTGCGCGTTAATTTTGGGCGACAATATTTTCTATGGGCACGATTTGGCCCGTCAGCTCCACGCCGCGAGTGCAAACAACGATGGTGCGACGGTTTTTGCCTATCATGTTAACGACCCTGAACGATATGGAGTCGTCGAATTTGATGGGCAATTCCGCGCGATTTCCATTGCAGAGAAGCCAGCGCACCCCAAATCGAACTATGCAGTTACGGGTCTGTACTTTTACGACAACGATGTTTGCGCAATTGCTGCCGGTATTAGGCCGTCTTCGCGTGGCGAGCTGGAGATAACAGACATCAATTCAAGCTACTTGAGCGCCGGCAAGCTGCGAATTGAAATCATGGGGCGCGGCTATGCATGGCTCGACACGGGAACACACGATTCGCTGATCGAGGCAGCCACATTCATTGCGACTTTGCAGAAGCGTCAAGGTCTAGTCGTGGCCTGTCCAGAAGAGATCGCGTTTCGCAATGCGTGGATATCGGCCGATGACATTGAAAAGCTCGCGGCGCCGCTGGCAAAAAATGCCTACGGCAAGTACCTTCTGAGATTGTTGACCGAGTCGCCCGCATGAAAATTTCCGTCATAGCAACCTCCCTGCCGGAAGTCAAAATCATCGAACCAAAAGTCTTCGGGGATGAAAGAGGTTTTTTTTTCGAAAGCTTCAACGAACATGAGTTTCATGAGGCGATCGACAGACGGGTGACGTTCGTGCAGGACAACCATTCCCGCTCCGCAAGAAACGTTCTGCGAGGCTTGCATTATCAGACGGAGCATGCGCAGGGAAAGCTTGTGCGGGTGGTCTCGGGCGAGGTATTGGACGTTGCCGTGGACATGCGCAGATCCTCGCCCGATTTCGGCAAATGGACCGCTCACGTCCTGAGCTCAGACAACCGGCGCCAGCTTTGGATTCCCCCGGGATTTGCGCACGGCTTCTGCGTCTTGTCCGATTCAGCCGACTTCCTCTACAAGACCACGGACTACTGGTTCGCGAAACATGAACGCTGCGTCTTATGGAATGATCCCGATCTCGCGATCGACTGGCGGTTAAAGGACGAGCCAATTCTTGCAACGAAAGACGCGGCAGGCACGCGCTTTTGCTTCGCAGAGACCTATGCGTGACCCTAGGCGGAGCTTGCACACAAGTGCTTATTCGTGTTGTTGGACTGATTTGGAATTCCGTTGGACTGTAAGACCGTTTTGAGGGGAGGGCTTTGCGGGCGCCTCCATAATCTCAATTCCACGTCCTGCCTCATTGGGGTGAAAAAGTTGCAAGGAAGGAATTCAGTATTTTATATGTCAAAGCCTAGGGAACATGTTGTTCTAGTCACTGGCGTGACCGGGCAGGTTGGCGCCGAGCTGCTGACGTGCCTAGATCCAGCGTGGCGCGTCGTGGCGGTCGACCGTAACAGGCTCGATCTCTCAAATCTGGGCCAGATTCGACGTCTCGTTGCTGACGTGCGTCCGTCCATAATCGTGAACGCCGCTGCATATACTGCGGTCGACAAGGCAGAGAGCGACGCGCAGGCCGCAATGCTAATCAACGGCGAGGCGCCGGGTGTTTTGGCGGATGAGGCTCGAAAGATCGGCGCGTTGCTGGTGCACTATTCCACGGACTATGTTTTCGACGGTACAAAAGAGGGTGCCTACGTGGAAACGGACGAGCCGAATCCGCTGAATGAGTACGGCGCGACGAAGCTAGCGGGCGAGCGCGCAATCGAACAGGCAGCGGGCGCGTGGGTGGTCTTGCGAACCAGTTGGGTCTACGGGGCGCACGGAAGGAATTTTCTACTGACGATGCTGCGGCTCGCAAAGCAGAAGCAGGACCTGCCGATCGTGGCGGACCAGTTCGGTGCGCCTACCTGGGCGAGGACGATTGCAGAAATGACTGTGCGCATGCTCAGTGGAGCGCCCAGTGACGCGTGGGTTGCCCGAAGTGGTATTTATCACTTGACAGCGACCGGATCTACTAGTTGGGCCGGTTTTGCGACCGCGATTTTCAATCAAGCTGGGCTGACGCGCCCACCTAGGGTGACACCGATCAGCGCAAGCATGTATCCGACGCCGGCACGGCGACCTCGCAACTCACGGCTGTCATGTGAGAAGCTGGGTGCAACGTTCGGGCTTTGGGCGCCACAATGGGACGATGAGGTGACGCGCTGCCTGCTGCAGTTGCGGAGTGCGCGCGAGGGCGGTTCATTAACGCGCGGCTGAGTATGTCTTGCCGCATACGGTCCGATGGGTCGTGCACACCGGCGCGTTTTTATGACTATGTTTAGCTGACGAATGTGACAACGAGGTCGGCTATAATTCGTGATGTTTTCGTATCGTTCGCCCGAACGCAGGATCGCGTGAAAGGTTTTCTCCAGGAGAAGGAATTGACGAGCGCAGTAGTAACTGGCATCACCGGACAGGACGGTGCGTATCTTACTCAATTGCTGCTTGAGCGCGGCTACCAAGTCTATGGGACGTATAGACGTACGAGTTCTGTCAACTTCTGGCGTCTCTCAGAAGTAGGGGTGCTCGCTCATCCGAATCTTCATTTAGTCGAGCACGATCTGACCGATTTGGGTGCAACCATTCGTCTGCTCGAGATGGCGAAGCCGCGCGAGGTATACAACCTAGCAGCCCAGAGTTTCGTGGGCGTTTCATTCGAACAGCCCGCCACAACCGCGGAAATCACAGGGGTTGGGGCGTTGAACGTTCTCGAGGCTATTCGCATCCTCGATCGTTCGATCCGCTATTACCAAGCGTCGACCTCCGAAATGTTCGGCAAGGTGCAAGCTATTCCGCAGAGGGAAGACACGCCGTTCTATCCGCGCAGTCCTTATGGCGTCGCAAAGCTCTACGCGCATTGGATTACAATCAATTACCGAGAATCGTACAATATCTTTGGTTCGAGCGGCATTCTGTTTAACCACGAATCGCCACTGCGGGGTCGCGAATTCGTTACCCGTAAGATTACCGATTCCGTCGCGAAGATTTCGCTTGGTAGTCTCGACGTGCTTGAGCTGGGTAACTTGGATGCCAAGCGCGACTGGGGCTTCGCTAAGGAATACGTCGAGGGTATGTATCGCATGCTGCAGGCTGACGAGCCTGATACCTTTGTGCTTGCTACAAACCGTACGGAAACGGTGCGCGATTTCGTATCTATGGCGTTTGCCGCGGTCGGAACGCACGTCGAATGGCGCGGGGAGGCTGAGCAGGAACAGGGGCTGGACGCATCGAACGGCAAGGTGCTCGTACGTGTGAATCCGAGATTTCACCGTCCCGCAGAAGTGGATCTACTCGTCGGCGACGCAACCAAGGCAAAAGAAAAACTTGGCTGGGTGCCGAAGACTAGCCTCGAAGAGCTTTGCAAGCTAATGGTCGAGTCCGATTTAAGTCGCAATGAGCGTGGCTTTTCTTTCTAACTTACAGATGCGTCGCGTCTTGATTACCGGTGCTCACGGCTTCACGGGTGGGTACATTCGGGACGACCTGATAGCTGCGGGCTATTGGGTCGCCGGGACATGCTGCAATTCGCCGAAGGGTGGCGAACTGCGGCTGGACATTACGTCGCTGACGGACTGTCGCCAAGTGATCGAGGCGGTGCGGCCCGACTTTATCATCCACCTAGCGGCGATCAGTTTCGTGGCTCATGACGTCCCGCTGGACATGTATCATGTTAACGTGCTCGGCACGTTGAATCTGTTGCAGGCATGCGCGGACATTGGCCATCAACCGGACAAAATTCTTGTCGTTAGTAGCGCAAACGTGTACGGCAATGCGGGTGGCATCATCGACGAAAAGGTCAGGCCTGAGCCGGTCAATCACTATGGCGCAAGCAAGCTAGCGATGGAAAACCTCGTCAAGACATGGTTCGACAGGCTGCCGATCGTCGTAGTACGTCCTTTTAATTACACAGGGCGCGGCCAGGCTCCTCGTTTCCTGATTCCAAAAATTGTGTCGCATTTCGTTGATCGGCGGCCAGTGATCGAACTTGGCAACCTAGATGTAGCACGCGACTTCTCTGATGTACGAACGGTCGCAAAGATATACCGTGCACTTCTCGTTTCTGATGCTGTATCGGATATTGTAAATGTGTGCAGCGGGCGTCCATATACTCTTCAAGAGGTGATCGATATGGTTCGTGACGCCTCCGGTCATCAACTCGAAGTGCGCGTGAATCCCGCCTTCGTTCGCGAGAACGAGGTCAAAATGCTGGTAGGTTCGCCAGAAAAATTGCGGCGACTTGCGCCCGAAGTCGGCGCCATTGATTTCTTGGACACCATTCGGTGGATGGTTGGCTGCTAGCGGCAACTCGACTGCGCTGAGCCTTCTTTGTCGTCAAGCTGGTGCGTATGGTTTCGCCCCATTCTGATCAATCCGTTGTTTTCGTGCAATGTACCGATCTTGGGTCCTGACTCAACAGATGCATCTCAAGAGGTCCGGCAGGGATTGATGCCGCGACGTCTAGGCTATAATTGACGCCATTTTCACTTAGTCCCACTTAAAAAGCCGGCTGTGCGTTGCTATGGGTCTACCAGACCAGCGCCGGCCATTAAGCGAGCGCAGATCCAACCATGCTCCGCAGTGATGGTGCACTTCACAAAGGTTACAATGTCGCGCATTCGTTCGTCGCGGCGGCTGTCGGGAGTGTGGCTGGTGAGCTTGCGTTTGCTTGTCGTATGAGGTGTGCTGCGGCATGTTTCAATCGCTGTCACATTCATTCGGGACTGCATGTACATGCAGTCGTACACTAGACGCATGACGGTACGGCAGTGCGTAGAACCTCGCTGTGTCCTCAATTGATTCTTCTGGCCCCGAACGCCGATCCATCTGAAAACTTGTTAAAGATCTTACATGCTGTCTCCGATCATGAAGGCCCTTTGGGGATACAGGGGCTTTATTCTTGGTAACGTGAAGCGCGAGTTTCAATCGAAATACCGAAACTCGCTGCTTGGTGCCGCTTGGACTGTTCTCAACCCTCTTGCGATGATCATCGTCTACACCGTGATATTTTCGCAGTTGATGAGAGCGAGGCTGCCTGGGACGACGAGTTCGTTCGCCTACAGTATCTATCTTTGTGCTGGCTCATTGACCTGGGGCTTGTTTGCGGAAGTCGTGGGGCGAGGTCAGAATGTCTTCCTTGATAATGCGAATCTTCTCAAGAAAATAAGTTTTCCTCGCCTATGTCTGCCGGCGACGATTGTATGCAATTCGTTGCTGAATTTCGGGATCATATTTGGCTTATTTACCGTATTTTTGATTGGGAGCGGTAATTTTCCGGGTGTCGTGTTCATAGCGTTGGTGCCGGTGATTTTTGTGCTGATCTTGTTCGCTATCGGTTTGGGAATAACGATCGGAGTTCTGAATGTTTTCTTTCGTGATGTTGGGCAATTTTTTGCGATCTTTTTGCAATTTTGGTTTTGGTTGACACCTATCGTTTATCCGGTAGATGTTCTCCCGCCCCGCGTGCACCCCCTCATCAAGTACAACCCTATGACTGGCATCGTCACGTCATGCCAGGCGATTTTGGTTAAAGGTCAGTGGCCCGATTGGCCGTCGCTGTTGCCTGCAGCGATTCTGGCTGTCTTTTTTCTCGCATTCGGCATGCGATTGTTTCGTAGACATTCTGGCGAAATGGTGGACGAGCTATAATGGCTTCAATTATTGTAAAAGATCTAGGAAAGGCGTACAAACAGTACACGAACCGTTGGGCGCGTCTTTGGGAGTGGATTTCGCCCGGCTCGCAACATCATTCTCTGAAATGGGTAATGCAGCAGGTCACCTTCGTTGTGAAGCCGGGTGAGGCCGTCGGCATTATCGGGATCAACGGTGCAGGTAAAAGCACACTGTTGAAAATGATAACCGGTACTGCTCAACCGACCACCGGTTCAGTCAGGCTTGAGGGCCGTGTGGCAGCCTTGCTGGAGTTGGGAATGGGCTTCCACCCCGACTTTACTGGTCGACAAAATGCCTTTATGTCGGGACAGTTGCTTGGTTACAGTGTGGAAGACATCGCGCGGCTTATGCCGGAAATCGAAGCGTTCGCGGAAATCGGTGATTATATCGATCAGCCGGTGCGCGTCTATTCGAGTGGCATGCAGGTGCGTCTAGCCTTCAGCGTTGCTACAGCCATCCGCCCAGATATCCTAATCGTGGACGAAGCACTCTCCGTCGGTGACGCCTATTTCCAACACAAAAGCTTTGAACGCATTCGCGAATTCAGTAAGAAGGGTACTACTCTTCTTATTGTCTCTCACGATAAACAAGCGATTCAAAGCATCTGCGATCGAGCGATCCTGATTAACGCTGGAAAGGTTGCGATCGAAGGCGAGCCTCAAGCGGTAATGGATTATTATAATGCTATCCTGGCAGAGAAACAAAATCAGACAGTAGAGCAGGTCCGACATGAGAGCGGGGCGATTCAAACTATATCTGGTACCGGAGAGGCAAAGGTTACTGATATCGCGCTCATCGATGCAAACGGGCGTCGCGTGGAAGCAATAAATGTCGGGCAGAAGATAACGCTTCGGATCTATGTGCGAGCTATCGAGAATATTCAGCGGTTAGTACTCGGTTACGGAATCAAGGACAGGTTAGGTCAAGTCATCTACGGAACAAATACTGACCTAACGAAGCAGCCTTTGAACAATGTGACCGCCGGCTCCGGCTTTGTCTTTGATTGCGTGTTTAATGCCAACCTGGGGCCCGGCAGTTATTCCGTGCAGACAGCTTTGGTTAGCACCGACAGCCATTTGGTCAACAATTATGAGTGGCGCGATCTTGCATTGGTGTTCAACGTGGTGAATATAGATAAGTCGCATTTTGTCGGATGCGCATGGATGGAGCCGGAGATAGGGATATCAAAGATATGAGCTTTGTATCATACGCGCAGAATTATGAAGATGTTATGTTGTGGCGCGTCCTCAAAGAAGTAAGCGGTGGTTTCTATATCGACGTGGGTGCGAATGACCCGGAAGTCGATTCGATAACTAAAGCGTTTTACGACAGAGGTTGGGCGGGAATCAATATCGAACCTCTTTCTGGACACTATTCAGACCTATTAGAGCGCCGGCCGCGGGACATCAATTTGGAATGCGCAGCAGGTTCGGAGGAGGGTGAATTCGAGATTTGGGAAGGGTCCATACGTGGATGGGCCACCATGGATCGCGCGGTCGTAGATCACCACTTGCGTAACGGTTACTCAGGGACTTGGAAAAAGGTCTCTGTACGTCCGTTACGTTCGATTTGCGCCGACCATGTCCGAGGCGATGTACATTTCCTGAAGGTCGACGTCGAAGGCGCTGAGGCCGCTGTTCTTTCTGGGATGGATTTCGAGCGCGTGCGTCCCTGGATTGTCGTCGTTGAAGCAATATTTCCAAATTCGGTCGACGAAAACTACTCCGAATGGGAATACATGCTTTTGTCTTCTGGATACGCTTTCGTCTATGCAGACGGTGTTAATCGTTTTTATGTCGCTAACGAGCGCCCAGAGCTGAGAGGCGCTTTTCGTTACCCGCCAAATATTCTCGATGAGTTCATCACGCGCGATTATAAAGTTGCGAGTGAGCAATTACGCGCGGAAGAGCAACGGTGCGAGGAGCTTGAGCGGAAGGCCGAGATGTTGGAGGCCGTCGCCAAGACGCAGGCTGGGCGGGCGGACGATGCGGAGCATCAAGCTGCAGACATGCAGCGGGTGCTGATGTCGATGCAGTCTAGTATTTCATGGCGCATCACTCGACCTCTTCGTTGGGCGTCACGCATGATGAGTACGTGGGTGCGATCATCGGACTGAGCTATTGCTGACATTAGCGGAACTAATAAATCTTTTGGGCGGGACGCTTACGCTCGGGTTGCAACGCGACTCCGATTTCCTGACATAAGGGGAACCGTGGGCGCGGCTGAAGGAGCGAGATGATTTTCATGAAAACCATACTTTTATTGAGTACCTACCCGTACGCCCGCCCGAGGCACGGCGGCCAAGTGCGGCTCGCTAACATTGCAAAAAATTTCGCGGATCGTGGGTGGGCCGTTACCGGTATCGCCGTGTATGAGGCAGAAAGTTGCGCACCAGAAATGCTTGGGCAAAATGACATCGCCTTTCCGGATGCTTCTCCGTACCGTTACTTCGCGGGCCATAAGGTCCCGTTCATTACCGATTTGATGTCAGGGAAATTCGCCGTAGCTGATGACGGAGCTTTCAAGGAAATTCTGAAACGGTTGCCGAGTAAATTAGATGTCGTTCATGTTGAACAGCCTTGGCTCTGGCCTGTCGCTGAGCGAATTAAGCAACTGCACGAGTATTCGAACGTCAAGCTGATCTACGGCTCGGCAAACATCGAGACTCCTCTGAAGCGGGAGATATTCGAGAGCTACGGAGTGCAGGCATCGGACGACGTTTTCGTCGAGATCGCGAATGTCGAAATGCTTGCGGCCAAGGAGGCGGATATCACAGTCGCGGTTACGCAATCCGACCTTGACGTGCTGATCAGTTGGGGCGCCCGCAGACCAGTCTTGGCGCCCAATGGCATCGCGCCATGGAAAGCGACCGGTGAGCGCTTGGACTATTGGAAGGCGCGTCTTCCGACGCAACCTTGGATGCTTTATGTTGCAAGCGCCCATCCGCCGAACTTCACTGGATTTCATGAATGTATAGGCGGTGCTTTAGGATGTTTCCCGCCAGGAAGCAAATTGGTTGTTGCGGGAAGCGTTTGCGAGCATCTCCACAGGACACTTGCGGATTCGCGCTGGAGTTCACTCAACCTGTCGCGGCTTGAGCTGCTCTTTGTTTTGAACGATGAAGACTTGTCAGCTGTCAAGGAATTGGCTCATGGATTCTTGCTGCCTATTCCCCACGGAGGAGGATCGAACATCAAAACGGCAGAAGCCCTTTATTCGAGAAAGCATGTTGTTGGGACACCCTCGGCTTTCCGTGGATTTGAGGAATTTGTCACTATGGAAGGCGTCCACGTTGCTCATTCGCCCCGGCAGTTCCATGCGGCTATCCGCGACGTCTTAGCTCGAGATGATCTACCGATCGTTTCGAGCAATATGCAAGAGAAGCGTGAACAACTTACTTGGGCAAGAAGCCTAGAATCCATCGTCAACGTTGCAGAAGACATTACGACAGGGAGCAATCTGTGAGCGTTGTTTGGCTAGATGTAACGACCATAATGGGATGGCTGCGGCCTGCGGTAGGAATCGTTAGGACCGAAGCTGAATGTGCGAATTATGCTTTGGCGCTACAAAAGAAAGGTGTTCAGGTCAAATTCTGTCAATTCTCGAACGATTCCGGCTACGACGAAGTGGCGGCCGAAAGGGTCGCTGAAACACTGATGCGAATCACCGGCCACGCCGGGGACAGTCGTAATGCGCCCCCGCAACAGCCGCGACGCGAGTCAGTCCCGCTCAGGCGGAAGCTTAAAAAAACCGTATTGGCGCTTGCGTACCGCCTTCCGCATCGATGGCGCGAGCACGTGTTCGCGTTCATGCGGACAAGGAAACCTGCGGTGGTTGCCGGGTGGATCGCGTTGGCGCAATTGCGCGGCGCAAGTCGGGCGTTCATGCGTCCAGTCACGAGCTTGTTGACGGCAACGGCAGATAGAGTGCAATTCAACAAGGACACTCCGTTTCGGCCGGGAGACAAGTACATATCACTGGGTTTGGACTGGGACCACAAGGATCTAAAATACTTGTATCACCTCAAGAAAACGGTGGGACTTCGCGTGCTGCTGTTCTGCTACGACGTCATTCCTGTCAAATTGCCACATTTGTGTGTCGGCGATGTCGCGGCGCGCTTCGCGCTCTATTTTACGAACGTCGCATGGTGCGCGGATAAGATACTGTGCATCTCAGACTGCTCAAGGAATGACCTGACCGAACTACTGACTGAATTGGGTGCGCCGATACCGGCGCTTGATACTGTGAGACTCGGATGCCATCTGCCGGAAATCGATCCCAATGCGGAGCCGTCACCTGCTGTGGCGAAGATGCTCGAAAGACGGTACCTTTTATTCGTCTCGACTATTGAACGCCGTAAAAATCACGAGACGCTCTATCGAGCATATACAAGGTTGGTCGACAAGGGAGTAGAAAATCTGCCGCTATTGGTCTTTGTTGGGATGCACGGTTGGGGGGTAGGTGATCTATTCGCCGATTTGCGCCTAGATCCGAGGACGAAAGATTACATCCAGGTCCTTAACAATGTGAGTGATTCAGAACTCAGCCGGCTTTACAGAAGCGCTTTATTTACCTTGTTTCCCTCTGTGTATGAGGGCTGGGGGCTGCCGGTGGCGGAGAGCTTGGCGGCGGGAAAGTTCTGCTTGGCATCTAATGCGGCTTCTATTCCTGAAGTCGGTGGCGAACTCATTGAATATTTGGACCCCTGGGACGTATCCGTTTGGACGGAAAGGCTCAAATGGTACATCGAGCACCCGTCAGAAGTTGAGAGAAAAGAAGCTGCAATCAGGGAACATTATGTGACCACAAAATGGTCAGATGCTGCGCAGTCGGTTTTTGCTGCTGCCGAGATTGATTGTGACGTAAGCGTTGGGTAAACCAGGCCGGATGCCCGAGGCGAACAGCAATGCGTCAGTTTTGGCGCAGCCGACAAGCGAGCGGGTTTTGCTATCCGCGCCTTGGGCAAGCGGCGGCACAGCGAACCGCGTAACGACGTGTCCGTAATATTGTGTTCCAGGACGAGAGTGAGTCGGCGCGCGTCAAGCAAGTTGTCGCCTCACTCATGCAGCCAGAGGCTGTTTATTTGCGCCGATTGACGCCATCTCAACGACTGAGTCACGTTCGGGGTTAAGCGTGACGGCACCAACCGGTGTCCAGTTGCGTGTGTGACGCGACCAGCGGGCCGGATTGCATTCACGCGCCTTCACATACAGGGCGTGACGTGCCGCGAGAAGTACGCGATCCTCGCCGGCATGACGCTGCGCAGGCGTCACGTAGCGGATGCCACTATGACGATGCTCGACGTTGTACCACTGCACGAATTCAGCAGCCCAACTCCGGGCGGCGTTCAGGTCGTCGAAGCCTGTAGCCGGAAACTCCGGCCGGTACTTCGCGGTGCGGAACAGCGCCTCGGCGAAGGCGTTGTCGTCACTAACCCGGGGTCGCGAGTACGACGGCTTGATGCCCAGCCAGTGCAGCATCGCCAGCACGGTGGTGGCCTTCAGCGTCGCGCCATTGTCGCCGTGCAGTACGGGTCTGGCCTCGAGGGCGGCAATACCTTCAGCTAGCGCCGTGCGGCGCACCAGATGCGCGGCATGTTCGGCAGTGTCGGCGTCGTGTACTTCCCAGCCGACGATTTTGCGGCTGTACAGGTCCAGGATCAGGTACAGGTGGAACCATCGACCCGTTACCGTCGCCGGCAGAAACGTCATGTCCCAGCACCACACCTGGCGCGGCGCCGTGGCGACGTGCGTGGTCGGCGGCCGTGCGCTCGAAGGCGTTCTGGCACGGCCACGGCGCGTCATCTGCCCATGCTCGCGCAGCACGCGGGCGAAGGTCGATTCGCTGGCGATGTACACGCCTTCGTCAGCCAGCATCGGCACGATGCGCGCCGGCGGCATGTCGGCAAAGCGCGACTCATTGGCAACGCGCAGCACGTTTGCCCGCTCCTGCGGACTCAAGGCGTGCGCGGGCAGCGGGCGCGTCGCGCCGGGCCGGGCGTCGCCCTTGACGAGCCCCTCACAGGCCTTCCAGCGCTGCAGGGTACGCACATCGATTCCGGCGAACTCGCACGCCAGACGCAGGCGTGCGCCAGCCAGATTTGCCGATTCGATTTCCCGGGCCAGCCGCCGGCGATCTTCGAGGCCGATCATTCGTCCCCGCCCTTGTCCGTGTTGAAGATCGCCGAGAGTTTTTTTGAAAGTACCAGCAGCGCTGCTGTCTCGGCCAGGGCCTTCTCCTTGCGCCGCAGTTAGCGTTCGAGTTCCTTGATGCGTCGCTGATCCTGCTTCGTTTGCTGTGGACTCGCACGGGCCTCTTCGGGCTCGGCCAGCGCCTGCGTAGCCGCCTGACGCCACTGGGCCAGATCCTGGGGATACACGCCGTGCTCGCGGCACCACGCATTGCGCGCCGTTTCGTCCATCGCCGCCGTGTTCAACACCGCCTCGAAACGGGCGGCCGCTGTCCATGCCCGCTCGCGAACGGGCATGGACAGCGCATCACTGCGCCAGCGCTCAAGCGTCTCCACACCCACACCGATCTCTCGCGCAACCTCTTCCACTGGTGCGCTCTCTGGCGGCAGCAACCGTGCCACCGCTCTGTCCTTGAATGTCTTTCCGTAACGCGCCAACTCGTTCTCTCTTTATCGCCCCCAGATCCAATTTTATCCAGGCGACAACCATTCTGACGCGGGGGGGAGTGTCGTGAGCACATCGTTTATATCCGACTTCTCTCGACCATCGCAGGCGGTAGCTGCGATATCTAGCGAAGTGTAGCCCTCATTTTCGATTTGGTCGGCACCGCTTTGTTATCCGGACAATTTCCAAAGAAGAAGTCGGCTGGTTGACTAGGACGTCCGAATTATGCACGAATACTTGAGACCGGCTGGCGGCACCTCTGCTACCAAACCGGTAAAGATTTCACTTATAGGCGCGCTCGCCGCAGTCGCTTCCTGATGCCAACAGACTTGACTCGAGTTCGCAAAAGCTTTGCTTTTCCGGAATGGCGAGTGGAAGAACGACGAAGCCTGCCTTGCACTATGTGGCATGCTCACCAACTAACGCTCCAGCGTTTTGTGTTCAAATCCAGCTTGCAAGTATGAATGAGGTGATATTTCTCGGTGTATTCATGTGAGCGTTGAAAATAATCTGAGTTATTAGGAAACCCAAAGTTCCAGTCCGGTGGATTAAACGACGCTACACCATTGATTGTCGGGACATTAATCAGTTCGGCGATCAACATCGCGGTCACATTGTGTGCGTAATAATTGTTTATCCACAGAGGCATAGGCTCCGCCAAATTTTGATTGTTCCAGCCGGAGACCAGAAAGGAATCGCACTGGTTTGGGATGGGCTGCTTTAACGCTACCCGCTGCAATTCGTCGTTGCGGTTCAGCGTAATATAACCATGATTAAGTTCCTCGTAACAAAGCAGCGCGGCCAACAAAAGAGTGACAGGCCTCGGCATTTTGCCAGCGGCTTTGGATAAATAGACTAGAGAAATCGGGATGACGGCCATCAAAATAAAAATCTGATAAGCCGAGACCACGTTCAGTGCTTTCGCTCCGGGGATGGTATAGTAAATGACTTGCCAAAGCGAATGTCCGCGTATGTTGATAATTGTCGCCCAAGTGATTATTGTTGCAATCACAATGGAGAATAATGCGGGACTCGCACTTTTTAGCTGTTTATTTTTCAGTATGTAAGCGCAGCCAAGAGCGAACAGGAAAAATAATATAGGTGCCGTGCCGGTATTGTAGTACTCTCCAACGTTTGCCGAAGCAGGATCAAACGCTCGCAGCAATGCATCGTAGCTTGGGCCAAAAAGAAGGTTTTTCGCCCCGACGCGAGTGACGTTTTGTAGAGGCACGGTATTTTCTAGCGCCGAGCTTACTGTCCGCATCCCTGATTCTCTCGCTTTCGGCAGATAAGTCGATAACAAGGGATAGATTGATCCTGCGAATATGGCGATGATCAGGCCGATTGCCCATTTCATCTCACGAAGGCGCATACCGAGTACCCGTCTTTGTGCGGGTCCCGCAGCCAAAACTGCAACTATCAACGCTGCGGCCAAAAAATAAAGTGAAAACCACGTCATGTAGAAGCACGTAATGCTCCAAGCACCTACGAAGATACCGGCAAGCGCACCCCAGCAAATGAAAAAATGTTGACTGCCTTTATAAAGTGAGCAACACGTCTTCCAAATGATTATCGCCAAGATCGGTGCGAAAGACACCGTGGCAAGTTGGAGACGCTGACCGTGCGCCGTTTCGCTGTTGTTGATAACAAAAAGGATTGCGGCCAGAATTGACCATGAAAATGGTAGGCGTACGATACGCCTGCAGGCTACGAAGAATGCCGAAAATCCGATTGCCCTAATGATCAGATTCGTGAGTTCGGAAGCGAGAAACGGATCTAGCCTGAAAGCGCGAAAGATGGAGTATATGAGGCCCGCGAGGAAATAACCGTCGGTTTGAGCAAGTGTGTTTGTGTGAGGGAAAAAGTAGTTTGCCTCATTCCACTTTGAAAGGCCTCGGATTACATTGAACCAATGCTCAAGGATCGTCGCAACGATGGTGGCATCATAGCGGTCTCCATATAGCACAGAAAAATGATTTAGGATCTGAACGCGGAACTGCACACAAAGGGAGCCGGCCAGCGCGGCGACAAAGATTGCGCCCATAAAAAAAGTGCGCCGGTTTGATCGTGCACCGACTTGAGTATCTTGCGTTGTCCTATGACTTTGGCGGCGACTAGGAAGAATGTGATGGATCATGACTTGATTGAAACGATAATGCCCACCGCAATTAAGGCGACGCCGACAAAATACTGGTTTTGGAATCGCTCGCCCAAGAAGAGGTGGCTGCCAATCGGAACCAGAATGAAGGCAAGTGCCATAAACGGATATGCTTTTCCTAGGTCAATCTTTTGCAGAACCCAGACCCATGCCAGTGTCGTGACGCCGTAGAGAGCAAAGGCTGCACCTAATGTGAGGAACGTCGTCGGTGCAAACCAGCTACCGGTCTTGTGGAGTGATGCCGCGCTTAACTTGAATAGTATTTGGCCAGTGGCTATACCGACGACACAGAGTATAGTAATTAAGTAAGTCATCAATGGTCTTCCCTGGTGGCTTCATGCTTATTTTTCCGATGTCGTCGCTGAAACGGACGGCTGGGTGTTGAAGCCACATCGTGTCCGATGAACGCTAGTATCAGTTGTACTCCGACCAGAATTGGCAATGCGGAGAGCATCACGGTTCCAGCTGGCGTCACAGTGTCGGATCTGAGAGAACTCCCCCAATGTATAACGCCGTAAGCCAGGCCAAACAGGGAAAAGACGACACCCAAAGGCAGCTCGAGCGACGCGACGGACATATCTCGTAGATAGTAGTTATAGAAGACGCGTTTGATGAAATTGCGGACATGCTTTAGAAAAAATTCGCCAGCGATTTTGGAAATCTTGAGGTTGGAAACCTCGTCTCCGTACTTGCTTTGCATCGGGATATCGACGACTACAGCGCGCAGGGTGTTCAGTCGGAAAAGCACGTCCGTTTCAAAAAAATAGCGCCGGCTGATCTTGTCGAAAGGTAGGTGCTCCGCCGCGTCCCGATGGATAGCCGTATAGCCGTTGGTCGGATCGAAAACGTCCCAGTAGCCGGACGAAAATTTTGTCATGAAGGACAACGCTGCGTTACCGAAAAGCCGCATCTTCGGCATGGAACGGACGCCTTCAAGGTCAAAGAACCGATTCCCCTTCGTGTAGTCTGCTTCGCCAGAGGCGATGGGTGCGACGAAATCCGCAATTAGTGCCGGGTCCATTTGCCCATCACCATCAATCTTGACAATTATGTCCATGCCGTCCGCAATCGCAGCTCTGTAACCACTCATTACGGCCCCGCCTACTCCCTGATTGGCTTCGTGACGAATGACAACAACTCTTGAGTCGTCACAATTCTTCCTAACGAAAGAACCTGATTGTTCTGGACAACAATCGTCGACCACGAAGACTTTCGTGACTTCAGGTGGCATCTGCTGCAAAACGCCTAAGATGTGATTGCGGACTTTGTAACTAGGTATAACTACAGCAATCTTGTCGGGATCTAAGGGCATGAAATTATATATCTTCGTCGTTACTGATCGATCGAGCTGTCGCGCGGTGGAGGCAGCAAGACACGCAAAGAAGTCACACGCTAGCGGGCGCGCGATTCATTAAGTCGCCGATACAGCTGTACATATCGCTCTGCCATTTTGGATGCCGTAAATTCCGCTTCGAACCGCGCCAGTGCGTTCGCGCCCAGACATGATGCAAGTGATTCGTCGTTCCAAAGTCGCGCTAGAGCATTTCGGAGACTAGTGGAGTCATTGGGAGCGACAACGAGGCCGGTTACTTCATTTATGTTGACGTACGACGTGCCGGTTCCAATTTCAGCGGAAATGAGCGGTTTTCCAAACATCGCGCCTTCGAGCAGGGAGATTCCAAATGCTTCAGACCGCAAATGCGATGGGAAAGTAACCGCATGGCAAAGAGTATAGAGCGCAATCTTGTCTTCGTCGGCAATCGGGCCGACAAAATGAACACAATCCAAACCGGCGCACTTGGCTTTTTCTTTGAGCGCCTTTTCGACCGGACCACTGCCAACGATTACAGTCGGATAAGCGGAGCCTTGCAGCGCATCCAAGAGAATGTGAAGCCCTTTGTAGTAACGAAGATTGCCTACGAACAGGAAAAACTTGGGGCCAACGCGTTCGCGCCAATATTGGAGCTTGGCAGGCGAAGGGAGGTTGTACGAAGAGCGGTCAAGCCCGATCGGGATTATTTCGACCTTGGACTTGTAGTGCTGAAGCACCTTACTACTGGCTAGATAGTTAGGGGACGTTGCGACGATCGCGTCGACGCTGGATAGAAAACGATTGCGAAGCGGTTTATAAAGTTGCAACAGGAACTTCTGGCGAACAATATCTGAATGATATGTCAACACCGACGGCTTACCGAGACGGGTCGCAAAATGCACGACGTCGGCAAACGGCCACGGGAAATGATAGTGGATAACGTCCGCGTTCCGCGCCAAATCGGAAAACTTCCTAAATGCAGCTAAAGAGAAGGCGGACGACGCAATTTCAATGTCCAGCTTTGCGCGATGATGAATGTGGTCACTTAAGTGTACGGTCGAGGTGTCTTCGCTAACGGTGAGCACCTCGCTGGACACGCCATATTTTGCCGCCCCAGAGCAGATTTGTCCGATCATCTCCTCGACTCCGCCCATCGAGTCAGGCTTATAAGTTTTATAGAAGTGCAGGATACGCATAGCTATCGCCGATTTGTCCGGCCAGCGCGTGCGAGCGGTCGGGCGGGACGCGGAATGATCCGTCGGTCCCTACTTTCGCCGCCGTCGAGCCGGAGGCGTTTCAATTATTCGACGTGCGTCCGTAGACGTCCTCGAAACGAACGATGTCATCTTCTCCCAAATACTCTCCGCACTGCACCTCGATCAAGACCAAGTCGACGACGCCTGGGTTGATCAATCGATGTTTGTGACCGGCAGGAATGTAGGTCGACTCGTTGGGTTGCAGCGAAATCAGACGTTCGCCATTGACGATATCCGCGCAACCACTTACGACAATCCAGTGTTCACTGCGATGATGATGCATCTGCAGTGACAGCGACGCGCCTGGCTTGACGACAATCCGTTTCATCTTAAAACGGTCGCCCTCTTCGAGAACCGTATAGGTTCCCCACGGCCGACGGACGGTGCGGTGCAGGCGATAGGCGTCATTATTTGCCCGCTTCAGCCGAGCCACAATCTGTTTCACGTCTTCCGCCCGATCTCGCGCTGCGATCAACAGCGCGTCTGCCGTGTCAACCACAATAACGTTGTCCACACCGACCATGCCGATAACGCGCCCATCGCTCCGGACGAAGCAGTTCGCCACGTCATAAAGCTCCGCCTCCCCCTGAACGCGGTTGCCGTGATCATCAGCGGGCGTGAGCTCGCTGATTGATCGCCAGGAGCCAATGTCGCTCCAACCGAGTTCGCATGGAACCACGTGCACGTTGTCGGACCGCTCCATAACCGCATAGTCGATCGAAATATTTTCCGCTTTCGAAAATTGCGAAGCGTCAAGCTCGACGCAATAGCCGTCGTCCGACACACTGCGGATGGCCTGCTCGACGGAGAGGGACACCGGGTCTGCAACGGTCGGCGCATGCCGTGACAATTCGGCAAGAATCGAGTCTGTTCGAAAGCAGAACATGCCTGCGTTCCAGACATGGCGGCCTCCCGCGACTAGTTCCTGCGCCAACTGGAGCTCCGGCTTCTCAACGAATTGCATTGCCTTGTGCACGCAGGAACCTGCCGTTAGCGGTGCATCGGCATACTCGATGTAACCATAGCCGGTCTCAGGCGCAGTCGGACGGATTCCAAACGTTACGAGTGCGCCGGTCTCCGCAGCCCTCGCCGCCTCCCTGACCGCAGCTTTGAATGCATCGATGTCTTCGATCAAATGATCCGCCGGGAGAACGAGCATAAGTGCATCAAGCCCGTGGCGATCTCGGACCACGTGGGCGGCCGCACCGATGGCTGCGGCCGTATTCCGCCCGGACGGTTCCAATACGAAACCGAGTTGCGCCACGCCAGCGTTAGCTTCCACGCACTCGTCTTTGGTTATAAAGTAGGTGTCGCGATTCGTGACAAGCAAGATTTCCGAGACGTTCGCGACCTGCGCGGCTCTCGAAAAAGTCTTTTGCAGAAGGCTTTGCCCGTCGGCTAGTTTGAGCAGTGGCTTTGGGAACGCCTCTCGAGAAACCGGCCACAGGCGGGTGCCGGCTCCGCCGCAAATGATGACGGGAATTATATTCATAGGACAATCTGAGTGTACGACCGATAGAGGTGGGCGCGATTTTACTGGAATTTCGTAGGCAGTTCGCCTCTTTCTGACGCTGAAGTGCCTCTTGGCGCGTTCGATTGAGATCAACAGAGGAAGGGGTTGGCTCCTTACTCACGCCGATTGCGTGGTGTGTGGCTCGCCCTTCGGTGCACTGTGTCGTACGATTGGGCTTCTTGTCAGGCGAGCGACCTCGCCTCGGTGCAGTATCGGATGCAGAATATCCATGAAACTTCTCTTTGATCTTAACGCCTTGCGACCTCCGCGCACAGGGATTGGTTATTACACCCAGCATCTGCTACAAGGTTTGCGAGCCCGCAGCGATATCACTGACGTGCGAGGATGGATGGGGGGCGATATTTACAGTGGAGAGCGACTGGACGAGTTGGTACGAGATCAGGCGCCATCGGGAGATCCTGTGCTCGTCCCGCACAGCCAGGCGCTGTCATTGTCCCAGTGTTTGCAACGTTCTGCCGCTCTCCAGCCGTTGCGCACATTTTTTCACCGTCGATCGTCCAGGGCAGTCAGAGCCCAAAGCGCGAAAGAGGGATATGTGTATCACGAAACCAATTTCGCCGCATCGCGTTATGCGGGTCCGACAGTTGCGACGATTCATGACCTGTCCCATCGTCGTCATCCCGAGTTTCACTCCAAGATACTTGTGCAGCACTTAGATCGAGAGTTGCCGCGGACGTTTCGTAGGGTCAACATGGTGATTGCGGACAGCCATTATACAAAGCAGGAGATCGTCGACCTCTATGACGTGCCTGAAGAAAGGGTCACTACCATCCATCTTGGCGTGGACGAATGTTTCAGGCCGCTTAGCGAGGTTGCTTGCCGGGCGGTGCTCAGTACGCTTGATTTGCGCCAAAGGGCGTTTGTGCTCTCTGTCGGGACCTTGCAGCCCCGAAAAAACCTATTGCGCTTAGTGGAAGCGTTTGCCGCGCTCCCGCGGGAGTTGCGTCGCGAGTTTCCTTTGGTGTTAATTGGAGCCCGCGGCTGGAAGACCACTGAACTCGCAAGCACGATAGCGCCTTTCATCAGTGCGGGAGAGGTGGTTACTCCCGGGTACCTGTCGCGTAATGACCTGCTGAAGCTGTTCGCGTCCGCAGCCGTATTTGCATATCCATCTCTCTACGAGGGCTTCGGGTTGCCGGTTTTGGAGGCGATGGCGAGCGGCACGGCGGTTCTGACGTCGGCCGCTTCATCATTGCCGGAAGTTTCAGGTGGCGCGGCTGTCGAGGTTGATCCTTGGCGAATCGATGCGATTGAGGACGGACTTCGCCGTCTTCTGACGGATGCGTCCCTGCGACGGCAGTGCATCGAGCGAGGAGTCGCCCAAGCAAGCAAATTTACATGGGCATCCACGATTGAGCAAACGTGTGCGGTATACAAAAAAATTTGCTGATAGTGCGACGTTACATAGCAGGGGCGTTTCCGTGCGACGCACCGCGTTTTGAATTGATTCGGTATCTGATACAATCGTTGGCTGCGGCCTAGGTATTGGACGTTGGCGGCGGCGAAATTGCGGAACATATCTCACGCAAAATACGCAGGAGAAAGGTGTTTTGCCGACTTTCAGTTCTTTACCTGCTGAACATGAGCGGTGCAGTTCTGCTTGAAAACATGGTCCCTCAGGGATTTTTTGTGGCATCTTTTGCCTAGTGTCTCGACGCCCCCTTTCACATAGATGCCTGCGAAAGCTTCGCAAGACTTTTGCGTAGTTGCAAGGGCACTGCATAATTCTTTTTAGACTGACGAAACCTTCATGCGATTCAGATCCTCTTGGCTGTCGCTCGGTGCGTTCGGCTTTGACATCTGCGCAGTTGGTATTGCGTGGATGGCGGCGTATGCCATCCGGTTTAACGGCGCGATTCCGGCGGATTTCCAACATGGTTCTGTCCGTGCAATGTGCTGGGTGTTGTTGGTCTACGCAGCGATGTTCCGGATATGCGGTCTGTATCGGGGCATGTGGGTGTTTGCAAGCCTTCCGGACCTATTGCGCATTTCCAAGGCGGTCTTGAGCGGTGCATTGCTGGTCATGATCGGCTCTGTGTTGATCCAGCCAGTGCCGATCGTTCCACGATCCGTCTTGTTAGTTTCGCCCTTGCTACTCTTCCTCGGCATGGGCGGCGCGCGTGCGCTATATCGCGCCACGAAGGAGTTTAACCGTTATGGTGGACTGATCGCACAAGGGAAACCGGTGCTGGTATTGGGTGCTGGCAGTGCGGGGGCGAGTCTCGCCCGTGAATTGTCGCGTTCCAGCGAATGGCGGCTCGTTGGCTTGCTTGATGACGACCCTGCTAAGCATGGACGAGAGATTTATGGCTATAAGGTTCACGGATTTACCGCCGACTTGTCAAATTGGGCAGAGCGGTTCAAGGTGGAACACGCCATTATCGCAATTCCGTCTGCGAATGTGGACGTGCAGCGCCGCATAGCGGCCCAATGCGTACGGGCGGGTGTCCGCGCGCTGGTGCTTCCGGCTCTTACGGCTCTGGATCCAGGGCAGGCTTCTCTGTCCCGTGTCCGACAAATTGACTTGGAAGATTTGCTTGGTCGAGAAGCAGTAAACATTGATACGCCTCATGTGGAGGCGCTCCTACGCACGCGAGTCGTGCTGGTGACAGGAGCTGGCGGATCGATCGGTTCCGAGCTGTGTCGGCAGATCCTAAGGTTCGCGCCTGCACAATTAGTCGCCATTGACCTGTCCGAGTACGCAATGTACCAACTGCTCGAGGGGCTGCAGGAGAGTTATCCGGGGGCTGCCGTGCTGCCAATCGTGGGTGATGTGAAGGACTCCCTATTCCTTGATCAAATCATGACACGATATACGCCGCACATTGTCTTCCATGCTGCTGCCTACAAGCATGTGCCCCTGATGGAGGAGCTAAATAGTTGGCAGGCCGTACGGAATAACGTTCTTGGGACATACCGCGTTGCCCGTTCAGCTATTCGGCACAACGTCAAACATTTCGTATTGATTTCGACCGATAAAGCGGTAAATCCGACAAACGTCATGGGTGCGAGCAAGCGTTTGGCAGAAATGGCGTGCCAGTCGCTTCAGCAGACTAGCGAGCGAACTCAGTTCGAGACTGTCAGATTCGGAAACGTGCTGGGAAGCGCGGGCAGTGTAATTCCTAAATTTCAACAGCAAATCGCCAAGGGGGGCCCGGTCACCGTTACTCATCCCGAGATCACGCGCTTTTTTATGACGATACCGGAGGCATCGCAACTTGTCCTCCAGGCGTCTTGCATGGGGCAAGGAGGCGAGATCTTCATCCTTGACATGGGACAGCCGGTTCGAATAGCCGATCTTGCGCGCGATTTGATCCGATTGTATGGGTTTACCGAGGATCAGGTTCGTATCATTTTTACGGGATTGCGACCGGGGGAAAAGCTGTATGAAGAACTGCTCGCTGATGATGAGACGACTGCGCGTACGCCACACCCGAAGTTACGGATCGCGCGAGCTCGGGAGGTTCCTAGCAACTTCCTGAAGGAGCTTCTGCCTTGGTTAATGCAACGGCGCGTTCCATCGGATGCCGAAGTTCGTCGTGACCTTAGACGATGGGTGCCGGAATATCGGACGACGGTTGCGCCGGTTCTCCAGGCGGTCAGCAACTCCGACCAATCCCGGCAAGGTTGAACTAATCGTTAGGATAGTTGCGCCTCGATAGTCGGCTGTGCCGCTGGCCAAGACGAACTGCTGCGAATTTAAATGAAACTGCTTTACGATCTCAACTCTCTACGACCTCCGAGAAGCGGAGTCGGTTATTACACGCAGCATCTTCTTGAGGGCCTCCTGAAGCGCAACGATATCGAAGAGCTTGGCGGATGGGTAGGCTCAAACTACTATAATCGGCGCAGTGTTGGCAGTCTACTTGGTGAAGAAAACTCCCTGCAAGCGGGGGCGCAATTCAGCGAGGGTTGGAAGGCAAGTATGTTGCGCGCGGCCCGCAGTCTCCCCGGTGTTTACCAGGGGCGCACGGTCGTGAGGCGTATCAAGTCCGCAAGTTTGCGCGCCGAATGCGCACGCCGGGGCTTCATTTACCACGAGACGAACTTCATCGCGTCCCCGTACGCGGGCCCTAATGTAGTGACGATTCACGATCTTTCCCATCGGCATTTTCCGGAGTTTCATCCGCAAGCAGCCGTCGACTATCTCGACCGCAACTTGCCGGACACGCTGAAACAGGTCCACAAAGTCATTACGGTTAGTGAGTATACGCGGCGCGACGCGATCGACGTGTACGGTTTGCCGGAAGACAAGGTGGTGTCCATTCCCCTCGGTGTTGAACCGTGCTTTCGGCCGCATCGTGCGAACGATTGTGAGTCGGTCTTGGCCGAACTGGGGCTCAAGCAGCGCGGGTTTATTCTGTCGGTATGCACGTTGCAACCGCGCAAGAATTTGACGCGACTCGTAGCAGCCTTTGCGAAGCTGCCCGCCGACCTCCGAGAAGCGTTTCCCCTCGTATTGATCGGCGCGGAAGGCTGGATGAATTCGGGCCTCATGCGTGACATCGAACGGCTGTCGCAAGCAAAGCAAATCATTTTACCCGGCTACGTAGCACGCGAGTCGCTGCTAAAGCTCTATTCATCGGCCGCTGTGTTCGCCTATCCGTCGTTGTTCGAAGGCTTCGGGTTGCCCGTTGCCGAAGCCATGGCGAGTGGCGTCGCGGTGTTGACCTCGAATGTAACCTCGCTGCCAGAAGTCACGGCGGGCGCCGCGCTCGAAGTCGATCCGTACTCAATCGATGACATTGCGACAGGGCTTGAACGTCTTCTGATCGACAAGGCGCTGCGCGATACGCTAATCATAAAAGGCTTGGCTCGCGCAGCTGAGCTAACATGGGACGCGATGGTTCGCAGGACCTACGCCGTCTACAGCTCCATTGCCGCGTAGCCGCACTGCGACTTGCGCCTAGGAGTTGACGCAGAGAATAAGGCGACGGGTCGGTTGGCCCGAAAGGAACCGAGTGATGCAGCTCGCCGTCAGTGGCGCAAATGGTTTTGTCGGGCGTGCGTTGTGCCGGATCTTGCACGATGCGGGGCATGGGGTCACTGCGCTCGTGCGACGTCCTTCGTCAGTAGAGCAAGGGACGCTCGAGCTTGTAATTCCCGACGATCATTTCGCGAGCATCGCGCATGGCAATCCTGCCGTCGGGCACATCGATACGTTCGTGCATCTCGCCGCGCGCGTGCATGTGATGCAGGACTGTGCGGCCGATCCGCTCGTCGAATATCGCGCCGTCAACGTAACAGGAACTTTGAATGCCGCGTCGGCCGCCCTGAAGGCGGGTGCGAGGCGTTTCGTATTCGTAAGCAGTGTCAAGGCGCTCGGCGAAGGTGAGCCGGGACGTCCCTGGCGCGAAGATGACCGACCCTCACCTACGGACCCCTACGGCATTTCGAAATTTGAAGCCGAGCAGGCGCTGTTGGCATTCGGCGAGGAATACCGGATGGAGATTGCAATCGTGCGGCCGCCGCTCGTCTATGGGCCTGGTGTACGGGCGAATTTTCTTGGTCTGATGCGCGCGATCGCACGAGGCATCCCACTGCCGATCGGTAAAGTCGACGCACGTCGAAGCATGGTCTTCCTCGGTAATCTCGCCGATGGGCTTCGAGCGCTTGCGACGGACTCGCGTCCTGTACATGGCGTTTACCATGTCACGGACGGTGATGACCTCACGGTTGCTGGCATGGCCCGCGCAATTGGCGACGCACTAGGACGACCGGCACGGCTGATTCCGATACCCGTCGGGCTGTTGCGCGGCTTCGGCCACATGACGGGAAAAGTCGCGCAAGTCGAGCGTCTCACCTGCCCACTGCGAATGAGCGCCGTTCGATTGCATGAGGAACTAGGCTGGACGCCGCCGTGGACCGTCGCGCAAGGTCTTGCCGAAACGGCGCGTGCTTTCAACGCAGAGCATACGCAATGACGCTCTTCTCCGATGCGCCGCTTGCGGCGGTGCTGGCGATCGCCGCGGTGATTTCGTTCGCGATTCTGCTGACTCTGCTGAAAACCGGGTTGGCATGGGATATCGCGGTTGACATCCCTAATCACCGATCGCTGCATCGCCGGCCGGTGCCGCGCATTGGTGGATGGGGGATTTTGCCGAGCGCGCTCGTCATTGGCGCGATGACGGCGCCTTCGTTGCGTCTCGTAATGCTCGGGGCGGCGATACTGGCTGTCGTCTCGCAGGTCGACGACCGGCGCGGCCTGCCGGCGCGCGTGCGCTTTTTCGCGCATCTCCTCGTTGCCGCCGCAATGGTAGTTCTTGGCGCCGTCCATGTCTCGTGGTGGCTCGGCGTGCTGGCCTGCGTCGCCATCGTGTGGTTCGTGAATCTCTACAACTTCATGGATGGATCGAATGGACTCGCGGGCGGTATGGCCGTGTTCGGCTTTGGGACTTACGCACTCGCGGCTGCGGGCGTGGACTCCGGACTGGCGATCTGCACCACCGCGATCGCAGGCGCGGCGATTGGCTTTCTTCTGTTGAACTTCCGGCCGGCGCGCATTTTTCTTGGCGACGTGGGGTCAATCCCGCTCGGCTTTATGGCTGGTGCACTCGGCTACTGGGGATGGCAGCACAGCGTGTGGCCGCTGTGGTTTCCCGCGCTCACGTTTTCTCCATTCATTGCGGACTCGACGGTCACTTTATTGCGGCGCCTCGCCCGCAGAGAGAGAGTTTGGGAAGCACATCGGGAACATTATTATCAGCGGCTCGTGCAGATGGGCGCGACACACGTTCGCGTCGCGCTGCTTTACTACCTCTTGATGTCCGTCGGATCCGCCGTTGCGCTCGTGTCGTTGCGGCTCTCCCTCACCACGCAATGGGTGATGGTTTTTTGCTGGTATCTGTTGCTGGCTGTCATCGGATGGCAGATTGACCGGCGCTGGGCGGTGTGGCGGAGCTGATCGCTGCGAGTCGCCGCGTTTCTCAGAGTTTGGCTTACGACTGCCATTAGTGATGTAGTCATCTGCGAAGAAAGAAAGAGAGCAGCTCTTGCCAAAAAGCATCCACATCGATTTATCGGGCCGAGCCCGCGTGGCTGCCTTTGCGGTCAGCTCCGCGCCGACGCATAGAGCCAGCCCGCTGTTGAACGCAATGTGAAAAATCCAATCGAGGCCGGCGTCAGAGGCAGTTTCGTCATCGCGGCGGTCGGTCATGATTCTGGGTAAGGAGAGCATCGTCTGAACAGGCGCAAGATGGAACGCGCCGTCAATAGGTATAACACGTGCACCATTGCTGCTCGCTCAGTGCCTGAAGCTCCATCGCTTATGCCCCACATAGCTCGTGAAAACCGGCACGGCGACTCCGACCGCGTGCGCAAGGTCCCGTGCGTGCCAGTTCATTCCTATTCGCGGAAACAGGTAGTAAGCCAGTCCGACGCTTACCGCCCAAGTCTGCAGGACCGCGACCAGATTGACGAGCGTAAAGAAGAACACAGACCGCCCGGTCGACTGCCTGCTTTGCGCAAACACGAACAGCTTCGCCAGCACGAATGCCGTAATCATCCCGGTAATGTAGGCGATCACGATCGCAGCAGAGTAGGGCATCCACAGGTTGTAGATGATCCGGCTGCACCAGTTAACCAACGCGGCGAACCCGCCAGTCAACAAGAACAGCAGGAAGCTCCGCGAGACAAAAGTGCGCTTTAGGACCGAATGAGCGCGCGTCATATCATCTTCGCCATCTTGCGAGAAAGAGCGATACTTTCCGAGATGCCGCGATCTTCCGGATAGTAGTACGACGTGTCCGCCACGAGCAGACCTTTTACCGGCAACTGGATCGGAGGCAGGCGGTCGAGAAAGCCGGGCTCGCAAATTGGTTGTGCGAAACGATAACGGCTCGCGCGTACATCGATGAAGTCGTCCTGCCTCAGCGCCGGATTGATTTTCATAAGATAGCGCTTCACCTTATCAATGAATACGGAATCCGCATCCTGATATTTTGGATTCTCGCCAGGCATATAGAAGGGGACATACACGATATGGTGATCGAGCGGTCGCAGGTTCGTGTATTCAACAACCCCTGGAATATCCATATCTGGATCGTTTGTGTTCAGCCAGAAATTCTCAGTGACCGGCTTCGTTAGCTTTGCTATGACGCACACCACGGCCACGTTCTTCACGCTGCAGAAGGCATTCAAGATTTCCGGCGGCAGATCGGGCATGACGCGCGGCACGTAGGGCAGCGGAACAGTGCTAATGACTCTTTCAAACGGCAGTAAACCGCCTGCCGCTTCAATACCAGTCACCTTGCCGCCTTCGATCACCACCTTGGTTGCGGGCGTGCGGAGCCGGAATTCGCCTCCATTTGCCTCGATGTAGTCGCGCATGCAATTGAGCAGCGTGTCGGAGCCGCCCTCAAGGTAACCAAGCTTTTCGTGAAAAACGTTATAGCGGGACCGGCCAATTCGCCGGATGCGGCTCCAGATCCAAGCGGCGGAGAGGCCATATGCGTAGTCATAGAACTTGTAGTCGAAGAGCCTGCGCCAGAGTACCTCCCATGCCTCTTCACCGATCCAGCGACGAATCCAGCTGGTTGCCTCTATGTGATCGAGCGGCTTCCAGTTGTTACGCCTCGTGCAGAGAAACGCATGCAGGCCGTAGCGAAATTTGGCTTGCAGACTGAGACCCTGGAACTTCAGCAGGGCAATGGGATTGCCCCAAGGCTGTACCTTGCCTTGATAGAAGTAGCCCATCTTGGTTTCGCGCCAGTGCATCTTGTCTTCGATTCCAAGTTCGCGCAGCACTTCAAATAGAGCCTCGTCGGAAGTCGCGTGAAAGTGGTAATAACGCTCGATCGAAAGGCCGCCGAAGTCAAAGCACGCGGCCATCCCTCCGACCCGATCATCCGCTTCAAAGATCACGGGCTTGCGCCCGTCCTTTACAAGCTGATATGCCGCGCCCAAGCCCATCGGCCCGGCGCCCAGTACAGCAATGCGTTCTTCGCTCATGGTGCGGCTCGGGTCAGAATTCCAGTGCGATATGACTATAGGTTGGGTCGTTGAAGGTCTCTTCGATGGCGCTTGCAAATGGCGTCGCGCGTATGTTGAAGATGCCCTCCCAGTCAATCACTTCGAATTCGTCCCCAGCTGTCAAAGCTTCCAGTTGATCGGCGGTGAACGGTGGGTTTTTGTCGAACATTGCATAGACTTTGAGGAGCACATAAAAGACACCATACGGAATTCGCACAATTGAGCAGCGGGCGCGAGTGGCGCGCTTGATCTGCCTGATGATGTCAATGTAGTCGACCCGTTCGAGACCGGTGATATTGAAAGCGTTGCCCTTGATTCGCGACTCGATGCAACTGATGATCACGTTGCAGAAATCGCCAACGTATAGGGGCTGGCGCATGTACCTGCCACTGCCGGGGATCGGGAAAACCGGGACTCGCTGCATGAAGCGCGATAGCCAGCCCAGATGCTTACGGTCAAACCAGCCAAACATCAGCGTCGGCCGCAGCACCACGCATTCGATGCCCGACGCGAGCACGATCTCTTCCTGCTCCTTCTTTGTATCGGTATAAAAGTCATCGCCCACGGAATTCACGACCGAAGAGCTGATGTGTACCGTGTACGGAATCCGGTAGCGCTGGATTGCGGCCAACACATTGCGCGTGGACATGATGTTGTTGCGAATAAACGGTTCGAGGGTGGGCGCCCCGATCTGGGCCTGCAGCATGACGACGAGGTCAGCTCCTTCGAACTGCGTCTCCCAGTCGCCCGGCTCGGCCAGGTCGGCGTAGATTGCACGGACGTCCGGATGAACCTGGCGAAGCACGTCCACATTGGCCTCGTGCTTGTCGATAACAGTCAGATTGCTGTATCCACGGGCTTTCAGTCGCGCAACGAGGTTCTGGCCGACGAGGCCAGCGCCGCCGGGCAGCAGGATGCGGGTTCGATTCATGCTTGACTCCTAAAATCGACACGCTTAGCAAGGGTCTAGACAATAGATAATACAAGCAAGTGACAATGGCGCCAGAAGCGCAGTGTCTTGAAGTTGCTGCCTGTACGGCGAACTAGCTATCGCACGAGCACGCCGGTAGCCGTCTTGCGCTTCCAACGGGCGATGCCGCATCGCCGCTGTTTGCTCGACCTGCGCGTGCCCGGGTTTTTTAGCACGTCGAAGCAGCGCGTTTCCCTACACAGGGGTTGTCAGCCGGATATCGCGCGGACGTCGTCGCGCCGCGGAATGGAAGCAGACGGTGTCGTTCGATGAATGCTTGATCGCCAGCCGAAAGCAACGTCATTACGTGACTATTGTCGTGAGCCGAGACTGTCTGTATCGCAAATCGGACATGGCCCCGCACACCAACGCGCGGGCCGAAGCATCGCCCACCTCACAACGAGGCGCGCTTGAAAAGGGGCCGCGGAACAGAACGGATGATCAACATGATGATCGCCCAGAACCAGCGTGTGTACAGCACGTCCTTTCGCTTTTCGATCGCGCGAATGATATCGCTTGCCACCTGATCCGGCGTCGCGACAAGCGGACCCGGTAAGCGAAGACCTGCGGTCATCGGCGTGGCGACGAATCCGGGCTTGATCGTTACGACATGTACCCCGTGCTTGAAAAGCCGTGCATTCAATCCTTCGCAGAATGCCGACAACGCAGCCTTCGCGCTACCGTACAGATAATTCGACGGTCTGCCTCGATCCCCGGCCACGGACGAGATGACGGCGAGCGCCCCGCGTTGCTGCTTTTCAAGAATGTTCGCTATTGGCGTCAACAGGGCGATGACCGAGGTAGCGTTGGTGTTGAACTCCCGCACGGCCGTCGCCGCATCGGCTTCGCACTTCGTCTGGTCCGGTAGCGTTCCAGGTGCGACCAGAACAATGTCGAGCTGCCCCAGTTCATTCAGACAGCGCTCGAGCATGACAGCGTGCCGGTCGAGGTCGTCGACGTCCAGTTGATAGCAGGCGGCAAGCGGTGCTCCGTAGGCACTCAGATCGTCTGCGACCTGTCGCAGACGCTCACCGTTGCGAGCAACCAGAAAGAACCGCGCCCCTTGCTGTGTCCAGTGGCGCGCGCAGGCGATCGCGATCGCCGACGTGGCGCCGACGATAAGAATATTTTTCATGATCGAGTGGTCCGTTCCCAGAAGCGCGAAAGCAAAGTTGGATCGCGCAGCGCTTCGACTTCCTGCCATTGAGGATATGCGGCTCGAAAGTCGGCGCCTGACATGTGAGCGTCTTTGGCCGGATATATACGACCGTGTGCTTCACGCACAATCGCATCGAGCCTGGCGAAAAGCTGGGTGTTCAACGCATCGTGCTGGGGAAAGTCGAGTGCCAGCGACGTGCCTTCGAGCGGAAATGACAGCAGTCCGGGCGAGCGCAGACCCCCGCAGCGTTTCAGCACTGCGAGAATTGAGCCGGTGCCACTCTGGGCAATAGCTTGAAGGATGGCCGGTATCGCATCGTGCGCTGATTCCGATGGCACAACACATTGATACTGCTGGAACCCCGCACGGCCATAGATCCGATTCCATTCCAGCAGGCTATCGAGCGGGTAAAAGTAAGCGTCGCAGCTGACCTTCGCTCTGACCTCGCCCCGGTGCTGTTTCCGATAATAGAGCCCGTTGAAGATGCCCACTGTGTATCGGTTAAAAAACGGAAATGGCAGCATAAACGGCATCGTCAGTTTCCTGCGCTGCGAGAACTCCAGTGGTCCATCCGTTGCATGGTTTCCAGCCATAAATATGCCACGTCCCAGGGCTGCCCCGAGACTACGGCAATCGACCCACGCAACGCTGTATTCGTGTAACGGATCGAGCGCTACCGACAAAGCAAAAAATTCGTCAATATTGGCAAAGCGGATGCTCGTCACGTCGATCATGCTCGAGTGGATCGGCATTAACTGGACCTCAGCCCAGAGAATCAAGCCGGTCAGGCCGAGCCCGCCGATGGTGGCGGCAAAGAATTTCGCATTTGTGTCGCTTGAACATTCGAACTGCGCGCCGTCGCTGCGCGCCAATGCGAAACGGCGCACGTGTTGGCCAAATGTGCCGCGTACATGATGATTTTTGCCGTGCACGTCGTTCGCAATGGCGCCGCCCAATGTCGCGTACTTGGTGCCGGGCGTAACCGGCAGCATCCAGCCGCGCGGAATGGCGACACTGAGAATCTGCTCGAGCGTCACACCGGACTCGGCGCGCAGAATCCCCCTTTCCCAGTCTGCCGCAATCAGCCGATCAAGCGACAGCGTCTGGACGACATGATCGGAACTGGCCAGACAGCTGTCGCCATAACTGCGTCCATTGCCGAAGGGCAGGGTGGTTCCCCACTCCTCGTTGACTTCCCGCCACGTTGCCGATGCTACGTCACGCCATGCGATTGTGTGCGCTTCTTGTGGAAAGGAAGGGTAGCGCCCCCAGGACAGCACAGTGTTCATCTATCAGGTGGCTGCCCAAAAAACGAGGCCAAACAGAAGCACGACCGCAAGACTCATCCTGTCGCGAGCCGCAAACACGATCGGGTCGTCGAGCATCTTGCCGCGATGTGCAATGATCCAAATCCGACTGATCCAGTAAAGCAATAGTGGGCAGGCGAGCCAGATAAACTGGGGATGATGGTAAAGGCTGGCCGTTCTTGCATCCTGGATATAAAGCGCGAGCACCAGAACCGCCAGATAGCCGGACGCTGTGCCAAGCGACGAGATTAGCGACAGGTCGTTCGCGACATAGCCGCGTCCGGGCGTGTGTGCAAGCCCACGTTCCTTGAGCGAATGCAATTCGGCGTATCGCTTGACGAAGGCGAGGCTTAGAAAAATAAACATGGAGAATGCAAGCAGCCAAAACGTTAATTGTCCATACACGGCCGCAGTTCCCCCTATGATGCGGGCGGTATAGAGCATTGCTAAAACGACTACGTCCATCATGACTTGCCGCTTGAGAAAAGCTGAGTACGCCAGTGTGAGTGCATAATAGCCGAGTAGTACTATGGAAAATTCCCAAGGCAGCCAGGCCCACGATATAGCGAACGAACTAACCAGCAACACAGGAAACAGCGCTATTGCCCACCCGAGCGGCAGCGCACCGGAAGCAAGTGGGCGCTTGCGTTTGACAGGATGATGCCGGTCGTCGTCAAGATCAAGCAGGTCGTTCAACAGATAGACGCTTGAGGCGCATAGGCTGAAAGCAAGAAACGCCAGTAGGGCGGCAATCGCAAGCGCCGTCGAATTTAACATGTGTCCAGCCAGTAACGGCACGAAGATCAGCAAATTCTTCAGCCACTGATGCACACGCAACGACTTGGCCCACGTCTTCGCGGCTGGAGGCCGCGACTCGATAACCATCTCGACATTTCCGATCTTGCGAGCCGCGCGCTCGACGCCGTTGGACGGGTTAACCACGTAAGCGCGCTCAGCTGATTGCCATACAGCAATGTCGTCGTGTGAATTTCCGGCGTAGTCAAATCCCTTTTCACCGAACTCGGCGATCAGTCTCTCACGCTTTTTGCGTGACGAAAGATTCACATGTCCGTCACTGGCGAATGTTTTTTCGAACAGGCCCAGGTGTGCTGAAATAGCATGTGCATAGCGCTCATTACAAGCAGTGGCTAGCACCAATCGTCGGCCTTTTTCCCGTTCGTCCTTCAGCCAATCCAATACAACACCGTTGTATGGAAGAACGGTAACGTCCATGTTCGTTGCGCCGGCGAGGCCCTCTTTCAACGCAGGCTTGCCCCCCCGTGCGAGCCAGACCAGGGGCTGAAAGAAACGGTGCGGGGCGGCTTTAAGATAGGCGAACCCCGACTCGATCAGGACGTCTGAGCGGATCAATGTGCCATCGAGGTCGACGACGAGTGGTCTGCTGCGCATTCGGTCTGCCCTACAGGGGTCGATGGATGCGGAAGTTGCCCCCGGGGCACCAGCACTACCGCCCTTCTGACACTTGATTGCGGACGCTGACAGATCGTCGGACTTACTTTACTACCTTGCCATTGAGGCCACAACCGCACGCGAGCGACAGCCAAAGGAGTTTGGCGGCGCGCGACTACCTGAGTGCCGCGATTCGCTTGGTGTATGGCGATCCGTTGTGCGGTGCGTCATCTTCGTAGAGAGGATCGAGGTGGCTTACCGCGGTGATCCGCATATCTTCAGCCAGCTTGCCGCGGGCCGATCGGTATGTCGGAATATACGGCTTGAATGGTATTGCTACCGACAGTCTTGCAGCGCTTCGGTCGATGCGAGAAGCGTGACCGTTCGGGCGTCGGCTCCCCGGCCGACTCGACTGGCTGCCATTCCGATAGAAGCATGACTGCGCCCACGCAGCCGATTCGTCGGGAAGTATGGCCGAAAATGACGGGGTTATATTCGGCCTATTGATGGCTTCGGCGAGAAGTCGCGTAGCAAGCGCTTCCGGGGTGCAGCTCTTTTGACGAGACCCAGTCATCCTGACCAGAAATTGTCTACAAAGGGGTAAGTCATCAAAACAGGATCACAAATGGCTAGCGCCGCAGCAGGCGTAAAAGACTTCGAAAATTGGCGCCGTTCTTCGGAAGTGGGCTGAACACATAATAAGGACTCGCCATGCGGCAAAGTTGTAAGGCTGCTACCTGCCGATCTTGAATGTCAATGTTCCTTGACTTCCCATAGGACTCGATACGCTGGTTTCACCCATTCCAAAAAAGGAGAAACCAGTATGTTGGTACAACTGATTGTGCTTGGCGTCGTGTTGCTATACGCGTATCTGTACTTTCTTTGGATGCGCTTTGTAGGCGATGAGGCTCCCGCACCTCGGACAGGTCGCGCCGCGAGGCGCGGCGAGGAAGGGGAGCGGCAGGTGTCGGCTGATCTCCGGCGACACCTCGCACGCCTGTGCGGCGATGACTGGCTTGTATTTGATGGTCTCATCCTGATTCATGCGCCGGGCAGTGCGTTTCCGACTGCTGAGATCGATCATCTGGCGATCACGCCGTTCGGAATCTTTGTAATTGAAACGAAGCACTGGGCCGGTGCAGTTACGGGCGATGAAACCGACGACATATTGATGCTCACGATGGCTGATGGACAGCGACTCCCGCGCTCGTCGCCCATGAAGCAGAACGCGGCGAAGGTGCGGTTCCTCAGAGGGTTGCTTCCACCGCGGTTATGGATCGTTGAGGGACTAGGAGTGTTCTCGCACGACGCAGCAACGGTGGATCCGACGCTGCCGGCGGCACTACTGGAGCGCGGCGAACTCTACCGACATCTGAGGATCCGCCTGCAGCAGTTTGTGCGTACGGGAACAGGGCGCTTGCCCGTGCATAAGATCGCCGAAGCAATCCTGCGGCACGCGGACACCCGTCCAGACGCGCTCATTGAGCACCGGCAACGTATTCTGGACGGCCGTGCGCGCGGCCAACGATGACTGGTTACCCGGGCTGGTTCGTAGTCGGCGAGCGCGCACTGGGTCGTCGCTGCTGCTGCGAGCAGTCCGATGGCCGCTCTGAATCCCCGCGCAGATGCGGCAAAAGCCTTTTGCCGCGCGGGCGACGGGCGGACACCGTCTCCGCAACCTCACCTCTATCAATACGGGCCGCGAGCCCGTTTGACGTTTCGTCGTGAATGGCGGCGTTTTCACTCCGTCTCTTTCCGTCCCGCGACGCGGATTATCCCGAGATTTTCGGGACAGGTTTGGGGATAACCTATATCGCCAAACGGTAGTCGTTGCTTGCAGACCGTATTGCACATCGGCAGGCTCGCTCGTTTGGCATAACTTGATGCCTCTGTTACGGGACGATCGCGTCGGAAATTTTTTTAACCGTGGGCAGACTACATCGGAGGAATGACGCTGTTTTTGGCCCTCTTTTCACTGGCGCAATTACAACTGCCTTTCTGTTCAGGCTGAATGTTCATCAAGTGGCTGGCGTAAATAACACAAATTGTGGTGTTATGTGTTATTGCAAGCCGCGTCTCAATGTCGTAGTTGAAAAATGAGAGGGTGTCCGCACTCGCGGATCAACTTTCCTACCGCCTGCGATGATACTTAGTCAAGGTGACACGCTGTCCATTCTCGCCCTCGCCATGCTTACATCAACGGCGACAATGGGCCTCGCTGGAATTTAGTTGCAACTTCAACGCGCAGCGGTCGGCGTCGTCATCGATACCGCAATCGTCTCGGAATTGACGGGCGTGTTGGACGCGATCAAGGACATGCCGCCCGCCCTTCGCTCAGGTGTTCTCGCCCAGCACGACGTGCATTCTGAACAGGCGCTAAACGAGTCACTGGCCGCACAGCGAGCCAACCTTGAGGAGGCAGCGCGTGGCCTGGTTGATTACCCTCATCCTGTTTAACACGTTCGCCACGGCAGTCGGCGCGATCTCGCTCTTCGAGGTGTATCGCGCGAAGCGCAGAAACGCCCGCCCTTGAACCGTATGCTACAGACCACCGAACATCTGCAGCCGGCAACGGGCTGTTGCATCGAGACCCGCGCCGTCGCATTGTCGAACGGCTACGGAACGCGACCGGCGCGCGCCATGTTATTGACGTTGCGACCATCGAGCGCATCGTTTTGCTCCGGCGCATGACCCAGCGCAGCGACGCCCTCAAAAGCACAGCGGCTCAGCCTATTCACCATTGTCTTTCAGTTCCTCGAGACGACCCGCGGTCAGTCGGGATCCGGCGGTCCCACTGCCCTGAGCCTGCCTGATTGCTGGCTGGACGCCTGATTGGTCGGCGGATATATGGAGCAGCGGGGCAACGCAATACCATCGCGGCCAGTTCGCATGCAATGTCCGCCAGCTAAGCAAGTTGCTCGGCACCGTCGCATTCGCGGCCGCGCGGGCGTCGGCGACCACGTCTTCAAAAAGGACTGAACGATGGCGGGCGTCACCTTCGACGGATTAGTGACCCCGCTCGAAGAAGTCCCAGACAGTCAGGCACGCTTCGCTACACCGGCACCTTCCAGAGGGAATGGAGCTGGTAGATCGCGATCCTCCACCAACCGTCTCCGGCGGTCCCACCGCGCTCACCCAGGCGGAACCGATAGGAGTACGTGCTTCCGACGAAACGGCCGCGGGAAATCCACGTCTCGATGCGGACGGAATCGTCGACCAGTTAGCCGGTTTCTAGGCTCAGCCGATGGCCTTGACTTCGCGCCGCATTTGCGAGGATAAATCATCGGCCTGCAATGACAGGCCCCAACCCAGGAGTAAAGACGGTGGACCTTTTACACGTACTCGCCCGGGCAGATTGGACTCGCGCCGCGCGCTTCTGGCTTCTTGTTGCAGCGGGCGTAGCTGCGTGGGAGTCGGCATATCACCTGCGTGGTGCGGTATTGTCATGGCACAAAAAGGACCGCGACCATGATTGAAAAATTTCTGATTCGGCCGCCCCTCGCGCGCCGTGCGATCACTGCTGCAACGCTTTCCGGTTTGATGGTCATCGATCTCGCGTTCCAGAAAGGCCATTTCACCGTGTTCGGCTTTCTACTTTGCAGCATCGGATTCGTGTGGGCGATCGGCATGCTGCGACCGTTTCTTTTCCTGCTGTTTCTCCTTTTTAAGGCCGTCTTCCGTATCAAAACCTCCCCGTGCTGATTTGCTTGACCTGGTGCGCAGAGAGATATCGTTGATCGACGCTCCGTATGTTCCCGATCTGCTGGCGCACAACGGGAGATTGGGAGAAGCGAGGTCCAGTCTTCGCGATGCTCGCCCAGAAAGTCGTCGACGGAAAAATCACGACCCGCGATTTCTGGCCTATAAATCCCATGCTTGAGGGTGCCGCACGCTGCAGCAGATGGCCCGCTTCGTCTACATCGATGGTGTGGCGTCCGTCCAGTTTCCGCGAATGCCGGCGACCGGAGGTGATTGGGACTGTGCGTTCGAGACCCGGATTTCAGCAGCCGTAGATGACCTGCCGGATCCAGCCGCTGGTAGCTTGACTTCGCTGCTGCGGCGTCGTACTGGACTCGTCTCTCGCCACGTCGGTGAGCGAACCTGCCGGAAAAATCATGTCCCCCGTCGAATACATCCGCGTCGCGTACCGTCACCGTGAAAAACTGATGCCACAGCTACTCACTTTGCTTGCGCTCGGAGTTATCTTGACGTATCAAGCACTCACCAGTCCCGTCCTCGAGTGGCTGCGATAGCCCGAAAAATTAACCATGGTTAATTTTTCGAGACAATCGAAACTCGCAGGTGACTGATTTCTATGTGCTTTTTTTGGGCCAATCTTGTTCCAAAAATGTAAATTTGTATAAATTCTTGGAACAAGGCCCGGCTACCTGTGCCACCAGCACTCCGGCACCGCCGCCCTCTCATGGGCTTCACCGACTATCTGAACCGCGCAACCTGTACAGGGTTTGGCGCGAGATGCCCGGATTCGCCGCAGCTCGGCGTTTGACGGCTGAAGCCTGCTCGACCGCTTGCTCGACAGCTTGCCGCGTCAATGTCCGAATCTTCTTCGCGGAAACAGCACTCTGCGTCGATAGACAAGCCGTCGCCTTCGTTGCCCGGCTGCCCCGACGACGCGCTCCATCGCCGCCTTGTGCGCCTCACGATCTACCCGCTCCGTAGGCATTTTGATTGAGCTTCGACACCAGTAATCCGTTCGTACATCTGCTGGAGGAACTGGTGACGCAGCCCCTGCCATTGCCGCTTGGCGTAGTCACGCGGGATTGTCGATCGGTATCCGGACTGGAGGACTGGACAGTGACGCCGCCTCCTCAAGCACAGCAGGCTCGAACTCAAGCGAATCGCTCACGGAGCGATTGCTCATACAAAGAGGTGCCTCCCCGCGTCAGCACGATTGAGCGCAACTCCTATTCCGTGCGGACCGAATTCCTGATGGCGTTCACAGTCGCCGCGATGAATCTTTCGCATCGTTGCAACACGGACCACCGTCGATTCTAAGAGTGTCGCTGCAAGTTCCCGGCGATTGACGATCGCCGGATGCGTCAGTTGATGGGCGGTCGAAAAAATTTCTAACGCTGCTCCGTTCTGCATCTTGGACACAGCCTGGCGCGGTCAGCGTCACGTCAAACTCTGCGGATCGCGCTGCCTTGACTTTTCACCGATCTCGGCAAGATGAAATTACCGAAAGCGATTTCATTAAGCCATGAACTCCAGAACACAGCGTTTTCCAGATTCCCCGGTAAGCGAAAACGATGCAGCACGCAAAGTCGGTCATAAGAACGTCCGCAACGATCCTCCCGACAGCCGCCGCAACACCACTCTCAATTGCGGACGCGTCGCGCCTGCATCGCGTTGCTTCGTCCTCCCGCGCGATGATTGTGCGTCTGGCCATGCGTTGATTCGTCCGGGTTCCAGCCGGTTTGGGAGCGTCCCGCGATGAAACCGCAAGCAACGACTGCTTATGAACAGCACCGATCGAAACTGCCCGCCGCACTTGCCGACGCCGAAATAGCGCATCTCGAGACAGTGGTTAGGTACTTCCTCAACACTCGCGCCCCCGATACTTCTGGATACTTTGGTCCATCTTACTGGCTCACTCGCACGGCACGCATCGGCGAAGACTTCCATCTTGTGCCCGCTCAGCAGCGACGACTCACCGCATTACAAACGATGCTGCTGGGCGCAGCACCGTCGAAGCCGGCGGCGTTTTCGAACAAGTGTCGCGCTTGTGGCCAATGAGTTGGAGGGGACACAGCGGTATAGCTGACGCAGCAAATTCTCGCGGTAGCGATGCACGGCGCGGATACATTTGACGGGGACATGCCTCTGCTCCGGCAGGTTGCCTCACCGACTCTGTGAAAATAAGTCCACCATGACGCCACGAACAGGAAGTCAAAATCAGCGGCTGCGCTTGGGCAGGTCGTCGAATGGCGGGCAGTTGACTCGACGATTGGTAAAAAGATCGGCGTGGTGCAGATGCGCGGCGCGGAACACCTTCAGTACGAGCGCCAGCGCCGTGGTAAAGCCGGCGCACATATCCAGCGGATCGGGCGTTCTGCAGGACCCCAAGTCGCACATACCAGGGGCAAACCCTGTCGAGGCTGGCGGCCCTATCCCTCGAGCTGCAAGGCGTTAGCCGAAAGCCCCCCTGAAATTGCGAGCTTTTCGCCCAAACTCGGGCGTCGCGCCGCTTAATATGGTTACACCTATCCGCGTCACTGACGCATCGACCTGAGTGCAGCGCACTCCATTTATCAGCTAGTCGCCCCGCTGGGCGTCCACTTTCTTTCTGGCAGTTACGCCGTAGCCAGCCTGGCAGGCCGCGTTGGGGAAACTGAGTTCTCCGCGACCCGCAGTGCGGCTAGTCTCCTGACGAATATGCAATCCTGTACTGACTGAGAACACGTTCGCGCGCAGATGGCGAACATGCAAACCTGCTTCCGTCAACGGCATAAAAGCCAAGCCTGGCTCACGCGATCCGATATCAATGCGACCGCGATGAACAGGCTCCACGAACGGGAAATCACTTGCACATTATGTGCGGATTTCTTATCCCCTTCCTGTCGGCACCGCGCAGCCGAAAAACAAAAGCGCAACAAGAATTGCCAGGCTCGACAGACATGCGTCTGCGGTCAGGTAGCCCTGCGCCGGTTGAAAGCCGGGGCAAGGATCATCAGGCGACAGTGCTTCCCTGCGTCGGGTGAATCAACTCTCTGATCTCTAAGATCCCGGAAAGCAAAGCGTGCAGTTGTTCATCAACCCGCGGCGCCCTTTTGATAGGGGAGGGCGCCCCTTTTACGACTACGACTGTGAAGATCCAACTGAACTTCTCGGCTCTGATGGAAAACGCAGGGCTCCCGCAACGACTCACGAACGAACTTACCGAACTTTTTCAGCGACACTTATCGAAAGCGCACAGCAAAACCCGCGTTACATCCAATGCGATATCAATCAAAACCCAGAAGTACCGCGTCCTGAGCCTCGTCGCCGGGTTCCGCGAACTCCGTAAAGGCGGCTTCGCGATTCAGTCACCGTGGAATCTCGCGGAAAAACACATCGGTTACCTTGTGAACCTTTGGGTCAACGAAAAAGAACAATCGCCGGGGACAGTCGAGAACAAGCTCACCTATTGGCGCACGCTCGCCGCGTGGATGAAAAAGCACCAGCTCGTCGGCACAATGGACGATTACATCAAGCGGCCCGAAGGATATCGCCGCTACTACGTGGCTCAGGAAGACAAGTCATGGGAGGCGGCGAAGGTCGAACTCGATGACGTGATATCGCGCTTATGCGAGCGCGACCGGTGGGTCGCGATCCAGGTGGAGCTTCAGGCGGCATTTGGCCTGCGTGCACAGGAAAGCATGCTGTTGCGTCCGTTGCAGTGCCTTCGCGTTTCGGGCCACCTTCAGGTGATCGATGGCACCAAAGGCGGTCGCCCGCGAATCGTCCCCATCGATGCTGAGTGGCAATACGAGGTGCTCATCCGTGCTGCAAGGCTTTCGAACCCCCGCACAGGGTCTATGATCCCGGAGCCGTGGCCATTGAAGAAGTGGTACCGGCATTTCTACCATGTCTTGCAGAAAGAGGGGATTACGCGCGGTGCGAAGGGTGTCACGGTTCATGGACTGCGCCACGCCTACCTGCAAAAGATGTATGAGCAGATAACCGGCGTGCCGGCGCCGATCAAACGCCCCGATCACCGGCCCGATCCGGCGCTCCACCAGGCGGCGATGCAGCGGCTCGTTGAGGCGGCAGGACATAGCCTCGCGGCCAAGGCGACGGCATATATTTCGACATTTGCCACTGTCGAGCGTCTTGCCCGGCCCGTCGTTTCTCCAGAACAGGCGATAGCCGCTGTTGTGGCCGCAAGCGGCAATAAGTCAGTCGCGGCCAAGAGCCTTAATATTTCACGGCAAGCACTTTACCGGCTTATCGCGAAATGCGCCGATCTGTCCCGTACGCCGCACGTACGTGAGGGCGAGCCGGTTCAACCAGTGACGATGAGCGACCCTGCGAACTCACTGCACGAGCTATCACCGTAACCTTGGAGTTGCTTACGTCTGGTCCTTAACGGAACTGGCCTCTCAGGGCGACGCTGGCTCCGCCGCGCCGGGGTTGGCGCGCCGTACGAGTGAGGCAGCCTGCATAGGGACGGATGCCTAGTGTGGATTACGTTAAGCGTCGTTCTGCGCTGACGATGGGCACCGTTTAACGCATTAAAGCTCCAACCTGGGGCCTTCTCTCATCCCCCTTGCTCCATGTCCAAGGGGATTAAGCTCTCGCCAGGGTCGGCCCGGCTCCTGGCTGCACAGCAGCTCACATTGTGTTCATTCGGAAGGACGTCCAGAAATAGCCTCGGGTGCATATACGCAGCGAGTGTATGCGAACCGGCGGTGCGATGTATCCGGCATTTCGCCATGCCGGGCCACGGCTTGTCGATGGATGAAGCAATCGACACTTGCGGCGGAAGCCCGGCGAGCGGCTATTAAGGCGTCAAACGTTGAACTTGACGAGAAGCCGTGAGTGCAACGCCGAGTTTGCGAAGTTTGTGCACGTGAGCGGTCAATTCGCGTTTCGCAAATCGTCCCGTTTTACCAAAAAAATCATCATGATGCGGTCGGTTGGCGGCGACGTTAGTATTGGAAACGCGTTACACGCTGCGGTAGCTTATCTATAGGCTGAGTCGCCGTAACCCGTGCGGCGCAAGGCCGATCTGCCGTGGACTCGCTGCACAGAAAAGATGACTTACGCGTTCAGACTTCGGCCCAATGTGTCGGGACGGCCAGGTCTGGCGGGTGATTGACGAGCAGATGCACCGATGCACCTGAGCGTGCTCACCATCTGCCATCATTTCCCCGCGAGGGCGAGCGTGTGCATTTTTGTGCCACAAGGGGCGAGTGCGCTGCGGGTTTTGCGAATTATGCTTGGTTGACTGGACAATCGGCTTTTCGCAAATCGTCCGGTTTTACGTATCAAAACAAGACACTGCGATTGGGCGGCGGTGACATAACGGCGTTAACCACGGTTAAGGAAGGTCTGCACAACCCGCTTTGGAAGCGTTACCTTTGACATCCAGCGCAGCCTCGGCGCTCAGATCGTTGTTAGTGAGTTGACCACCTGGGTTTTTCCGCAAGCCGGAGCGCTTCAACCA
>NZ_JAYXBK010000009.1:0-212219 GCF_036016995.1 Paraburkholderia sp. MPAMCS5
GCCTTTTTCCGCCGCCCGCTGCTTCAGGCGGATCGCCGCGGACAGCCCAGCCGGGCCGCCGCCGACGATCACGACGTCATATTCCATCGACTCGCGCGGGCCGTACTGCTCAATGAGACTTGCTGTATCCATGTGCCAAACCCATTGATCGAAAACATGTCGAACGAATCGTAGTTCGCAACCGCACGCCTCACGACGTTATCAACGGCGGTGATATTGCAAACAAGCGGCAGTTGAATTGCGGCGCGCCAGCAAGACAAGATGCGCGGCAGGAGCGCGCCGCCACCTCCGCAACACGCGCGACTCTTCTGCTAAACATCGCCACGATTGATATTGGTGCGATCGCGGCTCGAAGCCCGCACACTGCGCTCACGGTAGCCAACCAACAAGGAAGCGGAATCGTGAATACATATGATGTGGTCGTGATCGGCGCGGGCGTGATCGGCACTTCGGTGGCGTTTCACCTGCAAAAACTCGGCGCAAAAAATGTCCTCGTGCTGGATCGCGCGACGATCGGCGCGGGCACGACCTCGCAATCGTCGGGCATTCTGCGCACGCATTATTCGGTGAAGGAAAACGTCGAGCTGGCGCGCAAGTCATGGTCGGTGTTCAACGACTTCGCCACCTATCTCGGCGACGACGAAGCGTCGTGCGGTCTCGTCAAATGCGGCTACATGATCGTCGCGTCCGAAGGCGACAAGCTCGAACCGCTGCGCGCGTCGCTCGAACAGCAGAAGAGCCAGGGCATTCCGCTCGAACTGCTCGACGCGCGCGCCGCCCATGAATTGCTGCCGATCGCCCAGTTCCACGACGCCGCCCTGATCGGCTACGAGCCGGAAGCCGGCTTCGCGGACGCCTATCTCACGGCAACGAGCTTCGCGCGCGCGGCGCGCCGCGGCGGCGTGACGATCCGCGAGAACGTGAACGTCAACAAACTGCTGATCGAAAACGGCAAGGTGGTCGGCCTATCGACCAGCGCGGGCGACTTCGCGACGTCGACGGTCATCAGCACGCAGAACATCTGGACGCCCGAACTGGCGGGCTGGACCGGCAAGACGCTGCCCGTCGCGCCCGAACGTCACGCGGTGCTCGCGCTCGAATGCCCCGAGGCGCCCTACACGTTCAAAATGCCCGTGTTCAAGGATCTCGCGTCCCAAGGCATGCTGTATTACCGCAGCTACGGCGGCAACCAGATGCTGGTGAGCGAAGGCGTGGTGGGCGAAAAGCTGAACGCGGCCGACACCGAGCAAGGCGACATCCCGATGGATTACATCGTCGATGTGGGCGCACAGGTCGCGGAGCGTTTCACGGCCTACGAAACGGCCGGCATCGCCTCGTCGTGGACCGGCGTGTACGACGTCACGCCCGACTGGAACCCGGTGCTCGGAGCGCTGCCCGGCATCGAAGGCCTGACGCTCGGCTACGGCTTCTCCGGCCACGGCTTCAAGCTCTCGCCGACCGTCGGCAAAATCCTCGCGCAAAGCGCGCTGGGCTTGTCCACGGATGTGTCGCTCAAGCCGTATTCGATTGAGCGGTTCGCCACCGGCGATCTTCTGACCGGCAAATATGGCCTCGGCGCGGTCTCCTGACATGAGCCTCGCGTCCGGCCTCGCGATCACGCCGCTCGCCTCGTTCGAATCGCAGGCATGGCGCAATGGCGGCGGCACGACACGCGCGCTAGCCGAAGCGGCGGATCGCGGCTGGCGTATCAGTCTCGCGGACGTGTCGAGCGATGGTCCGTATTCGCGCTTTCCGGGCATGGACCGGATGTCGCTGATCATTCGCGGCGCCGGCGTCGAGCTGCGGCACGAAGCGCACGAAGTCGTGCTGGAGCCGGGCCGCGCCGCGGGATACGACGGCGAATTCGCATGGCAGGCAACGCTGCGCGACGGCCCCGTCGTCGCGCTCAATACGATGGTTCTGCGCACCCGCTTCCGTGCGCGCATGGTGCCGTTGCGGGAAACCACGTTCGTCGCGGGCGGCCGTTGGGCAGCTTGCGCACCGTTCGCGCTCGTGCTGCCGCTCGACGGACGCTGCGCCTGGCGCACGCCGGACATGACCACCGCAACGCCGCTCGAATCCGACGCCGTCCTCATGCGGCCAATGAACGGCGCGGATCTGTGGCTGACGCCGCTCGACGCTGTCGTCGATGGCGAAGCCGCTGTGCTGGTGCTGATCGAGCCGCTGGCTCCCCACTTTATCGAAACCGAAGGAACCGTCACATGAAGGTTTTTGCTGCTGTAAAACGCGTTGTGGACTACAACGTGAAGGTTCGCGTGAAGGCGGATCAGACTGGCGTCGACATTGCCAATGTGAAGATGTCGATGAACCCGTTCGACGAGATTGCCGTCGAGGCGGCCACGCGTCTGAAGGAAGCAGGCAACGCCAGCGAAGTGATCGCGGTGACTTGCGGTCCGGCACAGAGCACGGAAACGCTGCGCACGGCGCTGGCCATCGGCGCGGATCGCGGCTTGCATATTCAGACCGACGCGCCATTGCAGCCGCTCGCCGTCGCCAAATTGCTCAAGGCTGCGGTGGAACGCGAACAGCCGCAACTCGTGATTCTCGGCAAGCAGGCCATCGACGACGACGCCGGCCAGACCGGCCAGCTACTCGCCGCGCTGCTGGACTGGCCGCAGGCGACGTTCGCGAGCCACATCGAGATCGGTGCCGGCACTGCCACGGTGACGCGCGAAGTGGACGGCGGCCTCGAAGTGATCGAATTGCAATTGCCCGCCATCGTCACGACGGATTTGCGGCTGAACGAACCGCGCTACGTGACGCTGCCCAACATCATGAAAGCGAAGAAGAAGCCGATCGACACGCTCAGCCCCGCCGACCTCGGCGTCGATCCCGCGCCCCGGCTCAAGACGCTGAAGGTCGTGGAGCCGGCTGCGCGCCCGGCTGGCGTGCGCGTCGCGGATGTCGCCGCGCTCATCGACAAACTGAAAAACGAAGCGAAGGTAATTTAAATGACCACTCTCGTCATCGCGGAACACGACAACACGCAACTCAAGGCGTCGACGCTGCACACCGTGGCAGCCGCGCGTCAACTCAACCACGGCGTGCACGTGCTGGTGGCCGGTCACGATGCGGGCGCCGCAGCGCAGGCCGCGAGCCAGATCGGCGGCGTGGACAAGGTCATTCTGATCGACGCGCCGAGTCTCGCCGACGGCCTCGCCGAACACGTCGCGGCACAGGTGCTCGCGCTCGCGCCGTCGTACTCGCACCTCTTCTTTCCGGCAACGGCGGCGGGCAGGAACGTCGCGCCGCGCGTCGCCGCGAAGCTCGATGCGTCGCAGATTTCCGACGTGATCGCGATCCATTCCGACGACACGTTCGACCGCCCGTTCTATGCGGGCAACGCCATCGCCACCGTCCAGTGCGACGACGCCGTAAAAGTAGCGACGGTCCGCACGACCGCGTTCGAAGCCGCGCCCGCGACGGGCGGCGCGGCCTTGGTCGAACCGCGCGACGCGCTCGCGTGCACGACGCGCGTGCGTTTCGTGCGACGCGAAGTGGCGGCGAGCGAACGCCCTGAACTGACGTCGTCGCGCGTCGTGGTGTCGGGCGGCCGCGGCATGGGCAGCGCCGAAAACTTCGGCCTGCTCGACCCGCTCGCGCAGAAGCTGGGCGCGGCCATCGGCGCGTCGCGCGCCGCCGTCGATTCCGGCTTCGCGCCGAACGACTGGCAGGTTGGACAAACCGGCAAGATCGTCGCGCCGCAGTTGTACGTCGCGGTCGGCATTTCCGGCGCGATCCAGCATCTCGCGGGCATGAAGGATTCGAAGGTAATCGTCGCGGTGAACAAGGACGCGGAAGCGCCGATCTTCAGCGTCGCGGATTACGGCCTGGTGGCCGATCTGTTCGAAGCCGTGCCGCAAATCACGCAATCACTCTGATCAGGATCGATCTCTCCAGGGATCGGGTCGAGCGGCTCGACATGGGCCGCCGCTGCCGTCACTGCCTTGCCGCAGTGACGGTTTTTTTCGCGTGCCGTTAGCGTGCCTTTTCGCGTGCCGTTAGCGAGGCAGATGTCGCACGGCGTCGAGCGCGGCCGTCATCATCCGTTCGACAACGGGCTGTACCCTCGCCGCAAGCTCGGGGCGATAGTCGAACGGCGCGTCTTCGTTCATATAGATCGACTGGCACATTTCGAGCTGGATGGCATGCACGCCCTCTTCCGGCCGCCCGAATTCGCGCGTGATGTAGCCGCCCTTGAAGCGGCCGTTCGCGACCCAGGTGAAAGGCTGGCCCGCGAGCGTTTCCGTCACCGCGTCCAGCACGTGCGGCGCGCACGCGTGACCGGCGTTCGTGCCCAGATTGAGGTCGGGCAGCTTGCCGTCGAAAAGACGCGGCAACACGCTCGCAATCGAATGCGCTTCCCACAGCAGCACGTTTCCGTGTTCGGCCTTCAGCGCGCCGAGCGTGTCGCGCAGCTTCGCGTGATACGGCGCATGGAAAGCGGCGAGCCGCGCCGCGATCTCCTGCCTGGACGGTGCGCGACCTTCCACGTAGAGCGGTTCGCCGCGAAACGTTTCGGCGGGACACAGGCCGGTGGTGGTCTGCCCCGGATAGAGACTTTCGCCGGATGGCGGCCGGTTCAGGTCGATCACGTAGCGGGACACGCGCGCGCTCAGCACGGACGCCCCGGCCTGCGCGGCGAAATCGTAAAGCCGGTCGAGATGCCAGTCCGTATCGGCGAGGGTGTGCGCCACCTCTGTGTAGGCGTCGCGCAGATCGTCGGGAATGATCCTGCCCAGATGCGGAATGGAAACCAGCACAGGCAGATGGCCTGCCTTGAAGTCGAACACCGGTGAGTCGGTCACGTCGGGGTTTCTCCTGAGTCCGCGAGAAGCCGGCGCGCGGTTGCGCCATGCTCGCGGCTGAATAAAAAAGCCGCGCGGACCGGATGATCCGTGCGGCTTCGTGCGTACGACCTGTCAGGACATTCGGGCGATCAGGCGCCGAACGACCACTCGCGCGGCGGCAGGAAGGTTTCCTTCACGACGCGCGGCGACGCCCAGCGCAGCAGGTTCAGGTGCGAGCCGGCCTTGTCGTTGGTGCCGCTCGCGCGGCCGCCGCCAAACGGCTGCTGGCCGATCATCGCGCCGGTCGGCTTGTCGTTCAGATACAGATTGCCGGCCGCGTTCACCAATGCGGCTTCCGCTTGGTGCAGCGCGTAGCGGTCCGTGCAGAAGATCGAACCGGTCAGCGCATACGGGCTCGTGGCGTCGATCAGCGCAAGCGTGTCGGACCACGCGTTGTCCGCGTAGACGAACACGGAAAGCACCGGGCCGAACAGTTCCTGCGTCATCAGCGCGTGCTTCGGATCGCTCACTTCGAGCACCGTCGGCGCGACGAAGAAGCCCGGCTCCGACCACGTCTTGCCGCCCGCGACGACCGTCACCTTGCTGTCGTCTTTGGCGGCGTTCAGCACCGCTGTCAGTTTCGCGTGCGACGCCTGCGAAATCACCGCGCCCATGAACGTCTTGCCGAGATCGGCGGGATCGCCCACCTTCAGTTGCGCGAGGCGCTCGACCAGTTGCTCGCGCACGGCCGGCCACAGGCTTTGTGGAATATAGGCGCGCGACGCGGCGCTGCACTTCTGCCCTTGATATTCGAAGGCGCCGCGAATCAGCGCGATAGCGACTTCCGACGGATGCGCGGACGGATGCGCGAGCACGAAGTCTTTGCCGCCGGTCTCGCCGACGAGGCGCGGAATCGTGCGGAACGAATCGACCTTCGACGCGACGCCCTTCCACAGCGACTGGAACACCGCCGACGATCCCGTGAAGTGGATGCCCGCGAGATCGGCAGAATTCAGCACGGTGCGCGTGGTCAGTTCCGCCTCGCCCGGCACGAAGTTGATCACGCCCGCGGGCAGACCGGCTTCTTCGAGCGCTTCATAGAAGATCCAGTTCGCGAGCGCCGACTTCTCCGACGGCTTCCACAACACCGTGTTGCCCATGATCGCGGGCGCGGTCGTCAGATTGCCGCCGATCGCCGTGAAGTTGAACGGCGACACCGCGTACACGAAGCCTTCGAGCGGACGCCAGTCGGTGCGATTCACGGCCGTCGAAACGGACAGCGGCTGCTCGGCATACACGCGCTGCGCGTTGTGCGCGTTAAAACGCAGGAAGTCGATCAGTTCGCAGGCGGAATCCGGCTCGGCCTGGTCGATGGTCTTGCTCTGGCCCAGCACGGTCGCCGCGTTGATGCGCATGCGCTGACGCGTCGCGATGATGTCGGCGGCCCGATGCAGGATCGTCGCGCGGCTCGCGTGCGTGAGCGACGCCCAGTCGCGCGACACCGATTTCGCGTTGGCGATCGCTTCGCCGATCTGCGCCTCGGTCGGACGATGGATGCGAGCGAGCAGACGCGACTGGTCGTGCGGCGCGCGCACTTCCACGGTGTCGTCCGAGTAATAGCGTCTTCCGCCGATCACGGTCGGAATCTCGACCACGTCGCGTGCATTCAACGCCGCGGTGAGCGCTTCGGCGGCCTTCGTGCCGGCGCCGAAGTGCACTTCGGGTTCGTTGGCCGGGAATGGGAAATGTGGATTCGAGTTCAACCGCTGCTCCTTCAGAACGATGGGACGAATGGCCGGCCGGTGCGAGCGCGTCGTGGAAGACGCAGCGCCGGGATTGCCGGCCGGCCGGTGTCAGACACAAGACTAGCCCGCCTTCGCGCGGACGCCGACTAAGCCAACCTCGCTTATGTTTAGAATCGGCGGCGTTTGTGCAGCGAGTCTGCGCTCAGACGCCTTCCATCATGAAAACGTCTTCAGGGGGCAGCGCCAGCGCCGCCGCGATATCGCGCCCGACTTGCCGCTGGAACGTCAATCGCAGCATGTCGTAGATATCGACCGGCAGTTTGCCGAGTTCGTTTTCGCGGAATGCGAGGTAGAAGGACCGGCTCAGCATCTGATACGGACGCCCGTGCCGCGAGAACGACGCGAGCGGCACGACGCGCACGTCGTTCAGATACTGACGCGACTGCCACAGACACATGGGCGTGGTCAGCGCAAAACCGAGTCCGGCGGCAACCAGGCTCAGCATGGGATCGGTTGCATCGAGTTCGCAAGTGCGCTCGATGCTTTCGGCATTCGCCGCCAGATAGCCGTCCACATGCTGACCGATCACCGAGCGCGCGCTATAGCGGATCAACTGAAGATGCCGCGCGAGGTCCGTCAGCGTGCCGTAGCGGTCGATTTCGAAATTGCGCGGCAGCACGACGAGATAAGGCTCGGAAAAAAGCTTTTGCCGGATGATGCCCGGCGCACCCGTCTGACCCGACGTGGTCACCGCAATATCCACCTGCCGCGCTTCGAGTTGCGCCTCGAGCGTCGGACCGATGCCCGACCAGAGGCGAATCTGATGCGAGGTGCCCGCGAGCGCGCGGATCACGATCGGACCCATGGTGGCGGCAAACGAATCCACGCAGCCGAGCCGCACCACCACACGTTTGGCGCGTGTCACGCTGCGCACGCTCTCCACCATCTGGTTCGCGCCCTGGAGCAGCACCGTGGCGTGTTCGAAGAGCCGTTGTCCGGCCGCCGTGGGCCGCGCCGGACGCGTTGCGCGATCGAGCAGCGTGGCGTCGAGCAGCGTTTCCAGTACCTTGATGCGGTGCGATACGCCGGCCTGCGAGATGGCGAGCCGGATGGCCGCCTCGGAGATGGACCCGGCTTCTACGACGGCGACCCAGCTCGCCAGCAAATCCCAGTCAGGAAACTGTTCGGAAAGGCTCTCGTTCATATCCAGCGGCTCAGTTGATGGCTGAATGTAGCACGTCGATTAGCGAGGTCACCAGCCGCGCGGCCGGCACCGTCAAACCTGGCGCGCGCCGGTATGACGGCCACCGTTTGCATGCGCCCCGCCAGGCAGGCCGCGCAGCACGCGTTCGAGGCTTTTCAGAAGCGGCGCGAAACTCGTGTCGACGAGACTCGCGTCCGGCACGCGCGCAGCCGGGAACGTGCCGCCGTCGAGCGGGCGCGACACGGCCTGATCGATTTGCGACGCACAATCGAGGCGCCATTGCCCCGATATCTCGACATTCATCACGTGGATGCCGGAACCCGGATTGCCGTAATGCCCGGCGGTGAAGCCGTCCGCGATGTTGCCGTTGACGACCCACGAGCGCCCCTCTGCCGTGGCCGCTTCAGTCAGCGCGGCGACGAGCAGCCGATCGCACGCCTTGCCGTTGTCCGTGCCGACGTTGCAATCGCGTCCCGCGGAGTCGGCGCGGAAAGGCGAAAGCCACCAGCTCGCGTGCGGCACCAGCATCAGAACGTGGTCGTGGCGCGCGCGCAGGCGCGCGATTTCGTCGGCGACGGCGCGATGAAACGGCCGCCAAAGCTGCTCGACGCGACTGTCGACCTCGGCGGCGGTGAGCGGTCGGTCCGCTTCGTAGAGCGACTCGCCGCGCGACGTATGCGTGCGGCACAGTCCACCGCGATCCGCGCCCACGGACAACGCGCCGTCCGCCGACACCACGAAGTCGATCACGCACGGGTGATAGTGCGCGGCAACCAGCGTCGCCCCGCAGCGGCGCGCGGCGTGCTGGAACAGCAGCCCGGCCGGATCGGCCAGCCGCCCTTCGACCGGACGCCAGCCCGCGTGCCGATGCAACGCCTCGGGCAGCGCGGTGCCCGTATGAGGCGTCACGACGAGAACAGGCGAATCGCCGCGCAACAGCGTCTCGATAGCGGGGCTGTCCGGGTTTGACATAGCGGTTTCCATGACTGATTAACGCATGCGCCCTTGGTTCGTTGAACCGGCCGGCGCATCTCAACCTTAGCATTTCGCCCGGCTGCGCATCGTTGCACAAAGGCCGCTTGCGCTATTCATAAGCAACTTGAAATTCGATGGCGGTGCGGCGCTTCGCGCTTACGCTACGACAGCCTCCCAGCGCGGCATGAGCGGCATGAGCGCCACTGGAGATGCGTAACCGGAATAGAGACCGACCGTGATTCGGATTTACTCAGCCTTCGTTCTGCTTGGCATTTTCTGGGGCTCGAACTTCATCTACATGAAGTGGGCGTCCGCGTTGATCACCTCGGGACAGATTTCCCTGTTACGGGTTTTCTTCGGCTTTGCGCCGCTCGCGGCGCTCGCCTGCTGGAAGGGCGTGTTCCGCTTCGGCCAGATCCGCTATCTCCATCACTTCGCGATGATGGCGGCGTTCGCCACCGCGTTCTCGTACTTCGCCATGGCGCACGGCACGGCGCTTCTGCCATCGGGCATCGCCGGCGTGCTGGGCGCCTCGCCCGCGCTCTTCACGGCCATCGCCTCGGGCGTGTTCCTGCGACAAGAGCGCGTGAACAGGATGATGGGTGCGGGCGTGCTGCTCGGGATCGTCGGCATCGTGCTGATTGCGCGACCTTGGGCAAGCGCCGGCTCCGATGGCGCGATCAGTGCGTTGGGCGTCGGGTGGATGCTGGCGGGATCGATGGCGTTCGGGCTGTCGTACGTCTACGTTCGCCGGTATCTGTCGGCGATCCGCCTTCCTCCGCTTGCGATCGTCACATGGCAAATGGGACTCGCATTGGTGATGCTCGCCTGTCTGACCGACCTGCACGGCATGGGCCGCATCGTGCAGGACTGGAAAGCCGCCACGGGACTGGTGTTCGGACTGGGATTGCTGGGCACGGGCGGCGCGTTCCTGCTCTACTACTATCTACTCGACCAACTGGGTGCGGTCGCCGCCGCGAGCGCCGTGTATGTAACGCCCGTCGTCGCGCTGCTGATCGGCTGGTGGGTGGGCGAACGCGTCGGCCTGCTGGAACTGATCGCCTGCGTGATGATTTTCGGCAGCATCGCGCTGCTGGAGTTGGGCCGGCAGGCGGGCGCCCGGCAGCAAGCCGAGCCCGTCGCGCGTTCTACTGTCAGCTTCGACTGAGATAACAATCCCGATGTTCAACGCCGAAGCCGCCGCGCGAATTCAGTGCGGCCGCGGACATCTGTTCATGAGATGTCCGCTGGTTCAAAGTGTGTCGAGCGGTCGGGCGTGTCAGATGCCGTGTGCCTGCAGACGCCCCGCATACCAGCCGACGAACTGATCGACGTAGTTTTCACTAGACGGTGAGTACGGGCCCGGAATGTAGCCAGGGTCCCGCGCACCGCGATGATTGATCGCGACGAGGCTTGCATCCTGCGCGTTCGTGGCGACCCACACCTCGGTCAGCTTCGTGAGGTCGTAGTCGACGCCTTCCACGGCGTCCGCGTGAACCAGCCACTTCGTGCGAACCAGGGTCTTTTCGGGAGTGAGCGGGATGATGTAGGAAATCATCGCGTGATCACTCATCACGTGGGTCCACGAGTTGTGAGTCCACATATGCGTGTCGCCAAGATCGCGACGGTCATGAAGCAATCTGGCCCAGCCGAGCGTAATACCCTGGCCATCGCGAGCGGCTTGCACTGCATCGGGATAAAGACACGTGCGCAGCCCATACTTCAGCTTGCCCGGCCGCCCGCCTACTGCATGAAACCACTGCTCCCATGTCAGCCAGCCTTCCGAGGTCGGGTCATCGGCAATCAGGGAACAATTGGCTAATTCCTCCAGAGATTCGGGCCGCCCGTTGACCTCTATCCATTTAGGAGAGCAGACCGGAAAGACCCATTCCTCGAACAGCAGGTATGACGTGCCGTCGGTCCATGTTCCGTTTCCGAAACGCACTACTGCATCCGTCTCGTTGTGGCGCAGGTCGGCCGTGAACATTGTCGTGGTCAGCCGGACCCGCAGATTCGGATGAAGACGCTGAAGCTTTCCCACACTGGACATCAGGCGGAAATGCGAAAACGCGGCGGTTGTCGCGAGTACCAGTTCTTCGTCGCCGATGCCTGTCGACAGGCGATCGAAAACACCGGCGATTTTTCCCATTGCCTCCGACACGACCGCATAGAGCGCGTCACCTTCCTTGGTGAGCGCGAGGTTTCGATGCAAGCGATCCAATAACCGGACACCCAGCAGTTCTTCCAGAAGCCGGATCTGCCGGCTCACCGCCGCTTGCGTGACGCCCAGTTCATTTGCGGCGTTGGTGAAGCTACGAAGCCGCGCCACCGCCTCGAATTCGACCAGCGCCGTGAGGGACGGTATGAGTCGGCGATAATCCTTCGCGCCATGGTTCGCGGCTTTCATCGTGAGCGTATGATCAGTAGTCTTCTTATAGATATGGCTTCGAGAGGGCGGTATCCGTCACCCTCTCGAAGACTCGCCTCTCAGACAAACGCGCGCAAGCCATCCCTCTGCCTTTAAAGCGATGCCTTGATTTTCTCGGCAGCGGCCGGCGTTACCCACTTTGTCCAGACTTGCGGCTTCTCTTTCAGGAAGTGCTTCGCCGCGTCCTCGCCGGTCGCCTGATTATCGCTCATCCAGGACATCGCCTGCTGGACGTCGGCGGTCGTGTACGTGCGCGTATTCAAATACTTGATGACGTCAGGCGCGGCCCTGTCGGCGAAGGGTTTGGAGACCAGTGTGAACAGCCGGCTACCCGGCCAGCCGGTCGGCTTCGGGTCAGGACAGCTCGCCACGGTTGTGCACCGCTTCCGGGTCTGGGAAGAGTTCCGGATGTTTCAGCGCATCGGAAATCGTTTTGATGTCCGGATGCGCATCGGCGATGTATTTCGGAATGTACCAGCCGTACACCGCGCCCTCCTTGATGATGTTGCCCGCCAGCACAATTTTCTTCGAATCGAGTCCCTGCTTGGCAACCGTTGGCAGCAGATCGATTGCGCCTTCCGGCACGACATCGGGCTTGCCTTTGTCCACCATCGACGTAATGGTCGGAACCGTATCTCCGACAACGCTATTGACCGAGCAGCCGTAACCTTCCTGAAGAATGACTTTGTCCACGGCAGCTTCGAGTTCAGCGCTCTGCCAGTTCATGCTTGCAATCGTGACGTTCCCGCAAGCGGCTGCGTGAGCCTGCGTGCCAAGGCAGAGTGTCCCGACCGCCACGACGAGCGCCACTGGAAATTTCAGTTTCATGCGTGAAATACTGATTCGCGATTGCTTTCAGCACAGGTTGTCCGAGACCCTGAACGCCGATCATCGCCGCGACAACCACCATCGCCAGCGCCATCATGATGGTTTGATTGACCCCTGCCATGATGGTCGGCAGTGCGAGCGGCAATTGAACTTTCAAGAGACGTTGCCAGCCCGATGAGCCGAACGCATCCGCTGCCTCAAGGATGTCGCGATCGACCAGCCGGATGCCGAGATTGGTCAACCGGATCATCGGCGGGATCGCGTAGATCACCACGGCCGATACCCAGCAGCATCACGACAGGAATCAGATAGACGAAGCTCGGCATGGTCTGCATCACGTCGAGGATCGGGTCCACCAGCTTGCGGACCCGGTCCGACTTCGCCATGAGAATCCCGATGGGCAAGCCAATGACAATCGAGAGAAACGTGCACACGAAAATCATCGACACGGTGCGCATCGTGTCTAGCCACATGTCCAGATAGCCAATCAGCGCGAGCGTGACGAAACAGCCGAGGACCACCTTCCAGTTTCTGCTCGCGCCCCATGCGATGACCAGAACGAGCAGCATGATGACGGGCCACGGCGTCTGGGTCATGAAGCGCTCCGCCGCCATCAGGAACTCCTGCAGCGGATGGAAGAAGCTGTCGATCGGGTCGCCGTATGCCGCCGTGAACGCGCGGAAGCTGTCGTCGATTGAACGCTTCATATGCAAAAGCGCATCGTCTTGCATATGTGGGAATTTGTTTAACCAGTCCATGTGCTCCTCCATCATTCAGTCGCGCGCCAGCGCTTACTGGCTTGCGACGTGCAATGTGATTACTCCACGCCGGCCGCCCATTCCTTCATGCTGAGATTGGCCGCCGCGCCAATCGTCAGGAAAGGCTGGGGCGGCAGCCGCCTGGGTGCTGCGAATCCCCGGAAGACCTGAACCAGCCACGAATCCTGCCCCAATGCGGCCTCGGCGGCGGCTATTCCGGACGCGGTTGCCTTCGTTGCACCGACTCCGTTGCAGGCAATCGCCGCGAAGACGCCGTGCTCGATTTCCCCGAACGCGGGCACCCCGTTCCAGGTGAGCGCCATTGCGCCCGCCCACCGGTACTCCATTGGGACGCCCTTCAGCATGGGAAAGCGTGTTTCGAACTTGCGGTCGTGCACCCGACCGGCGCGTGCAATCGCGCTTTTGCTCACCTGCATGCGCGGGTTATAGGTGTACCGCGAGCGAATCAACACCCGGTCGCCCTGATCGCCTTCCACACGACGGACAGTCGTCCCCATGGGGAATGCGGGTGTTGCGGCCCACGATCGCTGGCCGCCCAGCCGCTTCGGATCGAACGCTTCCGTCATCGACGCGTAGGTATAAACGTGCAGAAGCTGCCCACGAAAGAGACCGAAGCTTTGCGCCTGTCCGTTGTTCGCCAGAATGATTTTTCCTGCGCGGACATAACCATTCGGCGTCCTGATCACCCAGGACGTGCCTTGGCGTTCGAATGACAAGGCAGGCGTGTTCTCGTAAAGCTTCACGGGATCATGAAATGAATCGGCCAGTCCCCTGATGTACGCGGCGGGCTGGATGATGACGGTGCCAGGGGTAAAAATCGCCGACGTAAAAGATTGGGTTCCGGTCACGGCGGCAATCTCGTTCGCATCGAGCATCCGGTACGGTTCGTTGACCTTGTCCAGTTGCTTCGCGTAGGACGCGACATGCTCGTCCCCCTGTTGTCCCAGCGCGACGTTGTATTTGCCGCAAGGGTCGAAGACGTCCTTGCCCCAACGCTTCTCGTCGGCAAGCTCCTGCGCGAGCGCAATGGCGATGCGGTGAACCTTGATATCGTGCTGACGCTCGTTACCTTCGGCACCACCGTAGTCTTCGGACGAAACTTCGTGAGGCAAATCGATAATGAAGCCCGAATTGCGCCCTGTAGCGCCCTCCGCAATCTCTCCTGCCTCAAGGATGACGACTTTCAGTCCGGGGTCGAGTTGTGAAAGACGCCTTGCCGCTGACAGCCCGGCGAAGCCTCCACCGATCACCGCGATGTCGGCATTCACTGTTCCGTCGAGCGTCGGGCACGGCGTCCTTGGCGGCAGCATCGAGACCCAGCCTGATTGGCCGAGGTGTTGCGGAAGTTTGCTCGCGACGTACATGACGTTTGGCCCAAGTCCTTAAACAGCGAGCTTTTCACGCTCGACCAGCTCGCCGAGCGCGCAGCGCAAGGCGTCGGCCTTCTTCGCCGAAAGCCGGGCGAGCGGTCGACGCGGATTCCCGGCGCCGTAGCCGGTCATTTCCGCTGCCGCATAAACGGACTGGACGTAATCGCCCTCCCAGACCAGCGACATGGCAGGTTCAAGCGCCCGCCAGATTTCCCTCGCGTCGTCCCAGCGATGTTCTTGCGCCGCCGCGACGAACTGCGTGCACGTCTTCGGGGCAAAGTTTGCGCCGCCCCAGATGAGCCCACGGACGCCCGCATACATCGCATAAGGCATGAGCGGGTCCGCGCCGTTCATCATCGGGAGACCGGTGCGAACAAGCGCTGCCTGTTTACTCAAGTCTGCGCTGCTGTCCTTCACCGCGAGGAATTCGGGAATCTCGCAGAGACGGCGCAGGAGCGACGGCGTAATTTCCACGCCGACGGCCTGTGGCACGTTGTAGCCGATGATGGGCAAGCCCGCGCGCGCAACGGCCGCATAAAACTCTACGACACCGTCGTCGTCTGTTGGTCCTTCGAAGAACGGCGGCAGCACCATCACGGCGCCCGCGCCGCTGTCAGCTGCGTGACGGGTGCGCTCGAGCACGTCCTCGATGAGCAGAGCAGACGTCTGGGCGATGATGCGTGCGCGGCCGTTAATGACCTTCGCACCGAACGCAATCAACGCCTTCGACTCTTCCTGTGACAGATACACGTGCATGCCCGTCCCCGAACTGAGCACGAAGCCGCGAATGCCAGCAGCAAGATAGCGCTCAATCAGCTGCTCCAGACGGCCGTGGTCCGGCTTTCCGTTTTCATCGAAAGGAGTACTAATCGCTAGGTTGATGCCGACAAAGGAAAAGTCTTTCATGTCGTTACTCTTCGTCCGTTTCGTTGTCGCTCAGATCGAGCCAGATGGCCTTCAGCTATGTGTACTGGTCATGCGCGTGAAGCGGGTTGTCGCGTCCGCCAAATGAGTGAAATCAGCATATGAGCTTTTCATCGACACATGATTTCATTAGCATTCCGAATACATTCCTCGGTTCGCAAGGCTAAAAATTGATCGGCACATCAACCCCATCCGGTGCCACGTACGACGCCATGTTTCGCCGCGCGAGATACACGTGCGCGCGCACGATTTCGCCGGCGGCCTCTGAATCCCGGTGCTGAATGGCGTCAATGATGTCCTCGTGCTGCTGCACCGCTTCCGCAAGCTCCGCGTCCATTCGCCCGTCGCGCGGCTGATAGAAAGTCTTGCCTAGCCGCGCATGGTCGATCAGCAGGCGGCACAGACTCGGCAACAGATACGGGTTGTGAGCCATCTTGCCGATTGCAAGGTGAAACCCGTCGTTCTGCAAAACCCGCTCATCGACATCGACACCTTCCACTGCTGCGCGAAACCGTTCCTGAATGCGCTTCAGGCCATCGATTTCGGCTTGCGTCGCATGGACGGCAGCAAGCTTGGTCGTCGCGACGTAGATCAGCGGCGCCGCCAAAAAATAGTTGCGCAAAGAGTCGTAGTTCATTGAAGCCACGCGCGCCGCGCGATTCGCCTCAAGCTCGATGTAACCTTCCGCCGCCATCTGCCGCATCAGTTCGCGCACCGGCGGACGCGACAGGCCAAATTCCTCAGCCAATGCCACTTCGTCCAGCGACGCGCCCGGCGCGAGTTCCATGCTGAGAATGCGGTGGCGCAATGCCTGTCCCAGCGCCGACTTGCGGTCCGGGGACGATGCCAGCCCGTCCTCGCGATCGATTTCAACGACGTTCGCCTTCATGTGCTCTCCTGTTGAGACCATCGTGTGTCTACAAATTGTATTCGTCAAGCCGACAATGGGTCTTATCAGGGAAGGTACTGAGAAAGAGGCGCTGAAGTCGGAAATAGCGCCGAGCGACGCATAACTTAAAGTAATGGCGCCGCGAAAATAAAGCGCATTGACGCTGATTTATCAGCCACCAATACTCAAGGCACAGCAAAGGTGGTGGTATCGCGCAGAGGCAATATCAGAAGAATGGGCCGAGCAGCGCGCGCCGGATTCACCTCCTGTCCGCGAGTACCACAATGCACGTTGAGCTGTTCATGCGCTGGTCAGCAGCCGGATAAGCACAAGGTGTCCTAACTGATTTGATGCTATGAACTCGGTAGAAAGAATGTTCGACCCCGCGCCTGAAACAGACGACAGACTCTCGGACGCAAGCACATGGGAGAGCGGCGGCACGCTCTGGGCCAGTGGCGAGCAGAAGACACTGACATGTTGTCGAGTAGTGAATGAAACTCACGACGTGAAGAGCTTCGAATTTCGTGTCGGCGACGGCTTACCCATCCGCTTCGAGCCGGGCCAGTTCATGACCGTATCGGCTAACGTGCAAGGACAAGCTGTCGAGCGCTGCTACACGATTTCGTCTCCGCCGACGCGGCCCTATCTCGTGTCCATCACCGTCAAGCGCGTTCCGGGTGGCGTCATGTCCAACTGGCTTCACGAGAACATGAAGCCCGGTACCTCGCTGCGCGCCTATGGACCATCGGGCAGCTTTACGCCGACCGCCGCTCCAGCGGCGAAGTCGCTGTATCTGTCCGCCGGGTCGGGTGTCACGCCATTAATGTCGATGACGCGTGCGAGCATCGACCTCGGCTTGGACCGCGACATCGTGTTCGTTCATAGCGCGCGGACGCCTGCTGATATCGTCTTCAGAAAGGAGCTTCAGAGGCTGGCCGAGCTGTCGCCCCGCCTTCGGACATTTTTTGTCTGCGAGGGCGTCGGCGATGAAGACGGCTGGTCTGGACCCGTGGGCCGACTCAGCCTCCAGCTTCTCTCGAAGTGGGTGCCCGACTACGCCGAGCGCGAAGTGTTTACGTGTGGGCCCGCCGGCTATATGGGCGCAGTGCGAGCCTTGCTTCAGGAAGGCGCACACAACCCCGCGCGCTACCACCAGGAAAGTTTCGACATCAGCGCCGGCGTCGCACCGGAACCCGCCGTACCGGCCAGCGACACACCGCAAGCGACTTTCACCGTCAAGCTCTCGCGCTCGTCGAAGTCGTTCACGATGAACGCTTCCGAAACGGTGCTCTCTGCCGCAAGAAAAGCCGGCGTCGCCATCCCGTCGTCGTGCAGTCAAGGCATGTGCGGTACGTGCAAGACGAAGGTGGTCGAAGGCACGGTCGACATGAACCATAACGGCGGAATTCGCGAGAGAGAAGTTCAGAAAGGATTTCGACTCCTTTGCTGCAGCCGTCCAACCTCGGATCTGGTGCTGGAGATTTGACGAGCGCCGGTATCTCCGTGTCAAAGCAAAGCAGCAAAGGAAAACTGTGCGGCAGGTTTTGCACTCAGCAGCGAGACCATTCATCACTTTGCGCAACCCCACACTCACAATAATGTCTGGAGCACAGAGCGTGACAGAAGACCAGCTCTTGAATGAAGGCACCGCAGCCCAAACCCGTGGCAAGGAAAGCATCTTGCGTGAGGTTCGGGCATATCGGCTCGCCCGGGTACAGGAACAGCTGCGCAAGAACAAATGCCCCGCCATCCTCCTCTACGACCCGGTCAACATCCGATACGCGACCGACACATCGAATATGCAGGTTTGGGCAGGCCGTAATCCCGCGCGCTACGTGATGGTCTTTGCCGACGGCCGCGTGATCGCGTGGGAATTTCACAGCAGCGAGCACGTATGGGACGGACTGGACCTGAACGTCGAATTACGCGGCGCGCTTAGCTGGACTTTCTTCAATGCGGGTCATGAAGCCGAGCGTCGCGCGAAGATCTGGGGCGCGGAAATACTCGACGTGTTCCGGAAAAACGCGCCTGGCGACAGCGTACTGGCGGTGGACCGGCTCGACCCGTTCGGCACGGCCTTTCTGGAAAAGCACGGAATTACGCTGCTGGACGGCCAGGCGCTGATGGAAACGGCGCGCCTCATCAAGTCACCGGGCGAACTGGTTCTAATCGGCGAATCGCTGCGCACCGCCGAAAAGGGCATCGAGCGCATGCGCCGTGAGCTTCGTCCAGGACTCACCGAGAACGACATCTGGGCAAACCTGCATTACGAGAACATCCGAAACGGCGGAGAGTGGATTGAAACGAGACTGCTCGCGTCCGGTGACCGAACCAATCCGTGGATGCATGAAAGCTCCAACAGGGTCTTGCAAGCCGGCGACCTCCTTGCATTCGATACGGATATGGTCGGGCCCAATGGTTACTGCTCCGATATTTCACGCACCTGGCTCGTCGGCGACGGCCGCCCTTCCGACGAGCAGCGCAAGCTCTACGAGCTTGCCTACGCGCAGGTTCACTTCAATATGGACATTCTTCGACCGGGGATGACATTTCGTGAGTTTTCCGAACGAGCATGGAAGATTCCTGACCCCTACGTCAAAAACCGATATTGCTGTCTTGCCCATGGCATCGGAATGGTTGACGAGTATCCGTCGATCGCGCACCAGATCGACTGGGAAGGCGCGGGTTATGACGGCCTGTTCGAGGTCGGCATGACGGTGTGCGTCGAAAGCTATATCGGCGCGCAAGGCGGTACTCAGGGCGTGAAGCTCGAACAGCAGGTGGTGCTGACCGAGAACGGTTGCGTCTCGCTGACGGATTGCGGTTTCGAGACCGACTGGCTTTAACGTAGCTCAGTAAGACCGCATTCGCATTCCATCATCTACACATGACATCAGGAGACAGCATGTCAGGCAATCGTGGCGTCGTTTATATCGGCCCCGGAAAGGTCGAGGTACAGAAAATCGCCTTTCCGGAACTCGTTGACCCGGCCGGCAGAAAGGCCAATCACGGCGTCATTCTTCGTGTCGTCGCGACGAATATCTGCGGGTCGGACCAGCACATGGTTCGCGGCAGAACGACGGCTCCCGCCGGGCTCGTCCTCGGGCATGAGATAACCGGCGAAGTAATCGAGGTCGGCTCCGACGTCATGACGCTGAAAAAAGGCGACTTCGTCTCTGTCCCTTTCAACGTGGCTTGCGGTCGATGCCCGATGTGCAAGGCGCAAAACACCGGTGTCTGTCTCAACGTCAATCCGGCGCGCGCCGGCGGTGCGTACGGATACGTCGATATGGGCGGCTGGATTGGCGGTCAGGCCGAGTACGTGATGGTGCCGTACGCGGACTTCAACCTCTTGAAGTTCCCGGACCGCGACCGTGCCATGGAGAAGATTCGCGACCTCACCTGTTTGTCGGACATTTTGCCGACCGGCTATCACGGTGCCGTCACTGCCGGAGTCGGCCCCGGCTCGACGGTGTATGTCGCCGGCGCAGGTCCGGTCGGGCTGGCCGCCGCGGCGTCCGCGCGGCTGCTCGGCGCGGCCGTCACGATCATCGGCGATGTGAATCCGACGCGGCTCGAACATGCGCGACGGGTCGGCTTCGAGACCGTCGATCTTTCACAAGACGCCTCGCTCGCCGACCAGATCGCCACTCTGCTTGGCGAGCCGAAAGTGGACTGCGCCATCGACTGCGTCGGTTTCGAAGCACGAGGTCATGGCCACTCCGGTTCGCAAGTGGAAGCCCCTGCGACCGTCCTGAATTCGCTGATGGAAGTCACGCGGGCCGCCGGTAAGATTGGCATCCCCGGTCTCTATGTGACGGATGACCCCGGCGCCACGGATTCCGCCGCCAAAAACGGTAGCCTTTCGGTGCGTTTCGGCCTTGGATGGGCCAAGTCGCACTCCTTCTTCACGGGTCAAACGCCCGTGATGAAATACAACAGGAATCTGATGCAGGCGATTCTGTGGGACCGGCTGAACATCGCTGAGGTCGTCAACGTGACCGTCATCGAACTGGACCAGGCACCTGGCGGCTACGCCGAATTCGATTCGGGCGTACCCAAGAAATTTGTTATCGACCCGCACGGCAGTCTGAAAGCGGCGGCCTGATCAAGCTTGCCGCAGCGCATGGCACAAGTTGTCCGTATGTTTCTTTCCAGGGGAAACGTTGGGTGGCCGGTCGCAAGACCGGCTTTTTTTTGCCGTGTTTCGGCGCGACACGAATGCTGCAAGCGTCGATTCAAGGCTGACGCTCCGGGTCGGCGGCGGACTCGCAGCGCCGGTTGACCGACCGGCTTGGAATCGTGGCACCTGCGCGCCTGAAGGGCTGGCACGGCGTTAGCTGGTTACGCTCTGTGCACGTGCCAAACGCTTCGCCCCATTTCTGATTTGAAGGTCGCCGAGGCGAAATGCCGGATCGGCGAGATCTTGCCGTCCGTAGCTTCCCGAATGGTGCGCTGCAACTAGACTTCGTTGCACGTGAAAGCGGCTAACGCCGTGCATGCGGACTTTGTTGCACCCACAGCAGACGAAAAAAAAAGGCGTCACGTTGCCGTGACGCCTTAAAAAGTTCTAGCCATTCCGAGGGCCGTGCTAGAACCTGAGAGACGGTATCTCGAAAGCACGGCAGCGGCGCACAAATGCAGCCTGAATACTGTCTTTCGAAATGAGGTTCCATTTTTTCCGTTTCCGCTGACTAAGTCAAGAAAAATCTGAACAGCGCGGGGCCGTAGCGGAAAATTATTCCGATACAATGAATAATACGATTCGTCTCCAGCGTACGCCCGCACTGCACGGCGGCCCGAAAGCCTTCGCAGCGGCGCCACTGCGCGCAATAACTGAAATATTGTTCCAAAAAACCACATGAACTCACGTACGCGATCCAGCACCGCCTCCGAGCCCGTCAAAGACAAAGACGGTTCCGGCGACGAAGTCACCGCGCTTGCGCGCGGTCTGACCGTGCTGCGCTCGATCGCCGCCGCTGACGCGCCGCTCAGCAACCGCGAATTGACCGACCTCACGGGCATCCCGAAACCGACGGTCTCGCGGATCACCGCGACGCTCGTCGGCACGGGCTTTCTGTTCCGCCTGCCCGACAGCGAGCGCTTCGTGCTGACCTCTTCCGTGCTGGAACTGAGCAACGGCTTTCTGCGCAACTTCGACATTCGCGCGCGCGCCCGCCCGTTTCTGATCGAACTTGCCGAGCGCACGCGGCTTTCCGTGCATCTCGCCGTGCGCGACCGTCTCGACATGGTGGTGATCGACGTCATCCGGCCGCGTTCGGCCGTGCTCGTGTCGCGCCTCGAAATCGGCGCGCGCATGAATTTGAGCCGCACCGCCATCGGCCGCGCGTATCTCGCCGCGCTCGACAAAGCGGAGCGCGACAAACTGCTGACCGGCCTGCAAGCCGCCGAGGGCGACGACTGGGGCAACGTCAGCGGCCAGCTGGACAACGCGTTGCAGGAAACCATCGAACGCGGCTTCGCCGTTGCCACGGGCGAATGGCATGACGGCCTGAACGCCATCGCGCTCGGCTTCACGGGGCCGTCAGGCGAGCGTTACGCGGTGAACTGCGGCGGTTCGGTCGACCAGTGCCCGCGCGACTGGCTGATCAGCCGCGCGGGGCCGGAACTGCTCGACTGCGTCGCGCGTATCGTGCTGGAAATCGGCGGCACACCGGGGCGCCGCCTCGATACCTGAAGCGCCGCGCGCCGCGGCCTTCGCGCCCTACATCCTGTAACCGGCGTAATCAAAAGAAAAATAGACGGGTGGACTGTTACAGAGGCCGCGACGTAGGATCATGCATTCCTGCCGCGGGACGCTCGCGCGGCGCGGCGCCTGCCTTGGCCGATTCGACAGACCCGACAGATTCGCCCCGTTCGCCCCCTTCGCCCCGACCGTCCGCGCCCGGACGGGGCGGAACCGGCGCCGCACTGCGCAAGCATTCCTGTCCGCATCTCGGGTAGCATCGCGCTGAACGCGCGCGGCGCGCCCGCTGTCGAAACCGCCTGTCGTGCCACCCGCACATCAGCGCCGAGCGTCGATGCGGCACAATCGCACGAACGCCACACCTCCAAGCCAGTCACTGACCGAACCGATGGACGAACAACAACAGCATTCGGAAACTTCACGCCCCGCCGCTCCGGCTCCTTCCAGGTCTCCGAGCGGCCCGCAAGGCGATCCGCCGGATTCGCGGAACACGCCGCCCGGCGCGGTCAGAAGCCATCGCGGGCGCAACATCGCGCTGATCGTTCTCGCGCTCGTGATACTCGGTTTCGTGCTGTGGCGCTGGCATCCGTGGGGCTCGCCCGGCGGCGCCGGCGCGCCCTCGGGCGCGAGCGCCAGCCATAGCGGCCGCGGCGGTCCGGGCGGCATGGCCAACATGCCGCAGCCGGTTCACGTCGCGAGCGCCACGCAAGGCGAAATGCCGGTCGTGCTAACGGCGCTCGGCACGGTCACGCCGCTCGCGAACGTGACCGTGCTGCCGCAATTGAGCGGCACGCTCCAGGACGTGTACTTCAAGGAAGGCCAGATGGTCAAAAAGGGCGACCTGCTCGCGCAGATCGACCCGCGTCCTTATCAGATTTCGCTCGACAACGCGCAAGGCACGCTCGCGCGCGACGAAGCGCTGCTGCAAACCGCGCGGCTCGACCTGAAGCGCTATCAGACGCTGCTCTCGCAAGACTCGATCGCGAGCCAGCAGGTCGACACCCAGGCATCGCTCGTGCGCCAATATGAAGGCACCGTGAAGTCGGACAAGGCGAATGTCGATACCTACAAGCTCGATCTCGTCTACGCGCGCATCACGGCGCCGGTGTCGGGGCGCGTCGGGTTGCGCCAGGTCGATCCGGGCAATTATGTGACGCCGAGCCTGACCAACGGCATCGTCGTGATCACGCAGTTGCAGCCGATCAGCGTGATCTTCACCACCTCCGAAGACAACCTCCAGCAGATCCTCGAACAGACGCAAACCGGCGCGAAGCTCTCCGTCACCGCGTACGACCGCAGCAACACCACGTCGCTCGAAGGCGGCTCGCTCGAAACGCTCGACAACCAGATCGACACCACCACCGGCACGGTCAAGCTGCGCGGCGTCTTCCAGAACAGCAAGAATCTGCTGTTTCCGAACCAGTTCGTGAACACGCGCCTGCTCGTCAATACGATCAGGGACGCGGTGATCGTGCCGACATCGTCGGTGCTCAACGGCTCGATGGGCCAGTTCGTGTATGTCGTGAAGCCGGACAACACCGTGACCGTGCGTCCCGTGAAGATCGGCCCCGTGGACGGCGAGCGCACCAGCATCAAGTCGGGCTTGCAGGTGGGCGAGCGTGTCGTGATCGACGGCTCGGACCGTTTGAAGGAAGGCGCGAAGATCACCATTCCCGCCGACAAGCCACGCGGCGCCAGCGGCGCTCACGCTGCGAGCGGCGCCGCGGCGGCGTCGGCGGCATCGGGCGCGCGGGCGCATCACGGCAAGCACGCGGCGCAAGCCTCGCAATAAAGGCACGGCACTTACCGCATGAATCCATCTCGCGCCTTTATTCTGCGTCCCGTCGGCACCGCGCTGCTGATGGCGGCGATCATGCTGGTCGGCCTCGTCGCACTGCGCTTTCTGCCGCTGTCCGCGCTGCCCGAGGTCGACTATCCGACCATCCAGGTGCAGACGTTCTATCCGGGCGCGAGCCCCGACGTGATGACCTCGTCCGTCACCGCGCCGCTCGAGCGCCAGTTCGGGCAGATGCCGTCGTTGAACCAGATGTCGTCGCAAAGCTCGGCCGGCTCGTCGATCATCACGCTGCAATTCAGCCTCGATCTGCCACTCGACATCGCCGAGCAGGAAGTTCAGGCCGCGATCAACGCGGCGGGCAACCTGCTGCCATCGGACCTGCCCGCGCCGCCGATCTACGCGAAAGTCAATCCCGCCGACGCGCCGATCCTCACGCTCGCCATCACGTCGAAAACGCTGCCGCTCACGCAGGTGCAGGATCTCGCGGACACGCGTCTCGCGCAGAAAATCTCGCAGGTCGCGGGCGTCGGCCTCGTGGGCATCTCGGGCGGCCAGCGCCCGGCCGTGCGGATTCAGGCGAACCCGCGCGCGCTCGCCGCGTACGGCCTGAATCTCGACGATCTGCGCACCACCGTCTCGAACCTGAACGTCAACACGCCGAAGGGCAACTTCGACGGTCCCACGCGCAACTACACGATCAACGCGAACGACCAGCTGACCGACGCCGACGCCTACAAGAGCGCGGTGGTCGCGTACAAGAACGGCCGCGCGGTCATGCTCACCGACGTCGCCACCATCGTGCAGGGCGCGGAAAACACCAAGCTCGGCGCGTGGGTCGACGGCACGCCCGCGATCATCCTGAACGTGCAGCGCCAGCCCGGCGCGAACGTGATCCAGGTCGTGGACAGCATCAAGAAACTGCTGCCGCAGTTGCAGCAGGCGCTGCCCGCCTCGCTCGACGTGCAGATCGTCACCGACCGCACCACCACGATCCGCGCGTCCGTGCGCGACGTGCAGTTCGAACTGGCCATGTCGGTCGTGCTCGTCGTGCTGGTCATGTATCTGTTCCTCGCGAACATTTACGCGACCATCATTCCGAGTCTCTCGGTGCCGCTCTCGCTGATCGGCACGCTTGCGGTGATGTACCTGTGCGGCTTCTCGCTCGACAACCTGTCGCTGATGGCGTTGACCATCGCGACCGGTTTCGTGGTCGACGACGCAATCGTGATGATCGAGAACATCGCGCGCTACGTGGAGGAAGGCGAAGCGCCGCTCGAAGCCGCGCTGAAGGGTTCGAAGCAGATCGGCTTCACGATCATTTCGCTGACCGTCTCTCTGATCGCCGTGCTGATTCCGCTGCTCTTCATGGGCGACGTGGTCGGCCGCCTGTTCCACGAGTTCGCGATCACGCTCGCCGTGACCATCGTGATCTCGGCGGTCGTCTCGCTCACGCTCGTGCCCATGATGTGCGCGAAACTGCTGCGCCATACGCCGCCGCACGACAGCCACCGTTTCGAGGCGCGTGCGCACCGCGCGATCGACTGGGTGATCGCCCGCTACGCGGTCGCGCTCACGTGGGTGCTGAACCGGCAGCGCTCCACGCTGGTCGTCGCGGTGCTCACGCTCGTGCTGACCGGCCTGCTGTATGTGTTCATTCCGAAGGGCTTTTTCCCCGTGCAGGACACCGGCGTGATTCAGGCGATCACGCAGGCGCCGCAGTCGGTGTCGTATGCGTCGATGGCCGAGCGCCAGCAGGAACTCGCCGCGCAGATCCTGAAGAATCCGGACGTGGAAAGCCTGACGTCGTTCATCGGCGTGGACGGCAGCAATATCACGCTCAACAGCGGCCGCATGCTGATCAACCTGAAGCCGCGCGACGACCGCAGCAACACCGCGAGCGAAGTGATCCGGCAGTTGCAGCGGGACGTCGCGCATATTCCGGGCGCGTCGCTCTACATGCAGCCGGTGCAGGATCTGACCATCGATTCGACCGTGAGTCCCACGCAGTATCAGTTCATGCTCACCGATCCGAACATGAGCGAATTCACCACGTGGGTGCCGAAGCTCGTCGAACGGTTGAAACAGTCGCCGGAACTCGCGGACGTCGCCACCGACCTGCAGGACAACGGCCAGTCGGTCTATATCGAGATCGACCGCGCCACCGCGTCGCGCTACGGCATCACGCCCGCCACCGTCGACAGCGCGCTGTACGACGCGTTCGGCCAGCGCATCATCTCGACCATCTTCACGCAGTCGAACCAGTACCGCGTGATTCTGGAAGCGCAGCCCTCGATGCAGCACTACACCGAGTCGCTGAAATCCATCTATCTGCCCTCTTCCACGTCGTCGGGCGGACAGGTGCCGCTCTCGTCGATCGCGCGGTTCATCGAGAAGCCGGCGCCGCTGCTCGTCACGCACCTGAGCCAGTTCCCCGCCACCACGGTGTCGTTCAACCTCGCGCCGGGTTCGTCGTTGGGCGCGGCCGTCAAGGCGATCGAGCAGGCGCAGAAGGACATCGGCTTGCCGGCCTCGTTCCAGACGCGCTATCAGGGTGCGGCGCTGGCGTTCCAGGCGTCGCTTTCGAACGAGCTGTTCCTGATTCTCGCGGCCATCGTCACCATGTATATCGTGCTCGGCGTGCTGTACGAAAGCTTCATTCACCCGATCACCATTCTGTCGACGCTGCCCTCGGCGGGCGTCGGCGCGCTGCTCGCGTTGCTCATTACCGGGCACGATCTGGACATCATCGGCATTATCGGCATCGTGCTGCTGATCGGCATCGTGAAGAAGAACGCTATCATGATGATCGACTTCGCGCTCTACGCCGAGCGCGAGGAAGGCAAGCCGCCGCGCGAGGCCATTTACCAGGCGTGTCTGCTGCGTTTCCGCCCGATTCTGATGACCACGCTCGCGGCGCTGCTCGGCGCGCTGCCGCTGATGCTCGGCACCGGCGCCGGCTCGGAATTGCGCCGCCCGCTCGGTATCGCGATCGCGGGCGGCCTGATCGTGAGCCAGTTGCTCACGCTGTTCACCACGCCGGTCATCTATCTCGGCTTCGATTCGCTCGCCCGTCGCGCGCGCGAGCGCTTTAATCGCGGCGGCCCGCGCGCGAACGCCACGGATTCCGGGAACTGATGCGATGAACCTGTCGCGCCCGTTTATCTCGCGCCCCGTCGCCACCACGCTGCTCGCTATCGGCATCGCGCTGTCCGGCATCTTCGCGTTCATGAAGCTGCCGGTCGCGCCGCTGCCGCAAGTCGATTTCCCGACCATTTCGGTTCAGGCCTCGTTGCCGGGCGCAAGCCCGAATACGGTGGCCACCAGCGTGGCGAGCCCGCTCGAACGGCACCTCGGCTCGATTGCCGACGTCACCGAAATGACGTCGATGAGTTCGGTCGGCTCGACGCGCATCACCATGCAATTCGGCCTGAACCGCGACATCGACGGCGCGGCGCGCGACGTGCAAGCCGCGATCAACGCCGCGCGCGCGGATCTGCCCGCGAGCCTGCGCAGCAATCCCACCTATCACAAGGTCAATCCGGCCGACGCGCCGATCCTGATTCTCGCGCTCACATCCAGCACGCTCACCGCCGGCCAGCTCTACGACTCGGCGGCCACGGTGTTGCAGCAGTCGCTGTCGCAAGTGGACGGCGTGGGCGAAGTGGACGTGAGCGGCTCGGCCAATCCCGCCGTGCGCGTCGAACTGGAGCCGCAGGCGCTGTTCCACTACGGCATCGGCCTCGAAGACGTGCGCGCGGCGCTCGCCGCCGCCAACGCGAACAGTCCGAAGGGCTCGATCGAATTCGGCCCGAACCGCGTGCAGATCTACACGAACGACCAGGCGAGCAAGGCCGCGCAATATCGCGACCTCGTGATCGCGTATCGCAACGGCTCGGCGGTCAAGCTCTCGGACGTGGCCGAAGTCGTCGATTCCGTCGAAGACCTGCGCAACCTCGGCCTCTTCAACGGCAAGCGTTCGGTGCTGGTCATTCTGTACCGCCAGCCGGGCGCGAACATCATCGAGACGGTCGATCGCGTCACGGCCATGCTGCCGCAACTGCACGCGTCGCTACCCGCCGACGTCGATATCTCGCCCACTTCCGACCGCTCCGTCACGATTCGCGCGTCGCTCAAGGACACCGAGCACACGCTGATGATCGCGGTGGCGCTCGTCGTGATGGTCGTGTTCCTCTTTCTGCGCAACTGGCGCGCCACGCTGATCCCGAGCGTGGCCGTGCCGATTTCGATCATCGGCACGTTCGGCGCGATGTATCTGCTCAACTTCTCGATCGACAACCTCTCGCTGATGGCGTTGACCATCGCGACCGGCTTCGTGGTGGACGATGCGATCGTGGTGCTGGAGAACATCTCACGGCATATCGAGAACGGCGTGCCGCGCATGAAGGCCGCGTTCGTCGGCGCGCGCGAAGTCGGCTTCACGGTCATGTCGATCAGCATTTCACTCGTCGCCGTGTTTTTGCCCATCCTGCTGATGGGCGGCATTGTCGGCCGCCTGTTCCGCGAGTTCGCGATCACGCTGTCGCTCGCCATCGGGGTGTCGCTCCTCGTTTCGCTCACGCTCACGCCCATGATGTGCTCGCGCCTTTTGCGCGAGCCGCACGACCAGAAGCAGGAAGGCCGTTTCGCGCGCTGGCTGGAGCGCGGCTTCACGTCGATGCAGCGCGGCTACGAACGCACGCTCGGCTGGGCGCTGCTGCATCCGCGCCTGATCCTGTTCATCTTGCTCGCGACCATCGGACTCAATATCTGGCTGTATATCGTCGTGCCGAAGGGCTTCTTTCCGCAGCAGGACACGGGGCGGCTGGTCGGCGGCATTCAGGCCGACCAGAGCACGTCGTTCCAGGCCATGAAGGGCAAGTTCTCGGAAATGATGGACATCGTCGGCAGAAATCCGGCGGTGGATAGCGTGGTCGGCTTCACGGGCGGGCGGCAGACCAACTCGGGCTTCATGTTCGTTTCGCTGAAACCGAAAAACCAGCGCAAGCTATCCGCCGATCAGGTGATCCAGCAACTACGCGCGCCGCTCGGCGACGTGGCCGGCGCGCGCACGTTCCTGCAAGCGGTGCAGGACATTCGCGTGGGCGGCCGGCAATCGAATGCGCAATATCAGTTCACGCTGCTCGCCGATTCCACGCCCGACCTGTATCTGTGGGGGCCGAAGCTGACGGAGGCATTGCAGGCGCGCCATGAACTCGCCGACGTCAATTCGGACCAGCAGCAAGGCGGCCTCGAAGCGATGATCTCGATCGACCGCGCGAGCGCGTCGCGTCTCGGCATCAAACCCGCGCAGATCGACAACACGCTGTACGACGCGTTCGGCCAGCGCCAGGTCTCCACGATCTACAACCCCCTGAACCAGTATCACGTGGTGATGGAAGTCGCGCCGAAATACTGGCAGAGCCCGGACATGCTGAAGCAGGTCTACATCAGCACGTCGGGCGGCAGCGCGAGCGGCGCGCAGACCACCAATGCGCCGGCGGGCACGGTCACGTCGGCCAAAGCCACGGCGGCCAAAACCACTTCCACCAGCGCTTCGGCGGGCGGCACGGCGGGCACGACCGTTTCGAGCGCCGCGACCATTGCCGCCGATTCCGCGCGCAACCTGGCCATCAACTCGATTGCCGCGAGCGGCAAGTCGAGCGCCTCGTCGGGCGCGGCGGTGTCGACCTCGAAGGAAACCATGGTGCCGCTGTCGGCCATCGCGAGCTTCGGGCCGGGCAATACGCCGTTGTCGGTGAATCACCAGAGCCAGTTCGTGGCCTCGACGATTTCGTTCAATCTGCCGCCGGGCGTGTCGTTATCCACGGCGACGCAGGCGATCTATCAGACCATGGCCGAAATCGGCATGCCGGCAACGATTCACGGCAGCTTCCAGGGCACGGCGCAGGCATTCCAGCAGTCCATGTCGGATCAGCCCATTCTGATTCTGGCCGCGCTCGCCGCCGTGTATATCGTGCTCGGCATACTGTACGAAAGCTACATTCACCCGCTGACCATTCTGTCGACGCTGCCCTCGGCCGGCGTGGGCGCGTTGCTCGCGTTGCTGCTGTTCAAGACGGAGTTCAGCATCATCGCGTTGATCGGCGTGATTCTGCTGATCGGCATCGTGAAGAAGAACGCGATCATGATGGTGGACTTCGCCATCGAGGCGTCGCGCCAGGGCCTGTCGTCGCGCGACGCGATTTACCAGGCGTGTCTGCTGCGTTTCCGCCCGATCATGATGACCACCTTCGCCGCCATGCTCGGCGCGTTCCCGCTCGCGTTCGGACGCGGCGAAGGCGCGGAGTTGCGCGCGCCGCTCGGCATTGCGATTGTCGGCGGCCTGATCGTGAGCCAGATGCTGACCTTGTACACGACGCCGGTCGTTTATCTTTATATGGACCGGATTCGCGTGCGTTGGGAGTCGCGAAAGGCGCGAAGAAGCGGTATCGCTCCGTCTTCGTGATGTGACGCGCGATGTCGCATTACCAGCATTACCCGCGTGAATACGCGTGAATACGCGTTAATACGCGTTAATACGCGTTAATACGCGTTAATGAACGTTAATGCGCGTTACAGCTTCTGCTCCATCGCGAGCAGAAAAATCCGCTGCCATTGCCTGGCCTGACGCTCGCTCTGCATGGGCAAAAGCCACAGGCCGCGCGCGGCGTCTTTCACTGTCAGCGCGACCTGCCACTGCGCTTCATGGCGTTGCGCTTCGGCCCCAAGCAGATCGGCGAAGATATAAGCGCCATGCTGCGCGCCGACACGAATCTCGCATAGGCGCTTGCCCGCCGCGAGCCGCACGGAACCCCAACTGCCGCTCAATTGATGCGTCCACTCGCCGTCGCGAATGTTCGGCGCGACTTCCCTGCGACGCCGCCACCAATAAGCCACCGCCGCCATCAGCAGCAGCGCGGCCAGCACCGCGACGCCGACGGCGACCGCCATTCCAAACGCCGCCTGCAATGCATCGAACGCGCGGATCGCGCCGTACACCAACGCGGCCAGCGCCAACAGTCCAACCAGAATCGGCATCGCGAACCCGTGCTTATGGCTTATTGCTTGTGCGTCGCGGTCCAATCCTTCACGGCCTTCAGCGTATTCTCGACGTGCTTCTCCGGCGAAAGGCTCGTGTACTCGTAAATGATCTTGCCGTCGGGGGCGATCACGTACGACACGCGATTGGCCATCGAGCTATGCATCGGCAAGCCGGCGTCGTAGGCGCCGATCACTTTTGCCTCGGCGTCCGCCGCCACCGGGAATTTGCTGCGGCACTCGCTCACCGAAAATTTCGTCAACGTGTCGATGTTGTCGTGCGACACGCCGATCACCGTCGCGCCGTATTTCTTGTACTCGTCGACGGCTTCGGCGAATTCGTGCGCCTCGATGGTGCAGCCCTTCGTGAAAGCCGCCGGGTAGAAGTACAGCACCACGGGGCCTTTCTTCAACTCGTCGGCGAGCGAATAGGTGTACGTCTTGCCACCCAGTGAAGCCTGCGCGGTGAATGGCGGCGCGGCATCGCCCGGCTTGAGCGTCGCCGACGCGCTCACCGAATACGCGGCGAACGCCACCGACACGACAGCGGCCAGCGCCGCCGAGATGAGTCCTGTCTTCATCAGCTGTTCCTTTGAGCGTGGTTGCATAGGGTTGCCGGGACGTATCCCCGTCCTCTATTGGACCACGTACCCGCGAAACGCGTGTGGAACCCGGCAGCGCGATGAAACCGCCGACGCGGATCAGGCCGCGGCTTCCTCGACATGCGCGCCGAACCAGGCGGCCGCCGAGAGATTCAGCTCGGCCAGAATTTCGGGCGTGAGCGCGCCAAAGCCGGGCGGCGCTTCGGGGCCGAGCGCGATGGAGCCCGCATCGGCGCCCTCGCCGGCCGCCTCGGCGATGCGCAACAAGGTGCCGAGCGGCCCGCGCCGCGACACGATCGCGTCGCGAATCTGCGGCGCAAGTCCGAGCCTCTCCAGCACGGCCTTCGGCGTGCTGCCGATCAGCACGTGCACCAGCGAAAAGATGCCGGTCATGAACGCGGCATCGGCGAATTCGTCGTCGGCGGGGCGCATCCAGCCCGCCGCCAGTTCCATGAAGCGCGAGCGGGTGCCTGCGAGTTGCACGAGCGGATCGGCGCGCCACGGCAGATCGCCGCCGTCCGCGTAAAGCAGCAGTTGCGCCCAGCGTGCGATCTGCCGAGTGCCCGTCGCAATGATCGCCTCGCGCAACGACGCGATCTTGCGTCCCAGGCCGAACGCGCTCGAGTTCACGAGGCGCAGCAATTGCACGACCACGCTCGGATTGAGCTTCAGCTCGGCTTCCAGTTCGACGATGCCCGCATCGCGCGACAGCAACGCCAGGAGGCGCAGCAGCCCCGGACGCAGCGAGCGGTTGCGCGGCGCGGCCAGCACCTGCGGCCGCGCGAAAAAGTACCCTTGAAAGAGATCGAAGCCGAGGTCGCGGGCGAGCGCGAATTCCTCGCGCGTCTCCACTTTTTCGGCGATCAGCGTCTTGCCGCTCTCGCGTATCGCGGCGGCGAGTTCCGCGAGATGCGCGCGCTCCGTCTGCATGAAGTCGATCTTGACAATGTCCGCGTGCGGCAGCATCGCGAGCAGTTCGTCCGACAGTTCGCACACGTCGTCGAGCGCGATCTGGAAACCGATGCGGCGCAGGTCGGTCAACCGGCGCGCGAGATGCGCGTCGAACTTCACAGTCTCCAGGATTTCGAGCACGAAGCGCTCGGGCGGCATCACGTGAACGATGTCGTCGAACAGCATCGCGCGGTCGATATTGACGAAGCCGCGATGCCGCCCCAGCACGGCAGGCACGCCGATGCCGCCGAGCGTGCGCGCCATTACTTGCGCCGTCGCCTGGGCGTCGTCGGTGACTTCCGCAAAGTTATGCGCGCCGGCTCGAAACAGCAGCTCGTAGGCAGTGAGCGCGCCCTGGCGATCGAGAATCGGCTGCCGGCCCAGATACACGTACTGCGCCACGGCGACTGGATCGGCGCCCGTCTCGGCTGAGTCGGGCACCGGGTCGCGCCGGCCGGCGCAGCGGACCAAATGAAGTTCAGACATGGATCATCGGTACAGCGTTCGAAAGGTTGCGCGGCAGCGGCGCACCGCCACCGCACACGGGATTTGTCGTATTAACGGACATTGGGCAGCGCACTTTAGCCGAATCGGCGGCGGCCCGCCGCCAACGCGCCCGGCGCGCCCTTGCCGAATGTTTTTCTCGCGTGCCGCTAAAGATTTCGGGGCGCAGGTCGTTATCTTGTTCTGATGGGGCGGCCTGATACCTTTCGACCGCCCTTAAAGGCGAATAACAAACCGCTCCGACTGCAGACGAAATACAGGTTGCCAGCGACAAACATGGAAGCGAACAGGATCACCGCGCCCCGCCGGGGCTCCTTGCGCACGGTCGTCGACCGGCTTTTCGCGCTCGGCCGGCACGTCCCCGGGAAACCGCAAGCGGCTCCCGCTCCGGCTGCCGCGCCGGCGCCGCAACTGGAACAGGTGGTCGGCGCCGTCGACCTGCTCGCGCATGTGGACAGCGAGCTGCGCTTTATCTATGTGTCCGACGCGAGCCTGCGCTTCATCGGCTATCACCGCGAGTATCTGGAGACGATCACGCTGCACGAACTGGTCGCGCAGACCGACGTGGCGCGCCTCGATGCGCTGCTCGCGCGCGCCGCGGCGTCGGGCAATGTCGAGAAAGCCACGCTCGGGCTCATCAAGTCGCTGACCTATCCGATCACCGTCGAGTTGCGCGTGGTGAAGAGCGTCCATGGCGGCATCGAAGGCTATGCGATTGCCGGCTTCGACGTGTCCGCCTGGCGCGCGAGCGAGGAGCGCCTGATCCAAGCGCTGCATCTGGACCGCCTGACCAACCTCGCCAATCAGTCCGCGCTGATTCCGGCGCTGCTCGAAGCGCAACAGCAGGCCGACGCGCACGGCACGCCCGCCGCGCTGCTGCTGCTCGACATCGACGACTATCAGCGCGTGAACCGCGCGCTCGGCTACGATGCCGGCGACGAAATGCTGCGCGACACGGCGCGGCGTCTCACGAACATGACGAGCCCGAGCGAGACCGTGGCGCGCGTGGCCAGCGATGAATTCGCGATTCTCGTGAAGCCCGCGGCGAACCGCACCGACGCGGCCGCCGCCGCCGAAACGCTGGCGCGGCGCCTGTTGACCGCGATCCAGCAGCCGTATGCGTTCAGCGGGCAGCAGGTGCATCTGTCCGCGAGCATCGGCATTGCGCTCTATCCGGACGTGCGCCACGCCAACGACACCGCCGCGCACGACACGCATCTGTTGCGCTGGGCCGACCACGCGCTGTTGCAGGCCAAGGCAGCCGGCGGCAACACGCTCGCGTTCTACGTGCCCGACGACAATCCCGCCGACGCCGAGCGTCTGAAGCTGGAGGCCGACCTCTACGACGGTGTGCGCAACGGCGAGTTCTCGCTACACTTCCAGCCGATCACGAGCAGCCGCACGCACGGCGTGGTCGGGGTGGAGGCGCTGATCCGCTGGCTGCATCCGGTGCATGGGCTCGTGCCGCCGTCGATGTTCATTCCGCTCGCGGAGTCGATCGGTCTCATCAACTTCCTCGGCAACTGGGTGTTGAAGGTTGCGTGCATGCAGTTGATCCAGTGGGACGCGCGGGGCATTTCGCTGCAATACGTGGCGGTCAACGTGTCGCCGCAGCAGTTCCGCGATCCGCGCTTCAAGGACGCGGTGCGCGAAGCGATCGGCCTGACCGGCATCGACCCGCGGCGGCTCGTGTTCGAAATCACCGAGAGTCTGCTGATGCACGACCCGGCGCACGCGAAGGTCCTGCTCGAAGATCTGACGGCCATGGGCATCCGCTTCGCAGTCGACGATTTCGGCACCGGCTATTCGAGCCTGGCTTACCTGCAACGGTTTCCGCTTGCAAAGCTCAAGATCGACAGGAGTTTTGTCGAGAATCTGCTAACCTCCCGGAACGATCAGGCGATCGTCAGTGCGGTGGTCGGCCTTGCACAGACGCTCGACCTCGAACTGGTTGCCGAAGGCGTCGAAACCGAAGCGCAACGCGCCCTGCTCACCGAGATGGGGTGCGACCACATACAGGGGTGGCTCGTCTGCCAGGCGTTGCCCTCCGACGAACTGGCGCAGCGTTTCGAAGCGCGCTCGCTTCACTTGCACAGCGCATAGCGGTGCAGGTCAAGCGCTTACGCAGCGGCACAAGCCGGCGTCATGCCGGCGTGGCATTCATTGGAACATGTATGGCTTTTGCGGGACTCACATGGTAAAGGCGGCTGTGCTCGACCGGCTCTGGACGCGAATGAGCGAGCGCGGCGATTTCCCCATGCTGTCGCAGTCGTTGCGCACCACCATGGCGGCAATGAACAACGACGATCTGGATTTCACCGGCCTCGTGCAGGTGGTGCTTTCTGACTTCGCGCTGACGCAAAAAGTGCTGCGGCTCGCGAACTCCGCCATGTATATGGCGTTCGGCGGCAACATCACGACCGTATCGCGCGCGCTGATGGTGCTCGGCATGGACGCCGTCGGCCATCTCGTCGTCGGCCTGAAAATCGTCGATCACTTTCATCACAGCGCGCCGCGCCGCATCGACGCCAAGCTCGAACTCAACCGCACGCTGCTGTCGGGCTGCGTCGCGCGCAAGCTGACCGAGCGCGGCGATCTGCGCGCGGGCGAAGAAGCGGTGGTCTGCACGCTGATGCGGCAGATCGGCAAGCTGCTGGTGGTGTTCTATCTCGACGCGGAGTGGGACCAGATTCGCCGGCATATCGACGGCGGCACGCTGGAGGCGGAGGCCTGCGTGCTGGTGCTCGGCGTCACGTTCGACGAAATCGGCGCCGAAGCCGCGGTGCGCTGGCGTCTGCCGGACATGATCCGCTCGGGCATGGGCGAATTCGACCCGCAGGACACCGAGCAGCCGCGCCAGGTGCAGTGGCTGCGCGCGATCACCAACTACTCGACGGCCGTCGCGGACGTCCTCACGCAACAGAACGTTCCCGATTTCGAACGCGAGGAACGCATTGCCGAACTGGCGCAGCAATTCAGCGGCGTGCTCAATACCGACCCGGAAGTGCTGCTCGACATGAGCATCGCGCTCGCCCGCGAGGAAGGCGGCGACGGCGTGATGCGCGAGATCGTCGAGTTGCGCGCGAATGCGGACGCCATGGCGCGCGAGGCGATGAACCCGGAGACGCGCATCGCGGCCGGCGTCGAGGATCTACGCGGCCTGCCCGACGGCAGCCCGCTCGCGCCGGCTCTCGCCATGGCATCGGAAACTGTGCTCGCGGCGCTCGGCTTTGCGCGCACGGTGGTGTTCGTCAAGCACAGCAACGGCACTTTCCGCGCGCGCCTCGGCCTCGGCCCGAAAATCGACGCGGCGTTGCCGAAGCTCACGTTCAGTTCGGCATTCGAGCCCGACGTGTTCCATCTCGCGATAGCGAATTCGGTGGGCATCTTTATCGAAAACGCGCGCGACCCGAAAATGGTCGCGCGGCTGCCGGAGTGGTTCCGCCGCTCCTTCGACGACGCCCGCGCCTTCGTGCTGTTGCCTGTGGTCGACGAAACCGAAAAGACTGTCGCGCTGCTGTACGGCGACTGGTCTCACACTCAGGAGCCACGCCGCATCTCACAGAAGGAGATGAGCGTGCTGAACGAACTGGCCAAGGAGTTAGGCCGTTTTTTTGGTCTGGGGCAGATGCGGGAAATGGAGACGATGTAAAGACGTGGTGTGATCGCTGATCACGATGCGCGAGTTTTCAGATTCTGTATTTGCCCGACGCCGGGTTTTTCAAGCTTCACGTTTCAAGCTTCACGACTCAGGCTTCACGATTCAAGCCTGATTGCCGATGCCGGCGCGCTTAATGCGCCGGCAGCCGTTCCAGCGTGTGCAACGTTTTAAATTGCGCGCGGCTTCAGTCCTCGATTCTTTCCAGGCCTTCCGCGCTGCGATCCGCCACGCCGGCCCACGCGCCAGCCGCAAGTCCCATCTGCGCGACCTCTTCCACCGTCAATGGCGCGAGTTGCGCGCAGAACCCGGCGAGTGTGTCCCATGCGCCGGTTTCGAGCGCCTCGACCGCGCTCAGCAAGCGACCCAGCACGCCCTCGCGATGCAGAATCGCCGACTGGATCGGACGCGATAGCGTCAGCACATTCAGCGTGCTTTCGAGCGAGCCGCCGAACACCGCATCGACGAATGAAAACACGCCGGTGAGAAACGCCGCGTCGGCTTCGTCGCGCCCGGCTTCGGGCAAGTGTCCGATCGCCAGTTCCATGAAACGGGCGCGCGTGGCCGCGAGTTGCAGCAGAGGATCGTCTTCGAGCGCGACCTTGCGGCCGTCGGCGTAGAGCAGCAGTTGGGTCCAGCGCGCGATGCGGTCGGTGCCCGTTGCGTTGATCGCCTCACGCAGCGTGGTCACCTTGTGACCGACCGCGAGGCCGCTCGAATTCGCGAGCTTCATCAGATGCATCACAAGCACCGGGTTCAGCTTCAGCTCGGCTTCGAGCTGCGCGACCGTCGGCTCGCCGCCCAGCAATTGCAGCAGATTCAGCAGCGCATGGCGCGGCGCGCTCACGCGGCGTGTCATCGACGTCTGGGGACGCGCGAAGAAATAGCCCTGAAAACGGTCGAAGCCGAGCCCTTGCGCCGTTTCGAATTGCGCGTGCGCGTCGAGCCCCGACGCGATCAGCAGCTTGCCCGCGGACTTGAGCACGCTCGTCAGCTTGGGCAACAGCGCAGCGGACGCGCGCGTCATGTCGATCTTGATGGCTTCCGCGTAGGGCAGCAGCTTCGCGAAGGTCTCGTTGGGTTGCGTCACGTCGTCGAGCACGAAACGATAGCGGCGGCCATGCAGTTGCACGACGCGCGCGATCAGTTCGTTGTCTGCTTCGAGGCTCGCTGACAGTTCGAACATGAACCGGTCGGCGGGCAGTCGCTGGATCGCGTCGTCGAACAGCATGTCGCGGGTCGTGTCCACATAGGCAGGATGCCCGGTCAGCGCGCCGCGCACATTGCCCTGAACGAGTCCGCGCAGGATCGCGCCCGCCACGCGTTGCGCGGGCGTGGCCGCGCGGCCTGGTCTTTCGGAAGTTCGCCCCTCGCCGGGATGGGATTCGGAGAGCGCCGCGGCCGACAGTTCCGGCGCGCGCACCTTCAGTTCGTAACCGCACAGCATGCCGTCCCGATTCAGGATGGGCTGCCGTGCGAAGCCGGCGTTCAACTGCGCATCGTCCTTCGAGCCTGTGTGGCCCGGACTCTCGACTGCGATGGTGCTCATTCTGGTCCCCCGCGAGGCGCCGCCCCTGGCGCTTGCTGCTGTCTTGTGGTTATCGGTGCATGATTGCGCGCGGGCTGGCGTTTTCGCCAGTCGACCGCGGCACGCCTGACGATTCTAGCTCAGGCCGTCTTACGCGGGCATGTCCGGCAAGCAATATCTGGAAATTTTTGGCGGGCCGCGAAGCAATGGATTGTCGCGGCGCTCCATGTAAAACGGCCGCATCGAGAGCGGCCGTTCCGTTATCGAGCGCCGGGGCGCGAGAGCATGACGCAGGGGCGCAGGTCTACTTCAGCACCACCTTCACGTCGAAGTATTTCGCCGCGAAGCGGTCGATCGTGCCGTCCGCTTTGAGTTCCTTCAGCGCCTGGTTCAGCGCGTCCTTCAACGCCTTGTCGCCCTTGCGGATGCCAAAGCCGACGCCCGCGCCGAGCAGCTTCTCGTCCGAGACGGCGGGACCGGCGAACTCGAAGCCCGCGCCTTGCGGCTTCTTCAGGAAGCCCTTGGACGCCGCTTCGGCGTCCTGGAACGAGGCGTCGAGACGGCCCGATGCGAGGTCAGCGTAAATCTGATCCTGCGTCTGATACGGCACGACGTCGACGCCCGCCGGCGCCCAGCGCGCCTTCGCATACGTTTCCTGAATCGTGCCCTGCAACACGCCGACATGCTTGCCCTTCAACGAAGCCGGCGTCGGCTGCAAACCACTGCCCTTCTTCGCGATCATCTGATTCGGGATCGTGTAGATCGGATCGGTGAACTCGACCGCCTGGCGACGCTGGTCGGTGATCGTCATGTCCGAGTTGATCGCGCTGAACTTGCGCGCCTGCAACGCGGGAATCAGGCCGTCGAACGAATTCTCGACCCACACGCACTTCGCCTTCAGCTTCGCGCACACGGCGTTGCCGACGTCGATATCGAAACCCTGCAACTCACCCGAGGGCGACTTCGATTCGAACGGCGCATACGACGCCTCGACGCCGAAGCGCACTTCCTTGATGTCCGCCGCGACCGCGGAGCCTGCCATTGCCGTGGTCGTCGCGAACAGCGCGAGCACGGTCATGTTTCGCCAATTCATCTTCATTACGGGTGTTCCTCTACGGTATTGAATAAGACGGGAGCCAAATCCGGACAGGCATGATTGCCGCGTCAAAATTGCGATTCAAACTCGTGCGGCCGGCGTGGTGCAGCGCAGCAGCCGCGAGGCGGGGATTGTACAGGCCCGGGTGCCGCGCCCGTGGGCAGGTCATGGGAAGGCGCGATGACGACGCGCGCCGCGAGCGGGCGCGCAAAGCTGCAACTTGATGTCGCGTTGGCGCAAACCACACGAGCGCCAACGCACATGAGAGATCGCGGCGCGCGCCGCTAGACGAGCGACGACAGCGTGCCGCGCGTGGTCTCGATCACCATCAGGCCGGCGCGCAGGCCGGGCTTGACCGTCGCGTTCGGAAATACGAGACGCTCTTCGTCGTGTTGCACGACATAGCGATAGTCGCCGTCGCGCGCGAGCAAGGTGTCTTTCGCAAACGGCGTGAAGTTCGCGACATCGGCCGCGACGAGCAATTCGAACGCGTCGCTTTGTTTCGTGATCTGGTCGATCACCGTGAAGGCGCGCGGCAGTTCGGCTTCGCCGCGACGCTTCGTGCCGGCGAGCAAATCACGCAACCCCTCGTTTGCGCCGGCGAAACGCGTGAGGTCGTTCTGACCGAACGGGCGCACCTTGCCCAGCTCCAGGGTGCACGCCTCGGCGCCGCACGTGTGCGCGGTGAAATGCGAGTACGTGTTGCCTTTCGCGGTGTGCAACAGCACGGCGCTGATGCGCGCGTGCCCGAGCCATTCGAACATCGCGCGCGAAATCGGCCTGCCGGTATGCGGCAGCAACGCGAAGCGCTCGAATGCCGAAGCGCGGATCGCCGTGTGCATGTCGATATGCCAGCGCGCGCCCGGCTGCCGCGACGCGCTCGCGAAGAACTGCACCGCCGCCTGTTCGAGCGCGGCCGCGCGCGGCGCTTCGTGACTGTGCGGCAATTGCAGATGCCGCCCGCTAAAGAGGCGGTTCAGATCGTCGTCGCGATAACGGCAGGCCTCGCGCATGGCGTCGACGTTGCCGAGAATCACCAGCAGGCGGCACGTCAAGGCCGCCTCGCCGCACGCAATGTCGCGCACGAGACACGACAGCAGTTCGATAGGCGCGGTTTCGTCGCCGTGCACGCCCGCCGACGCAAGCACGCTGCGCGTGTCCGCGGTCAACACGGCGGGCTCCATCGACAACACGCCGTCGGCGAGCCACGCCCAGCGCACGCCGCCGGCACACGAGCCATGCGTTTCGTTCGCGGCCGGCCGCGCGAGCGCCAGCGTATAGGCGAGAAAATCGTCCAGCATGGAGAGCGAGGCCGTCATGTCGCGCTCAGCGCTGGAAGTCATACAGCGAGCCCAGGCCGAGAATCTGCGTGAGTTCGTCGAGCGCGGTGCGCGACTCGGCGAGCAATTGCGGATCGGCGAGATCGGCCGGCGCGAGGCGGTCGCGATAGTGCTTCTCGATCCACGTGTCGAGCCGCCCGAACAACGTGTCGTTGATCCACACGCCTTGCGTGACGGCCGCGCGTTCCGTGTCGTTCAGCACCACGCGCAGACGCAGGCACGCCGGGCCGCCGCCGTTTTTCATGCTCTCGCGCAGATCGAACACGAGCACGTCGTCGATCGGACCGGTGTGCGATGTCAGATCGTCGAGATACACGGCGACGCGCGGATTTTCGCGGCATTCCTGCGGCACCACGAGTACCTGCTTGCCGTCCGGGCGCGTCAGCAACTGGCTGTTGAACAGATATGACGAGACCGCATCCGCGACGCTGACCTGCGCATCGGGCACCTCGATCACGTTGAATTCCGCCTTCATGCCGGCGAGCTTCGCGCGCAATTCGTCGTGCACCGCCTTCTGCCCGACGAACGCAAGCTCGTGACAGAACAGCGTGTTGCGATTGCCGACCGCGATCACGTCGTTATGAAAAACGCCCGCGTCGATCACCTCGGGATTCTGCTGCGCGTACACCGTGGCGTCTTCCTGCAAGCCATGGCGATGCGCGACGGCACGGCTCGCCTCGAAGGTCTGGCGCGCGGGAAAGCGCGTCGGCTCCGGCCCGCGACGATATTCGCTGCGGCCGTACACGAAGAACTCGACACCGCGCGAGCCATATTCCGAGCAAAAGCGCGTGTGATTCGCCGCGCCTTCGTCGCCGAGCGCCGGCGTGCCGGGCAGCGCTTCGTGCACCGCGAAGCGATTCGCGTCGCTGAAGATCGCGCGCAACGTGCGGCGCGTCGACTCGTGCTCGATCGCGCGATGCAGCTTGCTGCACAGATTGGCCGGCGTGAAATGCACGCGGCCGTCGGGCGTATCCGCGGACGGACTCACCGTCGCCGCGTTCGCGGTCCACATCGCCGACGCCGAACTCGCCGCCGCCAGCAACTCGGGCGCGCTTTTCGACACGCGCGCGATCACCGTGGCGTCGTCGCCGGAAAAACCCAGCTCGCGCAACAGACGCATCGACGGACGCTCCTGCGGCGGCAACACGCCCTGATGAAAGCCGAGATCGGCCAATTGCTTCATCTTGCGCAGACCTTGCTTCGCGGCCGCCTTCGGATTCGCAACGGATTTCTCGTTGTTCTGCGACGCGACATTGCCGAACGACAGCCCCGCGTAGTTGTGGGTCGGGCCGACCAGACCGTCGAAATTGGCTTCAGTGGCTTGCATCGTCGATCCTCAGAATTGAAGGCCCGGCGAGACGCTCGCGGGCATGTGCAGTTGCGCGCTTTCGACGGAAGCCATCGGATACGCGCAGTAATCGGCCGCGTAATAGGCACTCGGCCGGTGATTGCCGGAACGGCCCGGACCGCCGAACGGCGCGCCTGACGAAGCGCCGTTGGTCGGCCGGTTCCAGTTGACGATGCCCGCGCGGATGGTGCGCTGGAAATGCGCCCACAGCGATTCGTCGTCGGCAAGAAGGCCTGCGGAGAGGCCGAATTCGGTGTCGTTGGCTTTGTCGAGCGCTTCATCGAAGCTGCCGTAGCGGATGATCTGCGCGAGCGGCCCGAAGTGCTCCTCGTCGGGCAGACTCTTCACGTGGGTCACGTCGAGAATGGCCGGCGTGACGAAGCCGAGGTTCGGATCGCGCTGCTCCATTTTCAGCAACGCCCGCGCGCCGTCGGCGAGCAACCGTTCCTGTGCCGCGACGAGCCGCGACGCCGCGCGCGCCGAGATCACCGCGCCCATGAATGGCTGCGGCTCGGCGTTATATTCGCCGACGCCGATGCGCGACGTCACCTCGACAAGACGCGCGAGGAAGCGCTCGCCGAACGCGTCGTTTGGCACGAAGATGCGGCGCGCGCATGTGCAGCGCTGCCCCGCCGACAGAAACGCCGATTGAATGGTGTGATGCACGGCGGCGTCGAGATCCGCGACCGGACCGATCACGAGCGGATTGTTGCCGCCCATTTCCAGCGCGAGCACGATCTCCGGGCGTCCGCCGAATTGTTTGTGCAGCAATGTTCCGGTGTCCGAACTACCGGTGAAGAACAATCCGTCGATCTGCCGGTGATTGGCGAGCGCCACGCCCGTGTCCTTCTCGCCCTGCACGAGATTCAGCACGCCGGCGGGCAAGCCCGCGTCGCGCCAGGTCTGCACGGTGAGCGCGGCGACGCCGGGCGCAAGCTCCGACGGTTTGAACACGACCGCGTTGCCCGCAATCAAAGCCGGCACGATGTGCCCGTTCGGCAGATGCCCAGGAAAGTTGTACGGTCCGAACACCGCCACCACGCCATGCGGACGATGCCGCAACACCGCTGTGCCGTCCGCCATCGCCGAGCGCTTTTCGCCGGTGCGCTCGTTGTAGGACTGAATCGAAATCTCGACTTTCGCGGCCATCGACGCGGCTTCCGTGCGCGCTTCCCACAGCGGCTTGCCAGTCTCGCGGCCGATCGCTTCGGCCAGTGCTTCCTTGCGTTCCGTGACGAGCGCGGCGAAGCGGCGCACCACCGCGCAACGCTCGTCGTGCGTTTTGGCCGACCAGGCCGCGAACGCGCGGCGCGCGGCGCGCACGGCACGATCCACGTCTTGCGCCGACGCGCTGTTGCCTTCCCACACCGTCGCGCCCGTGCCCGGATTGCGCGATGCGAACGCGGGTCCTGTGCCGGCGGCCCATTCGCCGTCGATGAAAAGCTCGCTCATGATCATCCCTGTTTGTGTTTCAGCGGCAGCACCCGCACCGGGTCGCCAGCGTTGACGCCCAGTGCCGACGCCTCGAATGCGTTCATGCGGAACACGCCGTCTTGCGGCACGCCCGCCGCGACGCCCACGCGAAAATCGCCGAGCGACGTGTTCGACACCATCGAACGCGGCGCATCTTGCGGCGCGCCCGCTGGCATGTCAGCAATCTCGACGGGCACCAGCATGCTTTCGCGCACCGTGCGCAAGTCGGAGATATGGCATTCGAGCACCGGACCGGCGTCGAAAATATCGACGTGATTCTCGTAGCGCAGCCCTTCCGCTTCGAGCATGCGGCGCGCGGGAATCGTGTCGTTGTGCGTGAGGCCGACGCATTGCTGCGCCTCTTGCGGCAACAACTCGACATACACCGGATAGCGCGGCATCAGCTCCGCGAGAAACGCCTTGCGCCCGTGCGAACTGAGGTAATCCGCCGCGTTGAAGTCGATCTGATAGAAATGGGAGCCGACCGCGCGCCAGAAAGGCGAGGTGCCCGCTTCGTCGAAATGGCCGCGCAATTCCGCGCACAGACGCTGCGGAAAGCGCTCGCGAAACTGCGCGAGAAACATGAAGCGCGAGCGCGACAGCAAGCCGCCCACACCGCTCGTGCGATAACGCGGGCTCAGGAACAGCGAGCACACTTCCGCGTAACCCGTGAGGTCGTGCGAGATGTTGAGCGCGCGCATGCGCGTCCAGATGCCCAGGTCCTGACTCGCGTGCACCACCGTGCTCACGCGATAGTTGTAGAACGGCTGTTGCAGCCCGACCGCCGTTTCGATGCCGCACACGCCGGCCACATCGCCGGTTTGCGTGTCTTCCATCACGAAGAAATAGCCCGCTTCATGGGGCGCGGCCTTGTCTTCCATCGTGCGGCGCGCACGCTCGACGCGCGCGGCGAGCGCCTCGCGATCCGGCTTGAAGGTCGTGAGGCCAGGGCCGGTTTCCTGCGCGAGCCGCATCAACGCGTCCACATCGCCTCGTTGCACAACGCGAACGACGATCATTGCGCGTCTCCCGATTGTTCCTGCTTTTGCGATTGATGCAGCGGCACGCAACACACCGCTTCGCCGTCCTGCACGCCGAGCGCGGCGCGCGCCGCCTGCGCGAGCGGCGCGCCTTCTTTTGCGGCCGCGGGCAGATCGCCGAGTACACAGCGGAATTCGCCGTCCGCACCGTTATGCGCGATCAGATAGGTCGAGCCGCTCGCCGCCGACGCCACCTCGCGCACCGCGCGCGTTTCGTTGCGCGCCACGCACGCGCTGCGATCCACCTGCGCGGTCAGCACGGGGCCGGCATCGAAAATATCGATGAAGCGGTCCGTCTCGAAGCCTTCTTCCAGATGGATCTCATACGCGAGCAACGCGTTGGTATCGGGCTCGCCGAGCACGCGTTGCGCCGCTTCCGGCAGCAAGGGAACATAGATCGGATAAGTGGGCATGACTTCGGCGATGAAGGTGCGGCTGCGGCCACCCGATTCGATTTCGATGTCGGCGAAATTGCGGCCGAAGAACTTGCGCCCCACTGCTTCCCAGAATGGCGACACGCCCTTGTCGTCGGTCACGCCCAGCAGCAGCGAGAACACCTCCGGCGTGAAGCGCTTGCGATTGGCCGCGATGTACATCATCCGTGCGCGCGACATGAGATGCGCGGCGGCGTCGCCACGCAGCGACGGGTCGATGTAGTAGCCCGCGAGCCGGCTCTTGCCCGTGAGTTCGTGCGACATGGTGAGCGCGTGAATCTTGCGGTTCACGTGCAGTTCGCGCGACGCATGAATCAGCGCGTCGTTGCGAAACGCGTAGAACGGGTCGGAATAGCCGGCGGCGGCGACGATGCTCGCCGTGCCCATCAGCTTGCCGCTGTCCGAATCTTCGAGCACGAACAGATAGAACTCCTCGCCCGGAAAGTCGACGTCCGCGCGAAACGAGTCTTCCGACAGCGCGACGCGCGCTTCGAGCGCGTGCCGGTCGTGCGGAAGGGAATGCAGCACCGGTTGCGCGGTGCGCGCCATGTGTTCGAGCGCGTCGAGATCGGCGAGGCGGCCGGGGCGTACGAAGAGCATCATCGTTCCTGTTGAATGTGACGCATGAGTCGGCTTACTTCGACGCCGCTTCGGCCTTCGCGCCGACCACTTCCGCGATGGCTTTCGCGAGGCGCTCGAAGCCCTCGTTCATATCGTCGAGCGGCATGATGAGCGACGGCACGAAGCGCAGCACGTCGGGCCCCGCCATCAGCATGATCACGCCATGCTGGCCCGCCGCCGTGACGAAGTCTTTCGCGCGGCCCTTGTAGGCGTCGGTCAGTTCCGCGCCGATCAGAAGCCCCTTGCCGCGCACTTCCCTGAAGAGACCGAAGCGTTCGTTGAGCTTCGCCAGATGGCCCTTCAGCACTTCGCTGCGCGTGCGCACGCCTTCGAGCAGCTTCGGGTCGCTGACCAGCTCGACCACTTTTTCGGCGATGGCCGAGCCAAGCGGATTGCCGCCGTAGGTCGTGCCATGCACGCCGACTTTAAAATGCGCAGCCAGTTCGTTCGTGGTCAGCATGGCGCCGATCGGGAAGCCGTTGCCGAGCGCCTTCGCCGTGGTCAGGATGTCCGGCGTCACGCCCGTGTCCTGGTACGCGTAGAAGTAGCCGCTGCGGCCCACGCCGGTTTGCACTTCGTCGAAAATCAGCAGCGCGCCGTGCTGATCGCACGCTTCGCGCAGCGCTTTGAGGAAAGCCGGATCGGCGGGAATCACGCCGCCTTCGCCCTGAATCGGCTCGACGATCACCGCACAGGTCTTCGCGCCGATCGCTTTTTTCGCGGCCTCGATGTCGTTGTACGGCAAATGGACGATGCCTTGCGGCACCGGCCCGAAGCCTTCCGAATACTTCGGCTGCCCGCCCACGCTCACGGTGAAGAACGTGCGGCCATGGAACGACTGCGCAAACGAGATGATTTCGAATTTGTCGGCGCCGTGACGCTCGAACGCGACGCGGCGCGCGAGCTTCAGCGCGGCTTCATTCGCTTCCGCGCCCGAGTTCGCGAAGAATGCGCGCTCGGCGAAGGTCAGTTCTTCGAGACGTTTCGCCAGACGCAGCACCGGCTCGTTCGTGTAACCATTGCCGATATGCCAGAGCTTGCCGCCCTGCTCCTGCAAAACTTTCAGCAGTTCGGGATGCGCATGACCGAGCGCGGTGACGGCAATGCCGCCGGCGAAGTCGACATAGTCGCGGCCTTGCGTGTCCCAGACGCGCGAGCCGAGACCGCGATCCGGCACGAAGGCGGCGGGCGCGAACACCGGCACCATGACTTCGTCGAAGGTCTTGCGTGTCACAGTCAGATCGTTCATGGCAAATCCTCGTTACGGTGAGAGGTAATACAGCTAGTGTAGGAAACCGCACGCATTACGTCTTGCGCATACGCGACGTTTTCTGTGGGCTTTCAGGCGCGCGACGGTTTGCACAACGCGCCGCTGCCAGTCCGGGTCGAGCAGGGGCGAGCAGGGTCAACCAGGATCAACCGTCGAGATCCGGCCGCTCGATCAACGCGCCCGCGCGCGGCTCATTCAAGGCGGCGCCGCTCGCGCCGGTGTGCCTGTCGATCCAGTTGCGGCGATCCTCGCGCGGCGTCACGCCGAAGCGCTCGCGATAAGCATTCGAGAAATGCGCCGCCGACGAAAACCCGCACGCGAGGCTGACCTGCACCACCGACTTGCTGGTGCGCTGCAATTGCGTGCGCGCTTTCGAAAGCCGCAGCCCCAGATAGTATTTGGACGGCATCGAGCCGAGATACTGACGAAAGAGGCGCTCCAGTTGCCGCCGCGACACGCCGACGAGACCGGCGATTTCGTCCGTGGTGAGCGGGTCTTCGATATTCGCTTCCATCAGCAGCAGCGCATCGTTCAGGCGCGGATGGCGCTCGCCGGGCGCGGTCACGAACGGAATGCGCTGACGCTCCTCGCCCGCGCGCAACACGCCGACGCCCAGCGTATCCGCGATCCGGTCCGCAAGCTCCGGACCATGCTCGCGGCCGACCATCGCGAGCATGAAGTCGACGGTCGCCTGACCGCCCGCGCACGTCGCGCGATCGCGGTCGATTTCGAAAATCTGTTGCGTGACGATGGAACGCTCGAACTGCTCCGAGAACTGCTGATACGTTTCCCAGTTGACGCTTACGCGATAGCCGGACAACTGTCCCGCCATGGCGAGCCACCACACGCCGTGATGAATGCCCGTGACGAGCGGCGTGCGCTGACCGACGCGCGCGAGGCTCGCGAGAAAGAGGCGATAGTCGGCGAATTGCTGAAACCGTTCGCTGACAATGACCAGCCAGTCGCACGCAATCGCGTCGCCGAACGCGGCGTCGGCGGGCCATTGCGCGCCGCCCGACAGCGGCACGGCGCGGCCGTCCCACGAGCAGACCTGCACGCGGTACAGCGCGCGGCCGTCGATTTCATTGGCGAGATTGAGCGCGTCGACAATCGGCCCGACGCCCGACATCGACACGGGCGGCAAGGCAACGATTGCGACCTGCGTGGTGCGGGCAGGACTGGACGTACGGGCCATCGCTTGAATAAAACGCTGAGTGCGGGCCGCGTTACTTCAGGCTGCCGGAGAGGAACTGCTTGAGCCGCTCGCTGCGCGGCGCGCTCAGCACGTCGGCGGGCAAGCCTTCTTCCTCGGTGCGGCCCTGATGCAGGAACATCACGTGGTTCGACACGTTGCGCGCGAAGCCCATTTCGTGTGTGACGACGATCATGGTCCGCCCTTCCTCGGCGAGCTTCTGCATGACCTTCAACACTTCGCCGACCAGTTCGGGATCGAGCGCCGAAGTAGGCTCGTCGAACAGCATGACGTCGGGGTTCATCGCGAGCGCGCGGGCAATCGCTACGCGCTGCTGCTGACCGCCGGAAAGATGCGACGGATACTGTTTTTCGACGCGCGGCGCGAGACCCACTTTCTCCAGATACTCGCGCGCGCGCTCCTCGGCTTCGCGACGCGGCACGCCGAGCACGTGAATCGGCGCCTCGACGATGTTCTCGATCACGTTCATATGCGCCCACAGATTGAAGTGCTGGAACACCATCGCGAGCTTCGTGCGGATACGTTGCAGTTGCTTGTGATCGGCCACTTCGAGATTGCCGGCACGGTCGGTTTTCGTCTTCACCGCTTCGCCGTCGACCACGATCTGCCCGGCGTTCGGCCGCTCCAGAAAGTTAATGCAGCGCAAGAAGGTGCTCTTGCCCGAGCCGCTCGCGCCGATGATGCTGATCACGTCGCCCTTGTTCGCGTTGAGCGACACGCCCTTGAGCACTTCATTGTCGCCATAGCGCTTATGGATGTCCTGCACGGCGAGCTTGCAAGCTTCGGTTTGAGTGGTGTGGAGCAAGATGCTCTCCCTGTGAAAAGACGGATCGACTTGCGACGGCGACCTGCGTCGCGCCGCCTGTTGCAAACACGGCGCGATCAATGCGTGCGCACCGCCAGATAACCCAGCCAATGACGCTCGGCGCGGCGGAACAACGCGACGAGCGCGAACGACACCACGAGGTAAATCAGCGCCGCGAGGCCGAACGCATCGAACGACTGATAGGTTGCCGAATTCGCGTCGCGCGCCACTTTCAGAATGTCCGGCACCGTGGCCGTGAAGGCGACCGTGGTGGCGTGCAGCATCAGGATCACTTCATTACTGTACAACGGCAATGCGCGGCGCAGCGCGGACGGTATCACAATGCGGCGGTACATCGTGAACCAGCTCATGCCGTACGCGCGCGCCGCTTCCACTTCACCATGCGAGCTCGAGCGGATCGCGCCCGCGAAAATCTCCGTGGTGTACGCGCAGGTGTTCAACGCGAACGCGAGAATCGCGCAGTGAAAACCGCTGCGGAAGAACGCGTCCAGCCATTGATGCGAGCGCACGAATTCGAGGCTGTACATGCCCGTGTAGATCAGCAGAAGCTGCACGTAAAGCGGCGTGCCGCGAAACACGTACGTGTAGAGACGCACCGGCGTGGACAGCCAGCGATTCCTCGAAACACGCGCGACCGCGAGCGGAATCGCAAGACAAAAGCCCATGCCGACCGATGCCACCAGCAGCCACAGCGTGACCGCGAGACCGGACATGCGCTGCCCGTCCCAGTAGAGGAACGCGCGCCAGAACTGATTGAGGATGTCGATCATGGTCTTAAAGCTCCGCGTGGCGTACGCCGATCGAATAGCGGCGTTCCAGCCAGATCAGCGCGAGGTTCGAAACGGTGGTGAGCGCGAGATAGATCAACGCGGCGATCAGAATGAAGAAGAACATGTTGAAGGTGCTCTTGCCCGCGTCCTGAGCGGCCTTGACGACATCGGCGAGACCGATGATCGACACCAGCGCCGTCGCTTTCACGAGCACCTGCCAGTTGTTGCCGATGCCAGGCAGCGCGAAACGCATCATCTGCGGAAAGAGGATGCGCGTGAACACGCGCACGCCGCTCATGCCATACGCACTGCCCGCTTCGAGCTGGCCGCGCGGCACGGCGAGAAACGCGCCGCGAAACGTCTCGGTGAAATACGCGCCGTAAATGAAGCCGAGCGTCAGCACGCCGGCCACGAACGGATCGATGTCGAACTGCGGCAGATCGAGCGCGTCGGTCAGATTGTTGACCGCGATCTGGATGCTGTAGAAAAGCAGCAGCATCAGCACGAGGTCGGGCACCGAGCGGATCAGCGTCGTGTAGCCGGTGGCGAGCGCGCGCAACGGCCGGTTCAACGAGAGTTTCGCCGCCGCGCCCGCGAGACCGAGCAGCACGGCGGCCGCGAGCGACAGCACGGACAGCTCGATCGTCTGGATCGTGCCGGCCAGCAACACAGGACCAAAGCCGTATAGCAACACGCGCGTCTCCATTGAGTTCGTTTGCAATCTCCACGGATGCAGTCGGCAAGGCTCGACTCATCCGGCATGGCGCGGAGTCTCGCAAGCGAAAATTAAAATCTCAAAGGCAAGCGCGCGCTTTGCTGCGTCGCAGCAAGGCAGACTCGAACCCGCGGCGCGGCTCGTGGCGCTTGGTTTTGCGGGGCGTCGTGGTGGGCGAGGCGATGCGCCCGCTGGGGGCGCCGCCGCGATTTCGCAAGTTTGCGGTCGCTTTTTCGATAGATGACGTGGGCTTCGCGCGCGGCATCAACGCCTTCAGAGGTGCGCGCCGCGCTGAAAACGCCGTGCCGCTAGTCGACGCCGAGCCGCGCGCGAATCGCCGGCAGCATGTATTCGACGGCCGCGCGTCCTTCTTCGATCGCGGGCGCCGCGCGGTGAAAATCGAAAATGCCCATGCCGCCGAGGCGCGGCTGAATCAGGATGTCGGCGGGCTCGCCTGCGAGACGGCTGCGCGTGATCCGCACCTGCATGATGTCGATGCTTTGCGCGATCGAACTCAGCATGGACGGCACGCGCGCGCTGGGCGCGGGCGGCACGCGCACGTCGTCGGTGGCGCGCTCGTCGGCGGGCGCGAGCCAGCGCGGCCACGGCTTGCCGTTACGGCGCAGCGAAACGGGCGGCGGCGCGCTCGGGTCGATGGCGGGCGTCTCGACCACCGCGCCGCCAAAATCGCGTCCGTTGAGAATGTCGTTGTTCAGATCGACCGCGATCACGCAGTCCGCCCGCATGCCGCGCGCCACCGACACCGGCACCGGATTGCTCAGACCACCGTCGACGAGCCACACGCCGTTGTGCCACACCGGCGTGAAGATGCCGGGAATCGCGATCGACGCGCGCACCGCGTCGAGCACGCTGCCGTCCTGCAGCCAGCTTTCGCGGCCCGTGTCGAGTTCGGTGGCGACCGCCGCGAAGGGCATGTTGAGTTGCGCGATGGAACGCCCATTGAATTTGTCGGCGAAAAGCTGGATCACCTTGCGTCCGCCGAGCAAACCGCCCGAGAGCCGCAAGTCGAGCAGCCGCACGACCGTCTGCCACGTGAGCCGCGAGACCCACTCCTCGAGCCAGTCGAGGTCACCGTTTGCGTAGACGGCGCCGACCAACGCGCCGATCGAGCTGCCGCACACCACGTCGGGCTTGATGCCCGCTTCGTGCAGCGCGCGAATCGCACCGATATGCGCCCAGCCGCGCGCCGCGCCGCCTCCCAGCACCAGCCCGATCCGGCTGTATCGACGTCGACGTATCATGATTCCCCGCCCGCTTTTGTCTGTCTGTTTCGACTGCTTTATCGACCGCGCACCACATCCGACCGCGATGTCGTGTACACCTGCTGGTTCTGATCGAAGTGCACGTTGAAAATGCCCTCTTCGGCCACGCCGCCTTCACGCCACTTCCAGCTCCATACCGTCTCCGGCTTCAGCGGAAAAACCGCGATTTCGCCGGGTTTGCCGAGCAGCCGCCGCACTTCGTCCTCGCTCATGCCGATGCGGATCTTGCCGAAGTTCGCCGCCGTCAGCACTTGCGTGATGGATTGAAGCTTACCGTCGCGGTCGATGTCGACCATGTACGTATTCATACCTTGCGGACCACGTGGATACTCGAAGCGTTTCGAGCCGTCCGTATAGGTGCGTTCGGTTTCGGGCTTGCCCATCTGCTCGCGAATCTGCGCTTCGGACGTGACGCCGGGTGTCATGTTTCTGAGCAGCAGTGCGTCGGGCTTCACGGCGTTGAAGAATTCCTTGATTTTTTGCACGGCGCGGTCGCTCTGTTGGTCGTCGCAACCGGCGAGCGCAACGCACGCGGCCAGCATCGCGACAATAGGCAATTTCAGGCTCACAGCGAATTTCCTGTATCGATGCGAGCGCATCGGCTTGCATCGGTTGTCGAATGATTCCCCGAACGGGTTTTCATTCAGGGTGTACTACAGGATAACCGTGTGGAGAAAAAACCGCGAGCGAGCGCCGGCGCGTGCGAGTGCCGCGCCGCAGGGCTCGAAGTGCGAAAAACGGGGGGACGTCAAGCGTTTTGACGAAAAGCGCGCCGTCTGCGGGGGATTTATTGCAAACAGCAACAGACGCAACAAGAAGCAAAAAGCGACGCCGTGCAAGGCGTCGCCCTGGTCTTCCGGCATCGGATTCGACCGGTCCGGTCGGCACGCCCCGGGGGTGCGCGAAAAGCGGGCAGAACCCATTCAGCGGACGACGCGCAGCGGCCCGGTTCCGGTGCAGCGATGAACGGCCTTGGCCGCACACCTTGCGCCATCGCCGGAAGTGGCGGACCGCTGCTTGTGTGGCCGCCCTGGTCCCTCGATAAGCCTTCCAAGTGTCGTTAATCTAAACGGATTGGACGCTTTAGACGAGAGCGCGTTTACACCGAATCGGCAGAGGATTTCGCGGTGAACGCGCTGCGGCGGAGTGCCACTTCAGGGCGGCGGGAAGCGGTGATCGAATCGGCACGCGCATCCGGATGCGCGCGAATTACATTGGCCGCTTTGTCGGTGTCGGCGTGGCGCTGCGGTGAGGTCACGACGCTGCAAGCGAGCGGCCTCTATAAAACCAACGCATTATTCTGCTAAGCAAACAGGCGAATTTTTGTTCGACGCGAGGTTTGATCCTTGAGCGAAGCGTAATGCAATTTCATCAGGCCAACGAACCAATCTATTGGCCATCGTGAAGATCGACGCCTATGTCACAGTCATTCGCAATGCCAGTCAACCCGTTGGGCATGTCCGGCAAATGGCAGCCGCCGGTGGAGCGCGTCGGCGCCGCCATCGAACGGCAGTTCAAGCAGACACGCGCGCAACGCGCGACATGAGCCGCGCGTTTGCCTTCATCTTCGAGCATCTTCCAGCACGCCGGGCACGCGATCAGATCACATGAAAACCGTGCGTGCCGTCGCGAGCCAGTTGCGCGACGAGTCCATATTCCCATTCCAGATACGCGTTCATCGCTTCACGCGCGTTATCGGTGCCTTCATAAGGACGCTGGTATCGGTCGATGCGCGGCGACGCCATGCGCGTCTCGCCGCCCTCGACCGGCAGACCCGCTTCGATCCACGCCGCCGTGCCGCCCGTCAGCACCTGCACCGGCTTGCCGGTCAACGCGGCAAGTTCCGGCGCGGCGAAGCGCGCGAGCAGACCGCTGCCGCATGTGACCACGTAGCGTTCGACATCCGGCAACTTGTGCAACGCCTGCGCGAGTTCGCTGCGAATCGCGAACCAAGCGCCCGGAATGTGGCGCCTCACATAGTTCGCGCTGCTCGTGAAATCGAGCACGGCGGTGCCTGGCGACTGACGCAGCGCGGCCAGTTCGGCGGGCGCGATTTCATCGGCGGCGGGCGGTTCCGGCGCGAAACGCGGCGCGGGCGCGGGGCCTTTCTCGCCGAAGTCGGCGGCGGTCAAACCATCCACGACGTAAGCCTCGACGCCCATCTGCGCGAGCCAGGAGGCGCTCATGTTCGCGCGCACGCCGTCGCTGTCCGCGAGAATCACGCGCGCGCCGCGCACCGGCGCGAACATGTCGGCTTCCTGCACGAGCTGGCCACCGGGCGCGTGACGAAAACCGGGCACGTGACCCGCTTCGTATTCCTCCTGCGTGCGCACATCGAAGCGATACACGGTGCGCACCGCTTCGTCGGCCCAGCGGCGCGCTTCGTCGCGCGAGGTGCGCCCTACTCTCGCGCGATCGGCGACCGCGCGCGCGCCATCGGCGGCGACCAGACGCAGCGCGTCGTCGACGGGAGAATCCGGCCGGCGCGAACTGCCGTGCGCGAGCGGCTGCCCGGCCAGCGTCCAGCCCATTGTGCCGTTGCGCAGCGCCGCAACCGGATTCGGCACGCCCGCGTTGATGAGCGACTGCGCGCCAATGATGCTGCGCGTGCGCCCCGCGCAATTGACGATGATCCGCGTGGCCGGGTCCGGCGCAAGCTCGCGCGCGCGCAGCACGAGTTCGGCGCCCGGCACGCTGATGCTGCCGGGGATATTCATGGTCTGATACTCGTCGAAACGGCGCGCGTCGAGCACCACGACATTCGCTTCCCGATCGAGCAGCGCCTGGACCTGCTGCGCGGGCAGCGACGGCGTGTGGCGCACGCTGTCCACCAGTTCGCCGAACGCCTTGCTCGGCACGTTGACGTCCTGAAACACCTCGCCGCCGGCTTGACGCCAGCCTTGCAGACCGCCTTCGAGCAACGCGACATCGCTATAGCCCAGCTCGCCGAGGCGCTGCACGGCGCGCGCGGCAAGACCCTCGCCGTCGTCGAGCACGACGATCGGCACATCGCGGCGCGGCAGGCGCACCGGCGCTTCCAGTTCGATCCGCGAGAGCGGCAGGTTCGCTGCAAAAAGCGGATGACTGCGCGCGTGCGGATCTTCCTCGCGCACGTCGGCGAGCGCGATTTCCTCGCGTTCGAGCAGGGCGCGGCGCACGTCGGGATAGGACCGGGTACGAAAATCTTTCACGAAAGTCATGGGTTCGCGGACTCCTTCGAGACATTCCAGATGTTCGGCGACACGTCGTTCTAATCACCGGAGATAGCCGGAGCTGACCGGCTTGCGGCTCGTGCCGCCAGGGTAGACCGAACGCGTCACCGCTCCGATATTTCCACCGTACACGTGAATGCCGATCGACGTACGGTCACCAAAAGACTGCTCACATGCGTTGTTCACGCACATTACTCAAGCGATGCATATCGCCGATACGCGGTAACGCTGCGCAATTTCCGCGCCACGGAGCACGCCGATCAAGCCCATACGATGTGATCCTTCACCGGCGTGCCCTCCCCGGTCCCGGATGAAACCGACGCTCGAAAAGCGCTGCCGCGAGTGCGCGTACAACAGGAATTACGGGTCGAGCGGGGAGCACGCCACGCGCCGGTTAAATGCGCCTCTTAAATAGGGATCGGCCATATTCCTATCGACGTTGCACCGGCTTTGCGTGGAATGTGAAGCCCCCGACAGACCCTTCCGCAAACGTGGACATGGCGGGCTCGCCAGCAGAAAGCGGGAAGCTTTGCGAGAATGCGCCATCGCGTGAAAGCGCCAGAAGCAGCAAGCGAACAGACAATGATCCCTTTCTCGGTCCTCGACCTCTCGCCCGTCATTGCGGGCGCCACGCCCGCCGACGCCTTCAGGAACACACTCGATCTCGCGCAGCATGCGGAACGGTGGAACTACCGCCGTTTCTGGCTCGCGGAACATCACAACATGACGGGTATCGCGAGCGCGGCGACTTCGGTGGTGATCGGCCATGTGGCCGGCGGCACGAAGACGATCCGCGTCGGCTCGGGCGGCGTGATGCTGCCGAATCACGCGCCGCTCGTGATCGCGGAACAGTTCGGCACGCTCGAATCGCTCTATCCCGGGCGCATCGATCTGGGCCTCGGCCGCGCGCCCGGCACGGATCAAAGCACGGCGCGCGCGCTGCGCCGCGACCTCCAAAACAGCGCGGATTCTTTCCCCGACGACGTCGTCGAATTGCAGCGTTATTTCGCGGACCCGGTGGCAGGCCAGCGGATTCGCGCGGTGCCCGGCGCGGGTTTGCACGTACCGCTCTGGCTGCTCGGGTCGTCGCTCTTTAGCGCGCAGCTCGCGGCGGCGCTCGGCTTGCCGTTCGCGTTCGCGTCACACTTCGCGCCGGATTACCTGCTCAAGGCATTGCAGGTTTATCGCGCGCAATTCCGTCCGTCGGAAACGCTCGATAAGCCGTACGCGATGGTCGGCGTGAATCTGTTCGCCGCCGATACTCAAGAAGAAGCCACGCGTCTTTTCACCTCGCTGCAGCAGCAGTTCGTCAATTTGCGGCGCGGCACGCCGGGACAATTGCAGCCGCCGGTCGATCAGATCGCCGCTTCGGAGATGGAACTGAATTCGGTCGCGCATTCGCTCGCGTGCACGGCGATCGGCGACCGCGATGCCGTGCGCGAAGGGCTCAAATCGATCATCGAGCAAACCGGCGCCGACGAGTTGATGCTGACCGCGCAGATTTACGATCACCACGCGCGGCTGCGCTCGTTCGAAATCGGAGCGGAAATACGCGAGGAACTGGCTGGCGGACGATAAGCGCGCCGTTCAACGGTTCGCCGGCACCGCCGCCATTCCATCGAGCAGCGCCCGATGGAATGCCGCCGGGTCCTGCATCTGCGGCGCGTGCCCCAGGTTGGCGAATTCGACCAGCGTCGCGTGGGGAATCGCTTTTGCCGCGGCCTTCCCCAACTCCGGATAGTGGCCGATTTTCGCGCGCACGTCCGTTGAAGCGGCGTCCTTGCCGATGGCCGTCGTGTCCTTCTGGCCGATCAGCAGCAGCGTGGGCATGCTCAACTGACCGAGTTCATAAACAACCGGCTGCGTGAAAATCATGTCGTACAGCAGCGCGGAATTCCACGCGACGATCTGCTTGCCTGGCCCGCGATACATGCCCGCGAGCATCTGCACCCAGGGTTCGTAGTCCGCGCGCCATTGGCCCGCGTAATAAGTCGCCTGCTCGTAACGTCGAATGCCGTCGGCGCGAGTCTTCAACTCGCGCTCATACCACTGATCGACGGACAGCGACGGCACGCCCTTCGCCTTCCAGTCCTCCAGCCCGATCGGATTGACCAGCACCAGTTGCTGCGTCTCTCGCGGATACATCAGCGCATAGCGCACGGCAAGCATGCCACCCGTCGAATGGCCGATGAGCGTCGCCCGCCTCACGCCGAGCGATTCGAGCAGCGCATGCGTGTTGCGCGCCAGTTGCTGAAAACTGTACTGATAGTGCTCCGGCTTGCTCGACTTGCAAAAGCCGATCTGATCCGGCGCGATCACGCGATAACCGGCGTCGCTCAAGCGATGAATCGTCGTGTCCCATGTCGCGCCGCAAAAATTCTTGCCATGCAGCAGCACGGCTGTGCGGCCGTTAGGATGCATGGGTTTGACATCCATGTACGCCATGTGCAGCGCAACACCTTGCGACGTGAAGTCGTATTGCGCGACCGGCGCGGGATAGTTGAAGCCTTCCAGCTCAGGGCCATAGACGGGGCCATTATTGCTGTCATCGCCCCCCTTGCTGCCGACCGCGCCACTGGCGGATACCGCCGCGCCCGGATTGCCAGCGGGCGCTTCAGAGGAAGCGGAAGCCGAAGCGGAAGCCGAAGCCGAAGCCGAAGCCGAAGCCGAAGCGGAAGCCGAAGCAGCTGAAACGGCCTGAACCGCCATCGGGAAGGCGGAAAACGCAGCAGCGCTCAATGTTGCGATCAATGGAAATGGGCGAAAGGTCATGAATATTTTTTCAATGGGACGGCGGGCGGCGGACGTCAATCCGCGACGGCATCACGACAGACAGGCAGCGACCGATTCTACGACGCACACCCGCGACGCACACCCGCGACGTGCAGCCGCACGCGCAAGCCAGCCGGGCCGGGCACCCGTGGCACATAAATTGCGCGGCGCACGTCGCGCGCAATGTGGCATGGCGCACGGTGCGTCGGCATGCAAGCGGCGATCGTTCGCAGTTGAGCACCCAACAGGCTTGCGTGCGATAAACGCTGTCCACTCGAGGCCATTCAGTGCTAGAACTACGGGACGGGCTCGCCAACGAAGCCGGCCGCCAGCAGGAGTCGATCGCGCAAAGCCAGGCGACAGCGTCATCCGGGGCAGGAAAGCCAGCAGCAATTTACATGGGACCGAAGTAAGTGCTTGGCATGAGACCGGAGTCGCGCGCTGATACGCGCCCCCTGGTCAACGCGATAAAACTGCATGGGACCAAGGTAAGTGCTTTGCACCACTCTGGTCGAACGCGATCGCGATAAGGCTGCGTGGGACCGAAGCAAGCCGCCAAGGCGGCAACTCCGGTCGACCGCGATAAAACTGCATGGGACCGGAGTAAGCCGCCAAGGCGGCAACTCCGGTCGACCGCGATAAAACTGCATGGGACCGGAGTAAGCCGCCAAGGCGGCAACTCCGGTCGACAGGAGACAAGACATGGATACTCCGGCTCGGCTGAACGACCTGCAACGCACTACTCTCGCCATCGTCCTCGCCGGCGGGCGAGGCACGCGGCTCGGCCCGCTCACCAACAAGCGCGTCAAACCGGCCGTGCATTTCGGCGGCAAATACAGAATCATCGACTTCGCGCTGTCCAATTGCCTGAACTCCGGCATCCGGCGCATCGCCGTCGTCACGCAGTACAAGGCGCACTCGCTTTTGCGCCATCTGCAACGCGGCTGGAGTTTCCTGCGCGGCGAGTTCGGCGAATTCATCGACCTGTGGCCGGCGCAACAACGCGTGGAAGGCGCGCACTGGTATCGCGGCACGGCCGATGCCGTGTTCCAGAATCTCGACATCATCCGTTCGATCCGGCCGAAATACGTGGTCGTGCTCGCGGGCGATCACATCTACAAAATGGATTACACGCGCATGATCGCGGATCACGCGGACAGCGGCGCGGACTGCACGGTCGGCTGCATCGAGGTGCCGCGCATGGACGCGGTCGCCTTCGGCGTGATGGCCGTCGACGAAAACCGCCGCGTCACCGGCTTCGTCGAAAAACCGGCCGATCCGCCGTCGATTCCGGGCCGCCCGGATACCGCGCTGGCGAGCATGGGCATCTACGTATTCAATGCCGACTATCTGTATTCGCTGCTCGAAGAGAACATATCGACCGTCGATACGGATCACGACTTCGGCAAGGACATCCTGCCGCGCGTCGTCACGCAAGGCACCGCGATCGCGCATCCGTTCAGCATGTCATGCGTGTCGTCGGACCCGAACGTGGAGCCGTACTGGCGCGACGTCGGCACGATCGACGCCTACTGGGCCGCCAATCTCGACCTCGCCTCCACGATCCCGACGCTCGACCTCTACGACCGTAGCTGGCCGATCTGGACGTATCAGGAACAACTGCCGCCCGCCAAGTTCGTGCGCGACATGAAGGGGCTGCAAGGCTCGGGCAACAATCTGATCGTCTGCGGCGGCTGCGTGATCTCGGGTTCGCAGATTTCGCGCTCGGTGTTGTCGTCGAATGTGAAAGTGAGTTCGTTCTGTAACATCAATGAGGCAGTCTTGTTGCCGCAGGTCACCGTCGGCGCGAGTTGCCGGCTGCAGAAAGTGGTCGTGGACCGCGGCTGCTCGATTCCCAACGGGACGGTGATCGGCGAAGATCCGGTGCGCGACGCCGAGCGTTTCTATCGCACCGACGACGGCGTGGTGCTGGTCACGCCCGAGTCGCTGCAGCAGGACGTGAAATGACGCTGCGCGGTCGCGTGTCGGCCCGCGCCGCACGCGATCCGCCGCATGAAGACCGCCCCGCCACGATCCAAGGAACGAGACCGAGCCCATGACGATTCGCGCCCTGCATGTCGCCAGCGAGCTGTATCCGCTTCTGAAAACAGGCGGTCTCGCCGACGTCGCGGGCGCCTTGCCGGCCGCGCTGATCGAGCGCGGCGCCGACGTCCGCGTGCTGCTGCCCGGCTTTCCCGCCGTGGCCGCCGGCTTGCGCGACTTGCGGCCGGTCGCGCAACTGGGCCGCCGTTTCGATGCGCCGGGCGTCACGCTCGAACAGGGCACGCTGCCGTCGAACGGACTGACCGTCTACATGATCCGCGCGGCGACACTGTATGACCGGCCCGGCAATCCCTATCTGAACGACGAACACGTGCCGTACGGCGACAACGCGCAGCGTTTCGCGCTGCTCGGCTGGGTCGCCGCGCAGCTCGCGCAGCACCTCGATCCGGCGTGGTCGCCATCGATCGTCCACGCGCACGACTGGCACGCGGGCCTCGCCGCCGCCTATCTGAAAGCGGCCGAGCGGCAGCATGGCCGCGCGCCCGCGCGCAGCGTGTTCACCGTGCACAACCTCGCGTATCAGGGCATTTTTCCCGCGCATCAATTTGCTCAACTCGGCCTGCCGGACGATTTTTTCAACATGCATGGCGTCGAGTTCTACGGGCAGTTGTCGTTCCTGAAGGCGGGGCTTTTCTACAGCGACCGCATCACGACCGTGAGCCCGACCTACGCCCGTGAAATCCAGACACTTGCGCAAGGCGGCGGACTCGACGCGCTCCTGCGCGAGCGCGCTCACGACCTGAGCGGCATTCTGAACGGCGTCGACTACACGGTGTGGAATCCCGCGAGCGACGCGCTGCTCGACAATCGCTACAGCCCGACGCGGCTCGCCGGCAAGCTGGCGTGCAAGGAGGCGTTGCAAAAACGCTTCGGCCTCGCGCAGAAAACCGATGCGCTGCTGTTCGGCGTGGTCAGCCGGCTCACCGAGCAAAAAGGCCTCGATCTGCTGCTGGAATGCGTGCCGGAGATCGTCAAACGCGGCGGTCAACTGATCGTGTTCGGCAGCGGCGATCCGGCGCTGGAAAACGGCTTGAAGCGCGTCGCGCAGACGCATCCCGAGTCGGTCGCGGTGGAACTCGGCTTCGACGAAACGCTCGCGCATACGATCATTGCGGGCAGCGACGTGGTCGCCGTGCCGTCGCGTTTCGAGCCGTGCGGGCTCACGCAGCTCTACGGCCTCGCGTACGGTTCGCTGCCGCTCGTGCATTGCGTGGGCGGTCTCGCGGACACCGTGGTGGACGCCTCGCTGGAAAATCTCGCCGACGACCTCGCGACCGGTTTCGTCTTCGAGCACTTCGAGCCGCGCGGCCTCGCCGCCGCGATCCGCCGCGCCTTCGCGCTCTACGGTCGCCGCACCGAATGGAAAGCGGCGCAGCGGCGCGCGATGCGCCAGGACTTCGGCTGGGGCGCGTCGGCCGACCGCTATCTCGCGCTCTACCGCGAGCTGGCGTGATCCGCGCGCCGGCGGCCTGAACCGCCGGCGCGGCGGCGTCGAAGCGAAGCCGCATCCCCTTGCAGATGATGGTTCGGCGCAACAACACAGGGACGGATCACCCTGCCTTGCTGCAAACTCATGTATTGTTTCCCGACGATGCACAGCGTGCATTATTGTTGCAGCATCGCTAAAGCAGCTCCGGCAGTTCCGGAAGTTCCGCGCGCGAGTCGAGGCAGCGAGTCGAGGCAGCGGGTCGAGCCGAACTTCAGCCGGACGTGAGCCGGGCCGCCATCGCGTTGCAACCCTCCGTATCCATCAGTCGCGCGGCCCGCTGCGCGAGCCATACCATGACGAAGAACGTTCTGAGTATTCAGTCACATGTCGTGTTCGGGCACGCGGGCAATAGCGCGGCCGTATTTCCCATGCAGCGGCTCGGCGTGAACGTGTGGCCGCTGAACACGGTGCAGTTCTCGAATCACACGCAATACGGCCATTGGACCGGCACGGCCATCAACGCCCCGCAGATGGAAGAACTCGCCGAGGGCATCGGCGCGATCGGCATGCTGCCGCGCTGCGACGCCGTGCTCTCGGGCTACCTCGGCACGCCGGAGCAGGCGCAGTCGGTGCTGGAGATCGTCAAGGCGGTGAAGGCCGCCAATCCGCGCGCCTGGTACTTTTGCGACCCGGTGATGGGCGCGGCGAGCGGCTACAAGGTCGAGCCCGGCATCCAGGAATTTCTCGTGCGCACCATGCCGGAAATGGCCGACGCAATCGCGCCGAACCATCCGGAGTTGCAGCGCCTCGTGGGCCGCGAGATCGAGACGCTCGAAGAAGCCGTCACCGCGTGCCGCGAGATCATCGCGCGCGGGCCGAGGCTCGTGCTGGTCAAACATCTGCTGGATCGCAACAGTCTCGCCGACCGCTTCAACATGCTGGTCGTCACCGAACGCGAGGCGTGGATGGCGCAGCGCCCGCTCTATCCGTTCGCGCGGCAGCCGGTCGGCGTCGGCGATCTGACGAGCGCGGTGTTCGTCGCGCGCATTCTGCTCGGCGATACGATCCGCGCGGCGTTCGAACACACGCTCGCCGCCGTCAACGCGGTCGTCAAGACGACCTGGCAGGCCGGGCGCTACGAACTGGAACTGGTGGCCGCGCAAAACGAAATCGCGCAGCCGCGCGAGTGGTTCGACGCCTGGGTGGCGGAATCGGCGTAGCGGTTACGCTGCCGGGCGCGGCCCGAACCCGCATCGCACCACGGCATTGCGCGGATGCCGGGGAACCTCGTCTCGCCGCCGGCCGTCCTATAATGCGTGCCGCGCGCGAGCGGCCATGCCCTTACGCGCGCCAACTTTTCCAGCATCCGGCATTTCAGCAGACGAGGCATCGATGGACGGTTATATCCGCAGCGAGCGGGAAGAATATTTTGAGCAGTTGTGCGTGAGCGTCGACGCCGACGAAACGCACGAACAGGAAGCCATCGAGTTCTTCGAGAACCAGTTCGACCAGCCGGACTTCGATCCCGCGCAGTGGCTCGACATCGCGCTGTACTACTCGCCGGCGGTGGCGCGCGGCATCATCGACATGGTGACGCTCGACGACAAGGCGCGCAGCAACATCGCCGAAGTGATCGCCGACAACCTCGACATTTCCTACGGCGAGGACGAGTGCCAGCAGTTCGCCGAGACGATCGAATTCGCGCTGAACAACGGTGTGCCGGTGGACCTCGACCTCGTGCTCGATGGCTGCCAGCGCGCCATCGACGATCTCGACACGTGGGCCGACGACGAAACGAAAGCGCCGCTCGTGCGTCTGCGTGAAGAAGTTTTGCGCCAGCAAGGCGAGCGGTAAAGACAGCGGGCCAAGGCAGCGGTAAAAACAGCGGCAAAAACAGCGCGCTATTTCGCGCCCGCAACGTGAGCGCTGTTCGCGGCCTTGACCACGATTTGCGCGTCGAGGTCGCGCTCGATACGCACCAGGTCGTCCTTCATCGCGGCGAATTCCTCCGCCGAACACATCTGATGTCCGAACGCGGCGCGAAGCTGCCGCCTGATCTGCAACACGCGCGCCGCGGGATCGAACACGTAGCGCGATGAAAACGTCACGAACCGGTTATGCACATCGGTATCGGACGGCAGGTCCGTCATCTTGACGAAGCGCGGCAGCGTGAGTTCGAGCGTCTCGTCGAATTCGCCGCCCACGCACGCCCACGGTTGGGTGCGCGCGGGCTCGGCGAGCCATGCCTCGACCTGCGAGCCCATGCCGCCCGCCAAGCTCGTCAGCGTGGGCAGCGCCGTGGCGCCGTCGGTCCACACGAAGTGCTCCACCTTGCCCTGCATCGATGTCGCGAACGGGCCGCCTGTCGCGGCCACATCGCCGGTCTGCAATTGCGCGGTGCCATGCAAACCCGTCTGCAACAGACGGCTCGCGGCGATCTGCTGCGCGCGCTGGCGCGTCGCGCGCCGGAATATGTTGCGTTCGATCTCGGCGGTCATGCCCGCGTCTTCCACGCGATACGCGTAATGCGCGGCGCCGTTTTCATCGACGTCGATCTGCACGCGCGCGGTTCGCTCGCGCAGTTGCGTGGCGGGCGTGCGCGACAGCACGCCTTCGCCGACCCGCAGCACCGGCCGGTCCATCACGCCCGCCGGCAGATAGCCGAAGCCCACTCCGCCCGCCGTCGTGTCGGCGTACAGCGCCAGCTCGGGAATCCAGACGATCGCGTGATTGATCGCGCTCGCGCCATAACCGGGCACGTCCGGCAGGCTGTAGTACGGACCGAGATTGAGCAGCACGGCTTCGCTGCGAATGCCCACCGCCGCCAGCAGCGCGCTGTACAGCGCGACGTGGTCCTTGCAGTCGCCATAACGATTGCGCAGGATGTCGGTCGCCTTGTGCGGAATCGCGGCCGTCTCGCCGAGAAACAGCGCGACGTAGCGGATATTCATGCGCATCCAGTCGTACAGGATCTGCGCCTTCGCGCGCGGATCGGCCGCGCGCGCGGTCAGCGAACGCGCAAGCTGCACGATAGCCGGATCGTTCATGGTGGCGTCGGTCGCGGGGCCGCGATAGCGCGCGGCGAAGTTCGCGAAGTCGGGCACCGTCGAGACCATCAGCCGGTCGCCCCAGTTCGCGTAGCCGACCGCGCCCGTTTCGAGCCGCGCATAGGGCCCGTGACGGTAGTCGAATTCATAACGCGTGCGGCCATTTGCCGTGACCGGCGGCAACGCGGCGTAGCCGCGCGCGTCGGCATAAAGCGGCACGTCGGCGGGAAGATCGAAGATCAGGCGCTGCGCCTCGACCGGTTCGCGCGTCGGCTCCACGAGATACGCGAAAGTGCCTGCCTGCAAGGGCTTTTCGCGTGTCTTGCCGAACGCGAGACGCACGCGCGAGCCGGGCTCGACACCGGGAAAGATCACGGTGCGCAGCACGCCGTCCTCGAAACTCGGCGCGCCCGCGGAACGCGGCTCCTGGACATCGCGGATCGCTTCGGGACCGACCGGGTGCGCGGCGCCGTCGGGATCGATGGTTTCCGCGGCGAGCAGTTGCACCTGCTCGATGTCCTTGTTGAACCAGACATAGCGTTGTGCGATGTCGTCGACGCCGCTGGTCGTGTTCGCACGCAACACGCTGTCGTCGTGCTCAACCACCGAGCCGTCTTTCTGGATCGTGAAGAGATGGACGTCGCTTTCAGTCGTGTAGGGCGCGCGATCGTCGGGCGACGAGTCCGCGTTCGCCTCCTCGGCAAACGCAACCGGGGCGGTGAACGCGCTCACGGCGGCCACGCAAAACGCGAACACAACAGCCGCGCGGGCTGGCCGCAGGCACGCCATGCAGTGCGTCATAAACGATGTTCCGCGCCTCGCGCGCGCCTCGCCGCAGCGCCGCCGCTCACGAATCGCCTTCGCCGAGCTGGAGCAGCAACGCCTGCAAGCGCTCGACATGCCGCAGCAGCAGATGACGATGCTTTTCGATCTGTTCGAGACGCCCGGCAAGATCGGCCTGAATCGGATCGTCGAGATCGGCGGCGGCAATCACGTCTTCCACCTTCGTTCGCAATGCAGCAAGCTCGACCGGCGCATGCACGAGATGCCGCTCGAAACGCCGAACCTCCTGAACCGCAAGCTCGCGCACCTTGCGGAAATGCGCCTGACGCCGATGCGCTTCGGCTTCCAAAGTGTCGTCTTCGCTGCGTCGTGCGGGCGACGCCTGCCCGAAGATCGGCTCCGGCGGCCGCAGCACGGTCTTTTTTCGCACGGGATGCGCGGTGCCGCGAAAGCGCGCGAGCGGCTGCTCGTTGTCGATCGCTTCGCGCGCGTTGGCGGGAATCTCGGTCCCGAGATGCGGCGTGTTCATCCAGCCGTTCGGCAAGCCGGTCACTGCTTCGATGCCGCGCACGAACTCCTCGCTGAATTCGCGCTGGCCGGACAACATGAGTTTCAGATAGCTCGCGGAGAAGGTCATCATGCGTGCGAGGCGACTTGCCGCGCCAACCTCGCTCGTCAACAGCACGAGGTTCGCGCGCCAGACCGGGAGCAGCAATTCGTCGGAATCTTCCATCGCTCGGTCTTCCATCTTTTTGCCCGATATAAAGATGACGCCGTTGCGTGCGTCATCGTTTCGAAAGGGTAGCCGTTGCATCGCCTCGCTTGCAAGCGACATGCGCGGCGACGCGCACGCTCTGTTGTGCCAGATCGAGTCGCATCGCGCAACGTCCCTTCACGCGGCCGCGCGCGCCGTTCGCCGTTCGCCGTTCGCCGTTCGCCGTTCAAAGGGACAGGTGCATTGCGACATTGTTGCTCGCGCATTCACTGGTCGATGTGGCATGCTATCCGACCGTGCGGCATGCGTCGTGCTGCACTGCGAGTACTCCACCACTGACTTAAGGATTCTGTAATGAAGAAGATCGTCCTGGCCGTTGCCGCAGCCGCCGCTGCGCTCTGCGCAATCGCCCCCGCACAAGCTGCCACGCATCACCATCATCAGGTATGCCACAAGGTGCGAGTGCATCATCACTGGGAACGCCACTGCCGTTAATCGTCGCGATCTCGCCGATGGTGACGATAGCCGCGCACGCATCGCGTCGCGTGCATCGCAAAGCCCCGCACTATGCGGGGCTTTTTTTTCCTCGGCCGATCGGCGGGAAGGCGCTCACGCTATACGTTGTGCGCGAAAAGCGCGGCGCGCAATCGCGGACACACGCTGTTACACCTTGACGGTGCAAGCCGACTCGGCAGGGTCTGGCGGATCGCGCCAGCGCCGCGACCGCGTGGAGAGAAGGAAGAGATGCGGCGAGCCGGCCGGTTGACACGGCTCCTTGGTCGTCAGGCGTTCAGGCCGCCTCGACCCGCTTTAGCGCGCTATATGACACGAACTAACACGAACTAACACGAGCTAACACGCTTTAACGCGCTCCAGCGCCGTGGCAACGAGTTCTTCGAGCAGCGGCTCGACTTGCGCGGCGAGCGTTTCATCGTAGGCATAGGGGCGCTCTTCCTGCATATAGGTGATCTGCGACAACTCCAGTTGCAGCGCATGCACGCCTTGCGAAGGCTGACCATACTGCCGCGTGATGTAGCCGCCCTTGAAGCGCCCGTTCGCGACAGCCGAATATCCGCCATGCCGCTCGACCACAGCGGCCAGTTCCTCGCCCAGACCCGCCGCCGCGCTCGCGCCGTTCGACGTGCCGAAATTGAAATCGGGCAGACGTCCTTCGAAGAAACGCGGCACATGCGAGCGGATCGAATGCGCTTCCCACAACAGCACCTTGCCGTGTCGAGCCTTGAGCGCCGCGAGTTCGTTCGCCAACGCTTCGTGATACGGCTTCCAGTAAGCCTCGCGACGGCGCGCCACTTCAGTCTCGTCGGGCAGATGACCTTCGAGGTACAGCGCTTCCTTGTCGAAGGTATCGACGGGCAGCAGTCCCGTGGTGTCCTGGCCGGGATACAGATTCGCGCCGTCGGGCGGACGGTTGAGGTCGATCACGTAGCGCGCATAGGTGGGCGCGAGAATCGACGCGTCCATGCGCTTCGCAAATGCGTAAAGCCGGTCCAGGTGCCAGTCGCAATCGTCGGTGCTTTGCGCGACCGGCGTCATGGTCCCCGCGATGTCGGCGGGAATCCGCGTGCCCAGATGGGGGATCGAGATCAGCAACGGCAGGCTTCCCCGATGCAGCGAGAAAACCGGCGGAGTGTTCGTAGCAGTCATGTCAGTCCTGAATCGAAGGTGTCCGGCAGCGAGTGATGCACGCGATGCACGCGATGCACGCGCTTCGTATTACTTCAGCAGATCGGCCAGCGCCACGCGATAGCGCGCGTAAGCGCCCTCTTCGTCGCGATGCCGACGATTGTCGACCACTTTGTCGCCGCCCGCGTAGACGTCGCGAATCGGCGTCTCGCCATGTTCGCAGAATACGACGCCCGACAGCCACGCGCCCGGCGCATGTTCGGCGATGCTCGCGTGATCCGGGTCGAGCACCAGCCAGTCGGCGCGATGGCCGGCCTGCAACGCGCCGACCGCGCGGCCCGTGGCGCGCGCGCCGCCTTCGAGCGCCGCGTCGAAGAGACGATCCGCGACGTGCGGCGCATGGGCCGATGCGAGCACGTTGCGCTGCCGCCGAGTCAAACGCTGCCCGTATTCGAGCAGACGCAATTCGGCGCGCCAGTCCACGCCGATGTGGCTATCCGAGCCGACGCCGATGCGCCCTTGCGCGTCGAGATAGTCGTGCGCGGGAAAGATGCCGTCGCCGAGATTCGCTTCCGTGGTCAGACACAAACCGGCGACCGCGCCGCTCTTCGCGAGCGCGAGCGTTTCGTTCGCATCGACATGCGTGGCGTGCACGAGGCACCATCGGCCGTCGACATCGAAACGATCCAGCAGCCATTGCACCGGACGCGCGCCTTCTGTTTCGATGCACGCGTCGACTTCGGCGGTCTGTTCGGCGATATGAATGTGAACCGGCGCATCGCTCCCGATTCCGCCAAGCAGCGCGCGCAGCGACGGCTCCGACACCGCGCGCAGCGAATGCGGCGCGACACCATAGCGCAACGCCGCATTGTCAGGCCGCGCCGCGCGCAACGTGCCGAGCAGATCGAGCAGACTTTCGGGTGTATTGATGAAGCGCCGTTGATCCTCGCGCGGAGCACGCGCGCCGAAGCCGCTGTACTGATACAGCACGGGCAGCATCGTCATGCCGATGCCGCTCGCCGATGCCGCATCCACCACGCGCTGCGCAAGTTCAGCCTGATTCCCGTAGCGCCCGCCTTCCGGCGTGTGATGCACGTAGTGAAACTCGCACACGGACGTGTAGCCCGCCTTCAGCATTTCAATGTAGAGCCATTGCGCGACGCTCGCCAAACCGTCCGGCGTGATGCGCGCGGCGAAGCGATACATCAGGTCGCGCCAGCTCCAGAAGTTATCCGTCGCGCCGATGCCGGCTGCGCGATATTCGGTAAGTCCAGCCATGGCGCGCTGAAACGCGTGCGAATGAAGATTCGGCATGCCAGGCAATATCGGACCCGCCGCTTTCGGCACGCCCGCGGGCGCGTCTTTCACATTCGGCGTGACCGCCCTCAGCGTGCCGTTCGCGTCCCATTCGAGCAGCACATTGCGCTGCCAGCCATCCGGCAGATACGCATGGTCGGCGAATAGCGATTGATCCGGTTGCGTCATCTCTCAAGCCTCAATTCGATTCGCGCTTCAGTTCGCGCCGCGTATAAACGGTCTCGCCCGCGCGCACGACCCGTGCGCACAACGGACGCCCGATCCAGTAAGCCAGTTCCGCAAGCGACTCCACCGACCACACCGCGAAGTCAGCCGCGCGGCCCACTTCGAGCGAGCCGTGCATGTCCGCCTTGCCGAGCGCGCGCGCCGCGTGCGTCGTCACGCCTTTGAGCACTTCGGGCACGGTCATGCGAAACAGCGTGCACGCCATGTTCATCATCAACAGCAAGGACGTGGCGGGCGATGTGCCGGGGTTGCTGTCAGTCGAAATGGCGATCGGCACGTCATAGCGCCGCAGCAGATCGAGCGGCGGCAACTGCGTCTCGCGGATGAAGTAGTACGCGCCGGGCAGTAACACCGCGACCGTGCCGGCCTCTTTCATCGCGGCCACGCCGGCTTCGTCGAGAAACTCCAGATGATCCGCGGACAACGCGCGATGGCGTGCCGCGAGCGCCGTGCCGCCGCCATTGGACAACTGCTCCGCGTGCATCTTCACGGGCAGCTTGTAGCGCGCGGCCGCGTCGAACACGCGCTCGCTTTGTTCGAGCGAAAAGCCGATGCGCTCGCAGAAGACATCGACCGCATCGACGAGGCCTTCGTCCGCGAGCGCGGGCAGCATCGTGTGGCAGACCTCGTCGATATAGGCGTCGGCGCGGCCCGCGAATTCGGGCGGCAACGCGTGCGCGCCGAGAAACGTCGTGTAGACCGTCACCGGATAGCGCTCGCCCAGGCGCCGCGCGACGCGCAGCATCTTGCGCTCGGTTTCCAGATCGAGCCCGTAGCCCGATTTGATTTCGATGGCCGTGACGCCTTCGGCAAGCAACGGTTCGAGCCGCGCGGCTGATTGAAGCAGCAGCGCGTCTTCACTCGCGGCACGCGTGGCGCGCACCGTCGAGACGATGCCGCCGCCCTGCCGCGCGATCTCTTCGTAGCTGACGCCCGCGAGGCGCTGCGCGAATTCATCGGCGCGCTGGCCACCGTACACGAGATGCGTATGGCAATCGACAAGCCCCGGGCTCACCCACGCGCCCTGCAAATCTTCGCGCGGCCACGCCGCATAGCGCGCGGGCAGATCGGCTACTGCACCGAGCCACGCGATCCTGCCGTCTTCGACGGCAATCGCGGCATCGGCGAGCGTGTGTTGCGGATCGCCCTGCGGGCACAGTTTCAGTTGATGCCAGACGGTTTGCTTCATCGCGTGCTCTTTGCAGCTCGTTGCGTGTAGTGGATGCCGACGGCGAGCAACGCGCCCTCGCCTTCGGCTCTGCATGGGAGTGCGTCCGGCGTGTCGATGCGCAACGTGTCGCCGGTTTCGAGCCGTAGCGCCTGAGCGTCGCCCAAGGTGACGGCAAGCGGGCCGTTCGAGCAGAACAACAGCGCGACGTCAGCGGATAAGCTGCGTTCCTGCCGCGCCTCATGCGCTTGCTGTGGCGTGACGCGCCACACGTCGAGTTCGCCTCGCGCCGCGTCGCGGCGCACCATGAGGTTGAAGTCGCGCGTCGCGCCGTCGATCAGCCGCGCGTCGATTTGCGCCTCGCCCGCGAAACGCGCGACGTCGAGCGCTTGCGTCAACGCATGCGTGTGCACGGCGCCCTCGCTGCGCGCTTCGTCGAGCAGCATGCCCGCGCCGGCGAGCAACACGAGCGTGCGGTCGATGCCGGCGAAACGCGAGAACGGACCCGCTTGCGCGACGTCCGCCACGCTCACGCGCCACACGAACGTATCGAGCCCGGCGTTGGCGGGACAAGCCGCCACTTCACGCGTGACACCGCCGCCGTTTTTCCACGGCGTCGCCACGAGATCCGCGTTGCGGATCAAGGTCACGACGCCCATGCCGCCCGCCAGAGTCATGCTCAACGGCCCAGCATCGGCAGATTGAGGCCCGCCTCGCGCGCGGTTTGCTGCGCGAGTTCGTAGCCCGCATCCGCGTGACGCATCACGCCGGTCGCCGGATCGTTGAACAGCACGCGGCCGAGGCGCTCCTTCGCGGCATCCGTGCCGTCCGCGACGATCACGACGCCCGAATGCTGCGAGAAGCCCATGCCTACGCCGCCGCCATGATGCAGCGACACCCAGGACGCGCCACCCGCCGTGTTCAGCAGCGCGTTGAGAAGCGGCCAGTCGCTCACTGCGTCCGAGCCGTCCTTCATCGACTCGGTTTCGCGATTCGGGCTCGCCACCGAGCCGGTGTCGAGGTGATCGCGGCCGATCACGATCGGCGCCTTCAGCTCGCCGTTCTTCACCATTTCGTTGAACGCCTGGCCGAGACGGTAGCGGTCCTTCACGCCGACCCAGCAGATGCGCGCCGGCAAGCCCTGGAACGCGATGCGTTCGCGCGCCATGTCGAGCCAGTTGTGCAGATGCGGATCGTCGGGAATCAGTTCCTTGACCTTTGCGTCCGTCTTGTAGATGTCCTCGGGATCGCCCGACAGCGCGACCCAGCGGAACGGCCCCTTGCCCTCGCAGAAAAGCGGGCGGATATAGGCCGGCACGAAACCGGGGAAATCGAAGGCGTTTTCCACACCCATTTCCAGCGCCATCTGACGAATGTTGTTGCCGTAGTCGAGCGTGGCCGCGCCGCGCTGCTGGAGCGTCAACATGGCTTGCACCTGCTTCGCCATGGACTGCTTCGCCGGAATCACGATCGAATCCGGCGCGGTCTTCTGACGCTCGCGCCAGTCTTCGAGCTTCCAGCCTTGCGGCAAATAGCCGTGAATCGGATCGTGCGCGCTCGTCTGATCGGTCACGCAGTCCGGCGTGATGCCGCGCGTCACGCACTCGGCGAACACGTCGGCGGCATTGCCGAGCAGGCCGATCGACACTGCCTTGCCCGCCTGCTTCGCTTCGTCGAGCATGGCGAGCGCTTCGTCGAGCGTCTTCGCCTTTTTATCGACGTAGCGCGTTTTCAGACGGAAGTCGATGCGCGTCTCGTCGCATTCCACCGCGATCATCGAGAAGCCGGCCATCGTGGCCGCGAGCGGCTGCGCGCCGCCCATGCCGCCGAGACCGCCCGTCAGAATCCAGCGTCCTTGCGGATCGCCGTTGAAATGCTGGTTGGCCACCGAGAAGAACGTCTCGTACGTGCCCTGCACGATGCCCTGGCTGCCGATATAGATCCAGCTTCCCGCGGTCATCTGCCCGTACATCATCAGGCCCTTGCGATCGAGTTCGTGGAAATGCTCCCACGTCGCCCAATGCGGCACCAGGTTCGAATTCGCCAGCAGCACGCGCGGCGCGTCCGCGTGCGTGCGGAACACGCCGACCGGCTTGCCCGATTGAATCAGCAGCGTTTCGTCTTCGTTCAGATCCTTCAGCGACGCGAGAATCTGATCGAAGCAATCCCAGTTGCGCGCCGCGCGGCCAATGCCGCCGTACACGACGAGCGCATGCGGATGCTCGGCTACTTCGGGGTCCAGATTATTCTGGATCATCCGGTAGGCGGCTTCCGCGATCCAGGTCTTGCAGGTCTTTTGCGCACCGCGCGGCGCACGGATCGTGCGGGTGGGATCGAGACGCGGGTCGATGTGTTTCGGGTTGTTCATGGTGGCCCTCGGAATGCCTGAAGATGATCGGGAAATGTCGGCGAAGAAGTCGGGGAAAGCTGAAATCAGAAATGTCCGGTGAAGCGGTAACGGCTGCCCGGATGCCAGAGATTCGCGATCGACGCGACCTGGCTTTGCGACCAGGTCCGCCGATGCAGCACGAGACACGGTTCGAGTTCGTCCATGGTCAGAAGCTCGCGCGTGTCGCCGTCCGCCGCCAATGCCTCGATGCGGTACTCGACACGCTGCAACGGCGCGACTCGCACGAGATACTGGTTCGGCGTGGTGTTCGTGAAGTCCTGCAACGCGTATTCGGGCGCGACAGCCGGATTGACCCAGCGCTCTTCGAGCTGCACCGGCTCGTCGTTTTCGAAATGCAGCACGCGCGAATAAAACAGCGGGTTGCCCGCGCTCATCTGCATTTCCTCCGCGAGCGCGGCATCGGCAATGCTTGCGCCGATGTGCAGCACCTTCGCCTGATAGCGATGACCGCGCGCGACGATTTCGTCGGAAATGCTGCGGATCGCCACCAGCGTCGATTCGTACTTGGGACGCGCCACGAAGGTGCCCGAACCCTGCACACGCGTGAGAACCTGCTCCGAAGTCAGCTCGCGCAGCGCGCGGTTGACCGTCATGCGCGCGACGTTGAATTCGCGCGCCAGCTCGTTTTCGGAGGGCACCTGATCGCCTTCGGCCCATTCGCCCGCGTGAATGCGCGCGAGGATGAAGTCCTTGATGCCCTGATAAGCCGGTGCGTTCATGGCGTGATCCGGGTACTGAAAATTTACTGTTCCGACACGAAGGAGAACGGGCTCAGCTTCGCAATCGCGCCGTCCTGCACGAGCTTCGTGACCGCCGCGATGTCCGGCGCGAAGTAGTGATCCAGCTCGTAATGCGCGACGTCCTTGCGCACGGCGTCCATCACTTTCTGCAGGCTCGGGCTGGTCTTGTGCGGCGCGCGCAGATCGACGCCCTGCGCGGCGGCGAGCAGTTCGATCGACAGGATGTTCGCCGTGTTGTCGGCGATGTCGCCGAGCTTGCGCGCGGCGAACGTCGCCATTGAAACGTGGTCTTCCTGGTTCGCCGACGTGGGCAGCGAATCCACCGACGCCGGATGCGCGAGCGTCTTGTTTTCCGAGGCCAGCGCGGCGGCGGTCACGTGAGCGATCATGAAGCCCGAGTTCACGCCGCCGTCGCGCACGAGGAACGGCGGCAAGCCGGAGAGCGTCGCGTCGATCAGCAACGCGATGCGGCGCTCGGCCAGCGCGCCGATTTCCGACGCGGCGAGCGCCAGGTTGTCGGCGGCGAACGCGACCGGCTCGGCGTGGAAATTGCCGCCCGACAGCACTTCGCCGGTGTCCGGGAAAATCAGCGGATTGTCGGAGACGGCGTTCGCTTCGATCAGCAGCACGTCGGCGGCATGGCGCATCTGGTCGAGACACGCGCCCATCACTTGCGGCTGGCAGCGCAGGCTGTACGGGTCCTGCACCTTGTCGCAATCCGCGTGCGAGACGTTGATGCCCGAACCTTGCAGCAGCGAGCGGTACGCCGCGGCGGCGTCGACCTGGCCTTGATGGCCGCGCAATTCGTGAATGCGCGCGTCGAACGGCTTGACCGAACCGGCCGCCGCATCCACCGACAGTGCGCCCGCCACCAGCGCCGTGCGGTACAGATCTTCGATGGCGAACAGGTTGTAGAGCGCGAGCGCGGTCGAAGCCTGAGTGCCGTTGAGCAGCGCGAGACCTTCCTTCGCTTGCAGCGTGAGCGGCTTCAGGCCGACGAGCGCGAGACCTTCCGTGGCGGCCAGGCGCTCGCCCTTCGCGAACACCTCGCCGACGCCGAGCAGCACCGCCGACATATGCGCGAGCGGCGCGAGGTCGCCCGACGCGCCGACCGAGCCCTTCACTGGAATGACCGGCAGCACGTCGGCGTTGTACAGCGTGATCAGCGCTTCCATCACTTCGCGGCGAATGCCCGAATGGCCGCGGCCGAGGCTCGACAGCTTCAGCGCGATCAACAGACGCACGACCGGGCGCGACATCGGCTCGCCCACGCCGACCGCGTGCGACAGCACGAGATTGCGTTGCAGCAGTTCGAGCTGGTCGTGCGGAATGTGCGTGCTGGCAAGGCGCCCAAAACCCGTGTTGATGCCGTAGGCCGGCTCGCCCTTCGCGGCGATGTCCGCCACGGCTTTCGCGCAGGCGTCGATAGCGGCGTGGCTCGCGGGATCGAGTTGCAGCGGCACATGGGCACGCGCGATCTGGCGCAGTTGCGGGAGAGTCAGGTAGCCGGGCTTCAGAGTAATCATGGTTGTCGTCCTGTCTATACAATTTCAATGAAGTCTAGCGTCGCGGCCTTGTATATACAACTTGTTTTTTAATGTCGAGCCCCCAGGGCTTTCCACTAAAGCGCGGCTGGCTACGCTCGCAGCCCGTTCAAACCTTGAGTTTCCGCCGCGTCGGGCGCGACTGCGGGCGGAGTCCGGTGCGCTCCATGAATGCGCAACTTGTCTATACACATTTGGAATCGACGCCGCCAACGGGCGGGGACATCGCCATCACGCAAGAAAGCCCGCGAGCGCTTTCGCGCCGCGGGCTTTCTGTTCCGGCAACCGGGACCGGACACGCGCCGCTACAACCGCACGCGCGCCGCGATGAAATCCAGAAAGCACTGCACGCGTCCCGCCAGCGACGCGCTCTGGTAATACACCGCGCTCACCGGCTGCCGCTCGTCGAGCAACGCGTTGCCGAGAATCGGCACGAGACGCCCGTCGCGAATATCGGCGGCGATCATGAAGTCCGCGAGACACGCGATGCCCCAGCCGGACAGCGCGAGTTGCCGCAAGGTCTCGCCGCTCGACGCGGTGATCGACGGCTCGATTCTCCGCGGCTCGGCCTTACGCGGGGTTTTGCCTGTGCTGTTACCGATGCCCTTGCGCGCCGCCCGCTCGCGCAACGGCCAGCGGTTCAGATGCTCGGGCGCGGTGAAGCCGATCAACCGATGTTCGCGCAACGCGTCGGCCGATTTCGGCTCGCCATGTTCGGCCAGATACGCGGGACTCGCGACCACCCGCAACTTGCTGCTGCCGAGCGCGCGGGCGTGCAAGGTCGAATCCTGCAACGCGCCGATCCGGATCGCGATGTCCACTTTCTGCTCCAGCAGATCGACGATGCGCTCGTTGCTCGTCAACTCCAGACGAATCTCGGGATACGCGTCGGAAAACGCCGTCATATGCGGCGCGATGCAGTGAAGCATGAACGGCGAAGCGGCATCGACGCGCAAGCGCCCCGAAGGCCGCTGGCGCGTTCGCGTGACGGATTCCTCGGCTTCCTCCATGGCGTCGAGAATGGCGCGGGCGCGCTGCAGGAAGCTCTCGCCCTCTTCGGTCAACTGCAAACGGCGGGTCGTGCGCCGCACCAGCGCGGTGTCGAGTTTCGTTTCGAGGCGCGTCAACGCGCGGCTCACGCCGGACACGGTCTGCCCCAGTTTCTCGGCGGCCGACGTGATCGAGCCGCTGTCGATCACGGTAACGAACACGAGCAACTCGTCGGTGGAGGTTTTCATTGTTGATTTCACGTCAAGATTGATTTGAGACTAACACGCTTTTTGCGAGAATCCAGACGATGGATACTGCCTACCTGTCATCGTGTTTCGACTCGGGAGAACGTCTTGAAGGTTTTCATCACAGGTGCAAGCGGTTTTATCGGCGGTTCCATTGCGGCGCATCTCGTGCGCGCCGGGCATCAGGTGCGCGGTCTGATCCGCAAACCCGAACAGAGCGGCGAGCTGAAGCGGCTCGGCATCGAGCCGGTGATCGGCACGCTCGACGACCACGCGTTGCTGAGCGCCGAAGCGCGTGCCGCCGACGCCGTCATCAACGCGGCCAGCAGCGATCACGCAGGCGCGGTGAGCGCGCTGATCGAAGCGCTCGCCGGCTCCGGCAAGCCGTTTCTGCACACGAGCGGGTCGAGCATCGTCGGCGATGCGTCGGGCGGGGAAGCGGCCGAGGCGCGCATCTATCACGAAGACGCGCTGCCCGAGCCGACCGCCGACAAGGCGGCGCGCGTCGCGATCGACCGCCGGGTGCTCGAAGCCGCGCAGCGCAACATCCGCTCGGCGGTGCTGTGCAACACGCTGATCTATGGCCACGGCGCGGTGGCGGGCAGCGCGAGCGTGCAGTTGCCGCGGCTCGTGCGGCAAGCGCAGAAGAGCGGCGTGGTGCGCCATGTCGGCAGCGGCGGCAACACGTGGTCGAACGTGCATATCGACGACGTCGCCGAACTCTACCGGCTCGCGCTGGAGAAAAGCCCGGCTGGGGCGTTCTACTTCGTCGAAAGCGGCGAGGCGTCGTTTCGCGACATGAGCGCGGCCATTGCACGCGCGATGAAGCTCGGCGCGCCGCAAGACTGGCCGCTCGAGGAAGCGCAAAAGGAATGGGGCTACGAAATGGCGTCGTACGGGCTCGGCTCGAACAGCCGCGTGCGCGGCGAGCGCGCGCGCAAGCTGTTGGGATGGCAGCCGGAGCGCACGTCGGTGATCGACTGGATCGAGCGGGAGATGATGTCGGGGCAGGCGGCGCTGCACTAGTGGGCTACTCCTGCTGCGCCGAATCCAGTATCTGGGCCACTGCAGGCTTTCCCAAACGTTCACTACTGGCGACGAAATGCGCCGTCTATGACTTCGGCCCCGAAGACCGGGTGTAATAGTCGAGCAGCCGCGGTTCCATCCATTGATATTGCTCTGTATAACTTAGCGAAATTCGCAGATTAATTGGACTCTCTATAATGACCTGACGTCCTAAATTTATACCCTGTTATTTTCCAGCGGACATGCGCCGCCCGCACATTGCATGCACAACTTTTTGCGCGACCACACGATTCGTAGCCATAGACATACTGATTCTTTAGATAAACCCGCGCGCAAAGCAGGAGCACGGCCCGCCAGGCAGGCACAAAACGGAAGCGTGTGAGCCTTGTGCGCCGCGAGAGAAGGATCATTAACGAATCCGTAAGCTCCACTCGATAGAATCGGGCTCATTTGACCCGCGCGGCTGCCTGTTCGAGCCGCCATGAGCTGCGATTCGATCGATGAACCTGGCGTTGAATTTCGACTGGCTGACCAACTTTCTGGCGATTCTGTTCGTCGTGGCGTGCCTTTATGATTCGCGCTACGACGAGTACGGCACGCTGACGCTGTCAGCCGGCTTGATGGCTCTCGTCGTGATGGCCATCGAGACGTTTCTCAAGCCCGCGTTCGACATGGCGCTGTAAGCTCGCCGCCACGGCGCGCGTGCAGCGCCTTCCCTTCCCGTCAGTCACGAACCGCAAGCGGCGCAACCGCCGCCGCTCGGCGGCTCTTCGTCGTACCGGTCATGATGCTTCACCCAGTCGACGAGACTGCTCGTTTCATTACGGCCTTTCGGCGTGACGTCCAGATGCGCGTACGTGTTGATGAAGCGCTCGTCGCCGCGGCCATAGCAGGAATACGTGTGATAGACGTCGCCGTTCGCGTCCCGATAGAAGACGCTGTGGCCGTGCTGTTCGTCGATGCCGACGTCCTGCTCCGTGAAGTTGTAGAAGGCCTGCTTGCTCGCGAGCTGTTCGGGCGTGAACGAGACGTGATAGTCGAAATTGAAATCGCCTCCCGCCGACGACACCCACGGAAACGTCCAGCCCATGCGCTTTCTGAACGCTTCGATTCTGGCGAGCGGCGCGTGCGAGACCGTCACGTACGACACATCATGATGTTCGAGATGCGTCACGATCCCGGTCATGTGATCCGATAGAAACGAGCAGCCGACGCAGCCCTCTTCCCAATCCGCGCCGAACATGAAGTGATAGACGATCAGCTGGCTGCGTCCGCCGAACAGATCGGCAAGTGTCTTCTCGCCCTGCGGCGTATCGAACACATACGTCTTGTCCACCTTCACCCACGGCAACGCGCGGCGTTTGCGCGCGAGTTCGTCGCCGGCGCGCATGTGGGCTTTTTCCTCGACTAGCAGCGCCCTGCTCGCCTCCAGCCATTCCTGTCTTGAACCGATCCGGTGTTGCGGGTCATTTCGCGGGTCTCTTTGCGATTCCATCTTCGCCTCCGTCACAGTGACATGCAGCGTCATTGTGCACTGCCCGGCGAATCGTGCGCGGCGCGGGCATTTACTGCGCGCGCCGCCTCGGCGGAACAGACGGAACAGACGGAACAATCAGATCGCCCAGCCGCCGAGATAGAACCCGACCAGCACGACCGCGATCGCCACCGTGCCCACATTCAGCTTGCGGAACTCGCCGCTGACCACGCGACCGATCACGAGCGTCGCGAAACCGAGCATGATGCCGGTCACGATATTGGCCGTGAGCACGATGAACACCGCGCACATGAGCCCCGACATCGCGTCGACCATATCGTCCATGTGCAGCTTGCTGACGTTCGAGAGCATCAGCAGGCCGACATACATCAGCGCGGGCGCCGTCGCATACGAAGGCACGAGGCCGGCGAGCGGCGAGAAGAACATCACGCCGAGGAACAGCAGGCCGACCACCGCCGCCGCCATGCCGGTCTTGGCGCCGGCCGCCACGCCGACCGTCGATTCGATATACGCCGCAGCCGGCGCGCCGCCGAGCAGGCCCGAGAAAATCGAGCTGATCGAGTCGGCCGTCAACGCGCGGCCTGCGTTGATGATGCGGCCGTTTTCATCGAGCTGGCCCGCTTGTCCGGCCACGGCGCGGATCGTGCCGGTGGCGTCGAACACGGCGGTCATCACGAGCGCGAGCACGCTCGGCAGCACCGCCATGGAAAGCGCGCCCTTGATGTCCATCGCGCCGATCAGCGACTCGTGGCCCGGCGCGCTCAGCGACGGCACCGCGAACACGCCATGAAATGACACGGCCGGATCGATGAGCAGCGCGATCGCCGAAATCGCGACGATCACGATCAGGATCGAGCCCGGCACGCGGCGGCGCACCAGACCGAAGATCGCCGCGAGCCCCGCCACCGACATCAGAGCCGGCAACGCCGTGATATGACCGAGCGAAACCGGCAGGCCGGCGCCGGGATTCTTCACGACGAGACCCACATCGTTGGCCGCGATCAGCAGCAGGAACAAGCCGATGCCGATGCCCGTGCCGTGCGCGATACCCGTCGGCAGATTGCGCAGAATCCACGAACGCACGCCCGTCACCGAAATCCCGGTGAAGACGACGCCCATCAGGAACACAGCGCCGAGCGCGACCGTGGGATGCAAACCCTTGCCGAGCACGAGGCCGAACGCCGTGAACGCGGTCAGCGAAATCGCGCAGCCGATCGCGATTGGCAGCCGCGCCCACACGCCCATCAGCAGCGAGCCGAACGCGGTGGTGAGACACACGGCGACGAACACCGCGCTCGTGTCGAAGCCCGCTTTGCCGAACATGCCCGGCACGACGAACACGGAATAGACCATTGCGAGAAAAGTCGTGACGCCCGCGACGATCTCCTGACGCTGCGAACTGCCGCGCGAGGAAATTTCGAAGTAGCGGTCGAGAAAGCCCTTTCCGTCGAATGATTCGGAGCCGGCTTCGGAAAGCGGCTGGGCGTGGGGTTCCATCATGATGAGGCCTCCTTTATCAGCATGCTGAAACGGCCGTCGAAGTGGCCGTCATCAGGTTCGTCTCTTTGGGTTGGTTTAATGTGCGGCGCGCGCCTCACGGCGTGCGATGTCTGGCGCGATGGGGGCGCTCGTTCTGGGGCTCGTCTCAGGGCCCGTTTGTTGTCTCGAAATGTAGGGCAAGACAAATATATCTCCCATCGCATGAATGGCATGTCGGCCATGTCGCGACGCTTATATCGTTTATGCGACGGCACAGCCCGACGGCGATCCGCGTGTTTACACCTACGGTTTGGTCGAGGTTGGCTTGAGGTTTGCCGTCCCGAGATGAAAGCGTTTTGAGAGCTTTCGAGATGGCCCGCGCGGCATGCGGCGTGCTTCGCGCTCAGCCGTCGGACGGGCTCGAAAAGGGGGCCGCGCGGCGTCGCGGGTTAAACTCTCGGCCGTACTGTCCCAACCGCGGTGCTCGAAAGAGCCCGCCCGCACCCGGTCCATGGAGTTCTCCCTGATGAGTGGCGGCCTTTCGCTTCCTGCCTGGCGTCGACTGATTCTTGCCGCGTTCGCGCTGCTGGCGCTCTGCGCGCTGTCCGGCTGCGGCAGCCTGTTGTGGGGGCCGCAGCAAGCGCCGATCGTCGATGCGACGGTCATGCCGGTGGAAGCCGCGAGCGCGCCGGTGGTCGCCTCCGCGCCCGAACCGGTCGAGCCCGAAGCCGCCGAGCCCGAACCCGAGCAGCCGAAGAAGCCGAAGAAGCCCGTCGTCAAGCCGCACAAGGTCGAGCCGCCGCAGCCCGTCGTCGCGGCCCCGCCGCCGCCTTCGCCGCCCGCGCCGCTGATCCTGCTGCGCACCATCGAGCGCAACGACGCCCATACGCTGCTCGACAGCGAAGTACAAAAACCCGACGGCAAAGTCGTCGGGCGCGCGGTCGACATGACCACGGACGCGAGCGGCAAGCCGCGTGAAGTCGTGGTGAATCTGCAAGGCTTTCTCGGCGTCGGCGATCGCAAGGTCAATTTCGCGTGGACCGCGTTCCGCTTCGCACCGGCCGCCAAGGCCGCGCCGATCACGCTCAACCCGGCGGCGGCGCCGGTGCTGCCCGCTAAATCGGCGGCCCCGCAATTGCCGCTGATCGACGCGACCGTCGAGCGCTCGAACGGCGTGAAGGTCGGCCGCGTGATCGACGTGCTGATCGACGCCAATGCGCAGCCGCAAGCCGTGGTGCTCGACGTCAACGGCATGGTGAGCACCGAGCGGCGCACGATTGCCGCGAGCTGGTCGGCGCTGCGCTTCGTCGCGAAAGACAAGGAGCTGCACCCGCTGCTGGACTTGAGCGACGCGCAGATCAACGCGACACCGCCCTACGCCAACGACAAGCCGATCCGCGCGGTTTCGCCGGCGCCGCCCGCTCCTGCCGCCGCGCCTGCGTCGGCGGCGGCCGCCACGACGGGTTCCAACGCACGGGCGGTCCGATGACAGGCCGCACTCTGGTTACGGCGCGCAGCCTGCGCGCGCTCGACTGGCTGAACTTCTTCGTCGCCAACGTGCAGACGGGTTTTGGGCCGTTCATCGCCTCGTACCTCGCGTCGCATAAATGGACGCAGGGCGAGATCGGCATGGCGCTCTCGGTGGGCACGATCAGCGCGATGGTGAGCCAGGTGCCGGGCGGCGCCGCCGTCGACGCGTTGCGCAACAAAAAAGGCGCGGCCGCGTGGGCGATCTTCGCGATCATCCTGAGCGCGGTGTTGCTGGCCGCGAGTCCGACGGTGCTGCCGGTGATCGCCGCCGAAGTCTTCCACGGCTTCGCAAGTTGCATGCTGACGCCGGCGCTCGCCGCGATCTCGTTCGCGCTCGTCGGACGCGCGAATCTCGGCGACCGGCTCGGGCGCAACGCGCGCTGGGCATCGATCGGCAGCGCGGTCGCAGCCGGGCTCATGGGCGTATTCGGCGAATACTATTCGCCGCGCGCCGTGTTCTGGCTGACAGCCGGGCTCGCGTTGCCCGCGCTGATCGCGCTGACCATGATCCAGCGCACCGACACCATCCAGTTGCCGAAAGCCGCGCCGACGCCCGAGCAGTTGGAACGGCGCGAGAGCCTGCGCGAGCTGCTGCGCGACAAGCGCATGCTGTTGTTCGCGGCGTGCATCGTGCTGTTCCATTTGTCGAATGCGGCGATGCTGAACCTCGCCGCCGGTGAAGTGACCGCCGGCATGGGCGACAACGTTCAGCTCGTGATCGCGGCGTGCATCATCGTGCCGCAAGCGATCGTCGCGATGATGTCGCCGTGGGTCGGCCGCTCCGCCGAGCGTTGGGGACGCAGGCCGATCCTGCTGCTCGGCTTTTCGGCGCTGCCGCTGCGCGCGTTGCTGTTCGCCGGAATCAGCAGCCCGTACTTGCTGGTGCCGGTGCAGATGCTCGACGGTTTGAGCGCGGCCGTGTTCGGCGTGATGCTGCCGCTGATCGCCGCTGATGTCGCGGGCGGCAAGGGACGCTACAACCTGTGTATCGGCCTGTTCGGACTCGCGGCCGGTATCGGCGCGACGCTCAGCACGACGGCGGCGGGTTTCGTCGCGGATCATTTCGGCAACGGCGTGGCCTTTTTCGGGCTCGCCGCCGCGGGGGCGCTGGCGGTGCTGCTGGTCTGGGCGGCCATGCCGGAAACGCGCGACGCCGCCGAGGCCGAAGCCCAAGCGGCGGCGGACGGCGAGCCGCATGCGTCGCGGCAACGCCCGGGGCATCCCGAATAAACGAACCGCGCGGCTTTCACATCACGCTCGAACCGGCAAGGTGGATTCCGCGCGGCGGCGTCAGTCGATTGCCCGCCCCGCGGTCTCCCGCATGAACGGCAACGGCAGCAGCGACACCAGCCCGCAGCCGATCAGATACCAGGCCGGCGCCAGGTTGTTGCCGGAAATCTGAATCATCCAGGTCGCGAAGAACTGCGCGAATCCGCCGAAAATCGACACGCCGAGACAATAGACAATCGACATGCCGGTCGCGCGAATCTGGCGCGGGAACATCTCCGGCAACATGACGATGTTGGGCACCGCCGTGAACGCCACCAGCACAGCGAGCGCGGCGACCACCGCGAGCAGCACCGGTACCGTCGGCGACGCGTTGATCATCATGAACGCCGGATACACGGCGGCAATCAGCAGGACACGCGACACCCACAGGACGCGCTTGCGCCCGACGCGATCCGAAAGCGCGCCCGCGAACGGCGAGCACACCACCGTCACCGCCGCGGCAGTCCACGCCGCCCACAGCGCGGACGACATCGGCAAATGCAGAATGCGGATCGCATACGTGGACAGATAGAACAGCACGATGTAATTCGCCGCCGTCCCGCCGATGGTGGTCAGCACGCCGGTCGTGATCACGCGCGAATGCTCGCGAAAGAGCTTGCGCACGGGCTGCGCAGCCGGCGCGCCGCTCTGCGCGGGCGAGGTGCCGTCTTCGACGCCGGGCAGCGTTTCATCCAGATGACGCCGGATATAGATTCCGATCGGGCCCATTGCCATGCCGATCAAAAACGGCACGCGCCAGCCCCAGCTTTCGAGCGCCGCAGTTGAAAGCGCGGCGGCGAGCGCAACGCCGAGCAGCGACCCGCACACCGTGTTCAAGCCCTGACTCACGAATTGCCAGCTGCCGTAGAAGCCGCGCGTTTTGTCGCTGCCATACTCCATCAGCAAGGAGGTGGACGCGCCGACCTCGCCGCCCAGCGCAAAGCCCTGCACGAGACGCGCGCCGATCACGAGCAGCGGCGCCGCGATGCCGATCCTCGCGTAGGTCGGCGCGAACGCGATCATCGCGGAGCCGAGCGTCATCAGCCACAACGTGAGGCTCATCGCGGCCTTGCGGCCGGCGCGGTCGGCGTACGCGCCGAGCACGACGCCACCCACCGGACGCATGATGAAACCCACGCCGAACGTGCCCACGGCCAGCATCAATTGAGCGAGTTGTCCTTCGACCGGAAAGTACAGCTTGCCGATGATCGTCGCGAAGAAGCTGTAAATCGTGAAGTCGAAAAACTCCAGGCCGTTGCCGAGCGTGATCGCGGCAATCGCCTTCGCGTGGCTCGCGCGCGGGGCGGCGCGTGCGAGTTCGGCGGATTGCGGTGTGGCTGAATAGTCCATCTGTGTCTCCTTGATGTTCTTTCTGCGGCGGCGTGTGCGCCTGCCGCCTCGCGCGTCAGACGAGGAACGTCTGCGCGAGTCGCACCCAGTAGGCCGCGCCGGTGGCGAGGCAATCGTCGTTGAAGTCGTAGCCCGGGTTGTGGACCATGCAACCGCCCTCGCCGTCGCCATTGCCGATGATCAGATAACTGCCCGGGCAACGTTCCAGCAGGAACGCGAAGTCTTCGCTGCCGGTGAGCGGCTGCATGCCGGCAATGAGGCCCTCTTCGCCGAGCCAGTCGAGCGCGACTTGCCGCGCGACGCCGGTCATCTCCACGTCGTTGACGAGCACCGGATAGCGGCGCTGATAATCGACCTGCGCCCGCGCGCCGTACACGGCCGCCTGTCCGGACGCGACCGCCGTGATGCGCTCCTCCAGATGATCGCGAACCTCGGGCCGCAACGCGCGTACCGACAGGCGCATTTCGGCCGTCTCGGGGATCACGTTGGGGGCGTCGCCGGCATGAATGGCGCCGACCGTGATGATCGCCATGTCGAGCGGCGCGATATTGCGCGACACGATGGACTGCAACGCGAGCACGATCTGTGCGCAGACCACGACCGGATCGACGGCCTTATGCGGCATTGCGCCGTGACCGCCGCGCCCCGTCACGGTGATGATCACGGTATCCGACGAAGCCATGAACGAGCCGGGCAGAAAGCCGAACTTTCCCGTCGGGAAGCCGGGCATGTTGTGCATGGCGAAGACGGCGTCGCAGGGAAATTTGTCGAAGAGACCGTCTTCGAGCATTTTTTTCGCGCCGGCCTGACCTTCCTCGGCGGGCTGGAAAATCAGGTTCAGCGTGCCGTCAAAAGATTTTTCGCGCGCCAGATGCTTGGCGGCGGCGAGCAGCATGGCCGTATGGCCGTCGTGACCGCATGCGTGCATCTTGCCCGGCACGGTGCTCGCGTACGGCAAGCCGGTGTTTTCGTGAATCGGCAACGCGTCCATGTCGGCGCGCAAACCGAGGCGCCGCGTGCCGTTGCCCACTTTCAACTGGCCCACGACACCCGTCTGGCCAAGGCCGCGATGCACCGTGTAGCCCCACTCCTGCAAGCGTTCGGCGACGAGATCGCCGGTGGCGAATTCCTCGTAGGCCAACTCCGGCTGTGCATGGATGCGGCGCCGCAGCGCGATCATTTCGTCTTCGAGTTCGGCGATGCCTGCCGGAATGGCCATGGTGTTCACAAATCGTCTCCATCGATGAATGAGTGAACCCAGCATAACGACGCCGATTTTTGAGCGGCAGGCGTAGAATCGTCGCGCCAGCAACTTCTGGTTGCCACCCTGAACGAAACTCGTCGGATGAAACTCCATCAGCTCAATACCTTGGCGGCCATCGCGGATACCGGAAGTATCCGGGCCGCTGCGCGCTCGCTCGGGCTCTCGCCGGCTGCCGTAACCAAGGCGATGCGCGAACTGGAGGCCGATCTGCATGCGCCGCTCGTCGTGCGCAGCGCCAGCGGCGTCGCCTTCACCGAGTTCGGCCGCGCGCTGGTCGTGCACGCGCGCGTGGTGCTCGGGCAATTGCAGCGGGCGCAAGCGGAAATCGAGGCGCTGCGCGGCGCGGCGGCCGGCAAGCTGTCCATCGGTGTCACGCCCTGGGTTGCGCTGACGTTTCTGCCGCCCACCGTGCAGCGTTTCCGGCAGCGCATGCCGGAAGTCCAGCTGGAATTTTTCGAAGGATTGCTCGCGGTCGTGCAACCGCGTCTGCGCGACGGCAGCCTCGACTTCTCCATTGGCCGCCCGCCGCCTGCCTCGCCGGAATCGGAATTTCACAACACGCCGCTCTTTTCGACGCACTCCGCCGTGGTCGCGCGGCGCGATCATCCGAAAGCCGGTTGCCGCACGCTGCTCGAACTGGAAGACGCCGAATGGGTGCTGAACTGGGACCCGGCCAGCCGCGAATCGATCTCGGATAACCTGTTTCGCAAGCGCGGCATGCGCGTGCCGCACACCATCCACCTCGCGCATTCGCTCGCGGTCGTGCTCGGGCTGCTTGCGCACACCGACATGCTGAGCATCTTTCCGTGGCCGCTCGTCGAGGTCACGCTCGCGAAGGAAAACCTGTGGGCGCTGCCGCTGCGCGAAACGGTCGATGAAACCCTGGTCTGCATCACCGCGCGCCGCGGCGCGCCGGTGAGTCCGGCGGCCGCGTGCTTTCTCGACTGCCTGCGCGAAGTGATCGACGAAGGCGCGCGCTCGCAAGACCCGGAGCAGCGGCGGCTCTTTCACTCCATCGAGTTGCTGCTCTAGCGGCGCGCCGGGACACTAGTCGAGAAACTCGGCCGCGCGCTTGCGCAGCACCGCGCTGAAGTCGTCGAGCCAGCCAATCGACAGGCGCCAGCTCTGCCAGTAGAGATCGACGTCGATATGCTTGCCGGGCACCATCTCCACCAGCTCGCCGCTTGCCAGATGCGCGGCGATCATGCGCTCGGGGCACATGCCCCAGCCGAGTCCCGTCACGCACGCGCGCAGGAATCCGGCGACGTGCGCAATCCAGTGCAACGGCGGCTCGACCTCGGCTCGCGTGATGCGGCGCATGAAGCGCTTTTGCAACTGGTCCTTCGGATTGAAATCCACGCACGGCGTGCGCCGCAAACTGTCGCGCGTGACGCCGTCCGCGAAATGGCGCGCGAGAAACGCCGGCGAGCACACCGCGAGATAACGCATGCGCCCAAGGCGCGTGGACCGGCAGCCTTGCACCGGTTCGGCTTGCGTGGTCACCGCGCCCTGCACGCTGCCGTCGCGAATCCGCTGCGCGGTGTGGTCCTGATCGTCGATCACCAGATCGAGCAGCATTTGACGCTCGACGCAAAACGGCGCGACGGCGTCGATGAACCACGTACCGACGCTGTCATCGTTGACCGCCACGCGCAGCGTCGGCCACCCTTTTACGAGTCCGCCCGGCAAGACGGGCACGCGACCGGTCAACTCCGCTTCGAGCAACTGCACGCGCTCGGTATGACGGCACAACAACGCGCCAGAGGTGGTCGCGACACAAGGCTGGCCGCGCTTGACGAGCACGCTGCCCACGCGCTCCTCCAGCAGCTTGACGCGCTGCGACACCGCCGAGGGCGTCACATTCAGTTCGCTGGCCGCGCGGTCGAACGAGCCGTGACGCACCACGGCGGCGAGCGCATCGAGCAACGCATAGTCGAGCATTAGCGATCCTTAATCGGCGTTAGGTAAATTAGCTTTGCTTATGCATGGCACAGCCGCAGACTAGTCGTGTTCGCTTCTCCCGTCTACTGGATCGTTTATGAACTGGCTGTCTCTCTCTCATGGCGCGGCGCTCTGCGCGTCGCTGATCGTGACTATCGGCGCGCAGAACGCCTTCGTGCTGCGCCAGGGCATCATGCGCTCGCATGTCGGCAAAATCGTCGCGCTGTGCGCGCTGTCGGACTGCATTCTGATCAGCGCGGGCGTCGGCGGCGCCTCGGTGCTGGTCGAGCGCTATCCGGTGTTCGTGCACGTCATGCTGTACGTGGGGCTCGCCTATCTCGCGTGGTTCGGCCTCAACGCGCTGCGCCGCGCGGTGCGCCCGGCACACGCCGTGATGGACGCCGACGCGAACCCCGCGGCGGCGCCCGTGCAACGCGCGCTGCCCATCGTGCTGATGACGCTCGCCTTCACCTGGCTCAACCCGCACGTGTATCTCGACACGTTTTTGCTGATCGGCACGGCGGGCGCGCGCGAGCCGGATGGCGCCCGGCTCGCTTTCGCGCTGGGCGCGATGGCGGTGAGCTGCGTCTGGTTCATCGGCCTGGGTTTCGGCGCGCGCGCGCTTGCGCCGCTGTTTCGCCGGGCGAGCGCATGGCGCGTGCTGGATGGCGCGATCGGCAGCATGGTGTTGCTGCTGGCCGCCACACAGTTGCGTTGAATCACGCGCGACGGGCGGGGAATCGACGGCGGCATCGTCCGGCTTTCCTTCGTCGCGCCGGCCTCGATGCGGGCTCGATGGGCACGGCTATTGCTGGGATTCGCTCGCCGGCAGATCACTCGTCCAAGCATGAAATGCAAAGCACGAGTCGCCGTTCAAGTTCAATCCAGCAATTCATCGTGGGAGGCCTCATGCTTCGATACGCTGCAATCTTCTTCGTCATCGCGATCATCGCCGCGGTATTCGGCTTTGGCGGCATCGCCGCGGGCGCGACGGAAATCGCCAAGGTGCTGTTCTTCATCTTCGTGGTGATTTTCCTCGTGACCTTGTTGATGGGCGTGATGCGGCGCTGATGCCCGCATCGACCATATAAGCGGAGGAATGCCCGCCCCGGCGGGCGGGCAGCAAGGTCTTGTCAGCGTCTTGCAATAGTTGCCGCAGCGTCTTGCAATACTTGCCGCCCCCGCCGGGCTTCCCGCAACGCAACACGCGCCCTGCCCGGACGCGTGCAGAGCGGTTTCAGAACACGCTTCGCGCGCTTCATGCGCATCGGCATCATTCCATTGACGGCACCCGCGGCTCGCTCTCACAGAAGCCCAGATGCAACTCCTCACACAGAAAACGCTGCAACGTGCGCACGGCTTCGACCTGCGCGCCGGCCGCCTCGCGCATGAAAAGGCCGAAGTCCGCGGCGGGCGCATCCGGCAGGTTATCGGCGCGGCCGAGAATCCGCATGGACTCCGAACGAATATTGCCTTCGAGCAGAACCGACACGCCGAGCCCCGCTTCGACCGCCGACTGCACCGCCGGCAAGCTCGTGCTCGTGCACACGATGCGCCACGCGATGCCCGCGCGGCGCAACGCGGTCAACACGTTCTGCTGCCACAGGCAAGGTCCGCCGAATGCGACCAGGGCGAGCGGCTCGTTCGCGTCGCGGCCATAGCCGCGCGCGCCGACCCAGAACAACGGCTGGGTCCACGTCAGCAGCGGCGCGGCCTCCACGAGCGCGGGATCGGCCACGACGACATCGAGAGCGCCTTCCGCCAGCCGCTTCGACAATGCGACGCTGCCATCGACGACGATCTCCAGCGCGACGCGCGGATACGCAATCGAAAAGCGCCGCAGCGCGCGCGGCAAACGGCCCACTGCGATGTCCTCCAGCATGCCGAGCCGCACGGTGCCCGACACTTGGCCGGCGCCTAGCGCGCGGCGCGCATCCGCGCTCGCGCCGAGAATCGTGTGCGCGTATGGCAGCAGCAGATGTCCCGCTTCGGTGAGCTGCACGCCGCGCGGCGAACGGTCGAGCAGACGCTGGCCGAGGTCCTCTTCGAGGCGGCGCAATTGCATGCTGACCGCCGCCTGCGTCCGCGCGAGGCGGCTCGCGGCCGCGCCCACCGCGCCCGTCTCGGCGACGGTGACGAAGGTGCGCAACAGACTGCTGTCGAGATCACGGGTCATCAGGATTTTTGAAGCCGATATAAGAAATATCAACTTATCTTAATAGCGCGCGAGCCGATAAGATAGCGCGAAGATTCCCTGAAACGCCACACGACAACGCACAACACCCCCCACGACACCATGCAGGACACGACGATCAAATCTGCCGCGGGCCCCGCGGCCGCCTTGCTGAAACCGTCGAGCGCGGCAGCCGGCGCCGCGCTCCTGTGCGTGCTGTCGATGTCGAGCGTGCAATTCGGCGCCGCCCTCTCCGCGCCGACGATGGCCGCCCACGGCTCGCTCAGCACCACCTGGTTGCGCTTGTGCTGGGCCGCGCTGGTGCTGGCGGTGCTGGTGCGTCCGCGGCTTTTCGCCTACTCGCGCGCGCACTGGTTCGCCGCGCTCGCGCTCGGCGCCGCCATGGCCGGCATGACCTTGTGCTTTTTCGCTGCGCTTCAGCGCATTCCGCTCGGCCTGGCCGTCGCCATCGATTTCCTCGGGCCGCTCACCGTCGCGACGCTCGCCGTGCGCCGCGCGCGCGCGCTCGCGTGGCCACTGCTCGCGATTGCGGGCGTCGTGCTGCTTTCGCGCGATCGCGCGGGCTGGGTCGGAGAGCCGCTAGGCGTCCTGCTCGCGTGCGCGGCGGCGTGCGGCTGGGGCAGCTACATCCTGCTGATGAAGAAAGCCGGCAAGCTCTTTGCCGGACTGGAAGGCCTGTCGGTGTCGTTGATCGCGGCTTCGCTCGTCGCCACGCCCTTCGGCCTTGCCGAAAGCGGCCTGCATCTCGCGGCGGCCCAGCTCGCGGCGACGGCCGGTCTCGCAATACTCGTGCCGCTTCTGCCGTATGCGCTCGAAATGGTGGCGCTGCGGCATATGCCGGCCGGTTCGTTCGGCATCCTGATGAGTGTCGAGCCGGCGATCGGCGCGGTGGCCGGCTTCATTGTTCTGCATCAGCCGATGGGCATGTTGCAGATCGCCGGCACGTTGCTCGTGGTAGCGGCGAGTGTCGGCGCGGTAGCGGCCGCGCGATAGGAAAATCTCGCGGCGCATCAAGCAACGCCGCAAGGAATGCCGCGCGCAACGCGAGCCGTAGCCCAAGCGCGCGCCGCTATGGCATGTTCTCCGCTTCGTACAAACGGCGGCCGGCGGCGTCCTTCGCCCCGACAATCGGCTCGAAGTCGACCGGCCATTCAATGCCGATATCCGGATCGCTCCACAAGATGCAGCGTTCGAGTTCAGGAAACCAGTACTCGGTCGACTTCCACAGACACTCGGCCGATTCGGAAAGCACGACGAAGCCATGCGCGAAGCCCGGCGGCACCCACACCTGCCGATGGTTTTCCGCGCTCAGATACATGCCGCACCACTTGCCGAAGTTCGGCGAATTGAGCCGCACGTCGACGGCGACGTCGAATATCTCGCCCACCACGACTTGCATGAGCCGGCCTTGCGGGCGCTGCACCTGATAATGCAGCCCACGCAACACACCATGCACCGCGCGCAAATGCCGGTCCTGCACGAAGTTGAAGTCGCGCGCGACGTCGTCGAGAAACTCGTCCGCGCTGAAGGTTTCATAGCAGAAACCTAGTTCGTCGGCATATACCTCGGGCTCGATGATCTTCACTTCCGGTAGTGCCGTTGCCAACACCTGGTTGCCCATGCCTCTGTGCCCGTAAGAAGCTATCCGACAAAGTACCGGAAGCCGCCGCGCGCGCGCGCGGCGGTCGTGTAACGCGCCCCCACAGGCGCAGCATCACTGTCAGACCTCGGATGACGCGAGACGGCTGCGCGCGCGATATTCCGTCGGCGACAACGCCATGCGCTTGCGGAAAATCTTCGCGAGACGGTCGCCGTTGCCGGTGCCGCTGCGCCGCGCGATCTTGTCGACCGGCAGTTCGGTTTCCGTCAGGAAATTGCACGCGATGCGCAGCCGCACCTGCAACAGATAATCGGACGGCGTGACCTGCATTTCATGCTTGAAGCGCCGCAGAAAGTTGCGCTCGCTCATGGCGGCGACCTGAGCCGCGTCGGCGACCGAGACCGGACGGTCGCAGTTGGCTTCCATCCACCGCGCCGCCGCACGAATTTTTTCGGCGACGCTGAGCGTGCCGCCTTCGGCCGGCAGCGGAACCCATGTCGCGGCCATGCCCGGCATCACGCGCTCGGCAACGCTGCGGGCAAGTTCCGCGCCGAGATCACGTTTGATGAACATCAGCGCGCTGCGGGCGCAGTCGTTGCGGTCGTTGGACGCGCTGAGAATCGGGTCTGTCGCGGGGCGGCCATAGCGGCCGATCTGCAACGTTTCCGGCTCGCCGGGATTGGCGGCTTCCAGCACGAGGCGCCCTTCGCCGATCGTCTCGATGGCGCGCGTGCGCGCCTGCACCGAGCGCAGCCAGCCGACGAGCCTCGGGTCGCGCGCCGCCGCGTGCGCGCCGTGTCCGCCCGCGATGAACAGAACGTCAAAACCGCTGCCATAGCGTGTGTCGATGCGATCGGTCCAGATGCGCGCGGCCGAAGAACTCGGCACGCTGCCGCCGTCGAGCGAGAGAAACTGGACTTCGTATGGCGGCTCTTCGCCTGGGCGCACACCGGCCAGTTCGTTCGCGCTCTGGAACATCTCGACGACCGTGCCGGGACCGAGCAGCCAGAAACCGTCGAACAACAAAACGCCAATTCGCCGCGCTGCAGTACGGACGTTGACCGTTGGCGTGTGCAACCAGGTAACCCTCGCAGTATCGACGTGAATGTGAGACATGGTCTTCCTCAAAATATCTACGTGGTTGGACGAGGACGCGCGTTAGCCCGACGTTATCGGTGAATTGATAATCGAGATTCAATCTATGGCAAACGCTGCTTCACGGATTATGCGTGATGGTAGCCGAATGAATCGGATTAGTAAATTTGAAATCCGGCGAAATGGCGCCTGATTTAATGTATGAAGAAAACCATTCTCGTTTGATGCGAGTAATAAATAGCAACTGTGGACAAGCAGCGGAAAAACATACCGCGCTGCGGAAATCCGCCCCGGAGAGGCGCATGTACTGGGGCTCTCCACGCAGCGGGCAGTTCGCCGATTGCGCGCTAAAATGACCCGGCGGAATCGCCCTCACGTCGATTTTCGTACCGTCCCGAAATGTTTCAAAGCTGAACACGCCGGCGCGTCACAATGTCCCTTTTAATTTCAATTTTTATTCGCAAATCGGGAATCAGCCGCATCCCTATTGGCAATTAGACAGACCTGATTCTATTTTCATGATTATCTCTTTAGGCCGCATTTTCTCGCGTGCCGAAAACGTTTCATTTTTGAAACATCAAAGGCGTATTTGTCTGACTTAAACGAATGGCGGCGAAATACTAGCCGAATTGTTAGATGATTTTCGGTTGGCGGGCAAAAATGTTGCAGTGCGGCGAGCGCGCTCGGTCTTCCCGGCGCGCCTCGCCCGGCGCGCTCACAAGGTCAATTCGAACGACTTCAACAGGACGCCGGGCACCTGCATGCCGCCCGTGCCGCGCTCGCCCCACGTCGAGTCGCTCAACTGGAGTTCGGCGTGCGCGCCGATTCGCTCCAACTCGCTGCCGAACAGGCGATACAGGCTGTCGTCGAAGCGCATGGCTTCGAGCGGCGCGACGATCTGTCCGTCTTCGACCCAGAACGTCGCGAAACGCGTCATGCCGGTCAGGCGGCAAGTCATCCGATCAGAAAAGTTCACGTACCACACATTGCCGACGTAAAGACCCGTACCGAGTTGCGCGAGGATGTCGTCTTCCGGGAGATCGCCGGCTTGCATGGCGAGCGCCGCCGGGGATTCTTCCGCGAGCGCGCCGTTCGGCGTCAAGCCGTATTCACGGGCGCTGCGCGCATTGGTCAGTTGACCGGCGCTGCGGCCGGCCTCGATGAGCGAGACGCTTTCGCGCAAATAGCCGTCGTCGTTAAAGCCCGGCGTGATGCCCAGATTCAGATCTTCGCCGACGGTCACACGCGGATCGAGCGCGATTTCTCCGACATGCAGCCTGTACAACTCGCTGCGCGAACTGGCCTGCGCGCGTGCCGAGAACCCGCGCCACGCGGTGACGCCCAGCAATTCGGCCAGCGCGGCGGGTGCAAGCCACGCGCGATAGCGCCCCGGTTCGAGTGTCCGCGGCGGGCGCGCGAGCACCGCGAGACGCGCGGCGGCCTGCTGGACTTTGGCCGCGAACACCGCATCGCTCCAGTTGTCGCCGGCGTACGTGGTTTTGATCGCGCGGCCGCTCGGGTCGTACAGCGACCAGCTGAAGTTGAAATTGTCCACTTGATACCAGCCGCGGCTGCCGCGCGTGGACGCGAAGCCGCGCACGATCGTGCCGCCCGCGTAAAAGCCGACGAAATCGAGCCCCCGCGCGCATTCGGCGACGAGACGCGACACGCGCTCGGGCTCAGGCAACGTGCTGGATCGCTGCGTGACGCGCTGCCATGAAGAGCTATCGAACAGCAGATGCGGATCGTCGGCGGCGTCGCGCAGACTTTCGCGCAATGTGACGAGCGCGGCGCTCGCTTCGTGAATGTCCTGCTGTAAATCGCCACATACCGTCAGCGTGAAATACGCCTGACGCGAACCCTGAATCAGCCGCAAGGTCAACTTGCCTTGCGACACGACGCCGGTCTGCCGCACCTTGCCGGAATTGAAGCGGATAAAGTCGGACTGCTCGCCGGCAAACGAACTGAGCGTGGTTTCGCCCGGTTGCCGAAGGCGCTCGATGGCGTCGGCGAGTGAAGTGAAATGCCGCTGCCAGTTCACGGCGTGCGTGTCGTGCGATGGCGTGGACTCGCTCATCATGCGCCTCCGAACACATCGACATGGCTGAACACGCAGGCCGGCGAAGCGTGTCCCACGCGAATGATCTGCGCCGGTTCGCCCTTGCCGCACATCGACGTGCCATAAACTTCACGCGTGGACGCGTCGCCCACCGCGCTCAGGCTGCGCCAGAAATTCCCGGAGATGCCGCGATAGTTCGGCTGCTTGACGACCTGGGTCAGCTCGCCGTTCTCGATAAGCTGCCCGAATTCGCAGCCGAACTGAAACTTGTTGCGATGGTCGTCGATCGACCACGACGTGTTCGTGCGCATCAGGATGCCGTGTTCGATGTTGCCGATCATGTCCGCGAGCGAACTCTCGCCGGGCTCGACGTTCAGATTGGCCATGCGGTCGATGGGCGGCCGGTTCCAGTTCGACGCGCGCGAATTTGCGACGCCCGGCATGCGCGCGCGTTGCTGCGACAGCGCGCCGCCGAGCGGCCGCTCCAGCACGCCGTTGCGAATCAGGTATTGCTTGTGCGCTGCGGTGCCGTCGTCGTCGAAGGCATAGGCCGCGGCTTCCTCGCGCAACTCCGGGTCGAAGGTCACGTTCAGCAACTCGGAGCCGTAGCGATACGAGCCAAACATGTCCGGCTTGACGAAACTCCAGCCCGCGAAATTACGCTCGTCGCCGAGAATGCGGTCGAGTTCCAGCGGATGCCCAATCGACTCGTGAATCTGCAGCATCATCTGGTCGGGCATGAGCAGCAGATCGCGCTTGCCCGACGGGCAGTTCGGCGCAACCAGCAATTGCAAGGCTTCGCGCGCCACGCGCGTGCCCGCGCCGTGGAAGCCGAAGCGCGCGAGCACCTCCATGCCGCCCTGCGCGAGCGTGCCGTAATCGCCGCCGAGCGTGCGCACCTGCGTGTCGCCGTTCGCGTGCGCGGTCACGCTCAATTGCGGCATCACGAAGCGGAATCGTTGATCGATACGCACGCCGTCGCATGTGATGTAGAGCTGATCGGTGTGCGTGATCTGCACCGCCGCCACCCGCTCGACGATCCGCGAATCGAGATTCGCCGCCGCGCATTCGGCGCCGAGACGGTCGAGCCATTCGGCACGCCCCGGCAGTGCGTGCTGCGCATTCCGCGACATATATTCGCCGCTCGCCGACGGACGCACCACCTGCCGATGGTCGATCAATGACCATGCCGCGCTCGCTTCGGCGCGGGCGGTGGCGAGATCGAGCGCATGCTGCAAACCGGCCGCGGACAGATTCGCCGTTGCCGCGTAACCTGCTCCCGCGCCGACCCACGCGATCAGCATCGCGCCGCGATCGCGCACGGTGCGCAACGGCTGCGCGACGTCGTTGCGGATTTCGTGATTGTCGACTTGTTCATCGACAATGCGCAGCGACCAGAACGCCGCGCGGCTCTTAAGCGAGTGGGCGGCTTGCGCCCAACGTTCGTCGATCATTCAAGCTCCAGAAAAGACATGAGGGCACTGTGGACAGCCGATGCGCAAAGCGCTATCCGTTCGTGCCCTCACCCGCCTCGACCTGCGCGGCCGCGCCTGCTCCCGTGCTTGCGGTTCGCGCGAGCACAGGCTTCAACGCCGCGCCGGTATGGCTCGCGCGCACCTGCACGATGCCTTCGGGGTTCGTGGCCGCGACGACCGTGCCGCCGCCCACGCCGCCTTCCGGGCCCAGGTCGATGATCCAGTCCGCCTCGGCGATCACATCGAGATCGTGCTCGATCACGACCACACTATGACCGCCGTCCGCGAGACGATGCAGCACGCGTATCAGCTTCGCCACGTCGGCCATGTGCAGGCCGACGGTCGGTTCGTCGAGCACATACAACGTGTGCGGCGGCTTCTGACCGCGCCGCGTGATGTCGTCGCGCACCTTGCTCAACTCGGTGACGAGTTTGATGCGCTGCGCCTCGCCGCCCGACAACGTAGGCGACGGCTGGCCAAGCGTGAGGTAGCCGAGCCCGACGTCTTTCATCAATTGCAAGGGATGCGCGATGTTTGAGATGGGCTCGAAAAACTCGACGGCTTCGTCGATTTCCATGGTCAGCACGTCGCCGATATTCTTGCCGCGCCACGTGACCGCGAGCGTTTCCGGATTGAAGCGCTGCCCGTGGCACACGTCGCACGGCACCTTCACGTCCGGCAAAAAGCTCATGCCGATGGTGCGTACGCCTTGCCCTTCGCAAGCCGGACAACGGCCCTCGCCCGTATTGAACGAGAAGCGCGACGCCGTGTAGCCGCGCGCGCGCGCTTCGAGCGTACCGGCGAACAGTTTGCGGATCGCGTCCCACACGCCGATGTAGGTCGCGGGACACGAACGCGGTGTCTTGCCGATCGGCGTCTGGTCGACTTCGAGCACGCGGTCGATGCTCTCCCAACCGGTGATCGAATCGCAGCCCTGCCACGTATGCGTGACGTTCAGCGGCGCGCGCGGCGCGCTGCGCGCGAGCACGCTCGAACGACGGTTCGCGGCCGGCTTCTCCTCGGCCGCCGCGGCGCGCGCGCGCCGCGTGGCCGGCGATGACAACACCGAGCGCCCGACCGCGTCAAGCAGATTGGCCATCAGCACGTCGCGCGCGAGCGTGGACTTGCCCGAGCCGCTGACACCCGTCACCGCGACGAGCCGCGACAGCGGAATCGCCACCGTCACATTACGCAGGTTGTGCAGCTTGCCGCCATGCACGGTGAGCCAGTTCTCCGGCATGGGCGCCGCGCGTTTGCCCAGCGCGACGACCGTGCGGCGCGGCTGCAACGGATGCACGATGGGCGTTGCAAGAAACTGCCCGGTAAGCGAGTCGGGTTGCGCGGACAGATCCGCGACGCTGCCCTGCGCGATCAGCGTGCCGCCGCGCTTACCGGCGCCCGGCCCAATATCGATGATGTGATCGGCGCGGCGGATCGTGTCCTCGTCATGTTCGACGACCACGAGCGTATTGCCCTTGTCGCCGAGTTTGCGCAGCGCGTTCAACAGGATCTGGTTGTCGCGCGGATGCAGGCCGATGGTCGGCTCGTCCAGCACATAGCAGACCCCTTGCAGATTGCTGCCGAGTTGCGCGGCGAGCCGGATGCGCTGCGCCTCGCCGCCCGACAGGCTCGGCGCCGCGCGGTCGAGGCTCAGATAACCGAGCCCGACTTCTTCAAGAAATTGCAGACGGCTGCCAATCTCGCTCACTACGTCGCGCGCGATCTCCGCGTCGCGGCCGGTCATCTGCAGACTGTCGATCCACGCGCGCGTGCCGGAGACCGTCCATTGCGCGACGTCGGTAATGGCGTGCGCGTCGAACGTGACGGCACGCGCCGCCGGGTTCAGACGCGTGCCCGCGCAATCCGGACACGGTTCGTCGACGAGGCCTTCGGGCTCCTGCTCCTCCGACGGCAAGCTCTGCTCACGCCCGCGGTTGTCGTCCACCACGATGGTGTCGTCGTAGGCGGCGCGTTGTTCGCGCGTCAGCGAAAGTCCCGTGCCGACGCAGGTCGTACACCAGCCGTGCTTGCTGTTGTACGAGAACATGCGCGGATCGAGTTCGGGATAGCTCGTGCCGCACACCGGACACGCCCGCTTGGTGGACAGTACTTTCACCGCGCCGAGCTTCGCGGTGGGCAAGCCGCCGTTCATTGCGTCGTGCAGGCCGTCGAGCGGCGCGAGCAGGTGCATCACGCCCTTGCCGGCTTCCAGCGTCTGATCGAGCGCGTGACGCAGCTCTGCCTCGTTGTCCGGCGACACGGTCAGGTCGGCGACCGGCAATTCGATGGTGTGCTCGCGGAAGCGGTCGAGCTTCGGCCACGGGTCGACCGGCACGAATTCGCCGTCCACCCGCAAATGCGTGTTGCCGCGCGCCTTGGCCCACTTTGCGAGATCGGTGTAGACGCCCTTGCGATTGACCACCAGCGGCGCGAGGAAACCAACGTGCTGCCCTTTGTGGTCGCGCAGCAATTGCGCCGCGATCGACTCGACGCTCTGCGATGTAACCGGCGTGCCGTCATGAATGCAATGCTGCAAACCGAGCTTCACATACAGCAAGCGCAGAAAATGCCACACCTCGGAGGTGGTCGCCACCGTGCTCTTGCGGCCGCCGCGCGACAGACGCTGCTCGATAGCCACCGTTGGCGGAATGCCGTACACGGCATCCACTTCGGGCCGCCCCGCCGGCTGCACGATGGAGCGCGCATAGGCATTGAGCGATTCGAGATAGCGGCGCTGCCCTTCATGAAAAAGAATGTCGAAGGCGAGCGTGGACTTGCCCGACCCGGACACGCCGGTAATGACGTTGAATTTGCCGTGCGGAATATCGACGTCCAGCGCCTTCAGGTTGTGCTCGCGCGCATTGACGATGCGCACCACGTCCTCGCCTTCGATCGCCCGCCGCGCGCGCGCCGCGCTCAGCGCCTTCTGCAACGGCATGCCTTGTGAGACCGACTCCGCCGATTCCGCCGATTCCGCCGCCGCGCCCACCGCGCGGCCGTATTGCAGCAACGCCTCGCCGGTATGCGATTCCAGACAGTGCTTGACGTCTTCCGGCGTGCCCGCGCACAGCACGCGGCCGCCGCCGTCGCCGCCTTCCGGACCGAGATCGATGATCCAGTCGGCCGCGCGGATCACATCGAGATTGTGTTCGATCACGATCAGCGAATGGCCGCTTGCCAGCAATTTGCCGAACGCTTGCATCAGCTTCGCGATGTCGTCGAAATGCAGACCCGTGGTGGGCTCGTCGAACATGAAAAGCCGTTTTGCAACCGCCTGCTTCGCGCCACGCCCCGTGCGCGTTTGCGCGGATTCGGCGAGGAAACCGGCGAGCTTGAGCCGCTGTGCCTCGCCGCCGGACAGCGTGGGCACCGGCTGCCCGAGCTTCACATATTCGAGCCCCACGTCGACGATAGGCTGCAGCACGCGCACCACTTCCGTATCTTGCGCAAAGTAGGCGGCGGCCTCGCTGACGGTCAGTTCCAGCACGTCCGCAATGCTCAACGCACGCGCCGGTTCGCCGCGCTCGATCTTCACCTCCAGCAGTTCCGCGCGATAACGGCGCCCGTCGCAATCCGGACAACGCAGGTACACGTCGCTCAGAAACTGCATTTCGATATGTTCGAAGCCCGAGCCGCCGCACGTCGGGCAACGCCCGTCGCCGGAATTGAAGCTGAACATGCCCGGCCCGTAGCCGCGTTGCTGCGCGAGCGGCGCCTTCGCGAACAGCTTGCGGATTTCGTCGAACGCGCCGACATAGCTGGCCGGATTCGAGCGCGCGGTCTTGCCGATCGGCGACTGGTCGACGAATACCACGTCGGTCACCTGGTCCGCGCCGCTCAGGTTGCGGAACGCGCCGGGCGATTCGGTGGCGAGCCCGAAGTGCCGCGCCATGGCCGGATACAGCACGTCTTGCAGCAAGGTGGATTTGCCGGAGCCCGACACGCCCGTCACGCAGACGAGCCGCTGCAACGGAATTTCCACCGTGACGTCGCGCAGATTGTGTTCGGTCGCGCCTTCGAGCACGAGGCGCGGCGTGCTCGCATCCACCGGACGCTGAGACCAGTGCGCCGCGTCCGCCACCTGGCGCCGGCCGCCGAGATACTCGCCGGTCAGCGTGCCCGACGACCGGATCGACTCGGGCGCGCCGTCGAAAATGATCGAGCCGCCGCGCTCGCCCGGTCCCGGCCCCATGTCGATCAGACGGTCCGCCGCCAGCATGACCGACGGATCGTGCTCGACCACCACGAGCGTGTTACCCGCGTCACGCAGACGGTGCATGGCCTCCACGATCCGGTTGAGATCGCGCGGATGCAGCCCGATGCTCGGCTCGTCGAGCACGAACAGCGTTTTGGTCAGCGACGTGCCGAGCGCCGTGGTCAGATTGATCCGCTGTACCTCGCCGCCGGACAACGTGCGGCTTTGCCGGTCGAGCGTGAGATAGCCGAGGCCGACGTCGCACAGATATTTGAGGCGCGTGCGCACTTCGGCGAGCAGGAGCTTGAGCGCGTCGTCGAGCAGCGCGCTCGGCAGCGTGATGCCGTCGAAGAAGCGGCGGATTCGCTCGATCGGCATCAGCATCAGGTCGTGCACGGTCAGGCCGGGCAGCGCTTCGAGCTGCGCGCGGCGCCACTCCACGCCGCGCGGCATGAAGCGCTGCCCGGGCGCGAGCACCTCGTCCGCGTTCGCCTTGCTGCCGAGACGCCACAGCAGCGATTCCGTTTTCAGACGCGCGCCGCCGCAGGTTTCGCACGGCGTGTAGCTGCGGTATTTCGACAGCAGCACGCGGATATGCATCTTGTACGCCTTCGATTCGAGATATTCGAAGAAGCGTTTGACGCCATACCAATGGCTTTGCCACTTGCCGTTCCAGTCCGGCGAACCGTTGATCACCCAGTCGCGCTCGGCGTCTGTCAGTTCGCCCCACGGCGTGCCGCGACGGATGTCGGCTTTTGCCGCGTAGCGCATCAGATCGTCCTGACACTCCTTCCACGCGGGGGTTTGCATCGGCTTGATCGCGCCGTCGCGCAGCGTCTTGCGCGCGTCTGGAATGACAAGGCCGAGATCGACGCCAATCACGCGGCCGAAACCGCGGCAGACTTCGCACGCGCCGTAGGCCGAGTTGAACGAGAACAGCGCCGGCTGCGGATCGGCGTAGCGCAGATCGCTCTCGGGGCTGTGCAAGCCGGTGGAGAAACGCCAGATTTCCGGTTCGCTTTGAGGCGTGTCGGGCGTGTCGGGCGTGCCGGGCGTGCCGGGCGTGTCCGAGGCGGCGGGCAGCACATAGATATTCACGCGTCCGCCGCCGCGCTTGAGCGACGCCTCGATTGCCTCCACCACGCGCGCCTTGTCCACCGAGCGCAGCCGGAAGCGGTCGGCGACCACGTCGAGCAGCTTGCGCTTGCCGGTGGGCGAATCGACCTCTCGCTGCGCCTGCACGCGCGTATAGCCGCTTGCCGACAGCCATTGCTCGACTTCCTGCTCCGACGCGGACTCCGGCAATTCCACCGGAAATGTGACGACGAGGCGCGGATCGTCCTGCGCAGTGCGTTCGAGCAGATCCGCGTAAATGGTTTCAGGCGAATCGTGACGCACCTGCCGCGCCGTCTTGCGGTCGAACAGCTCCGCCGCGCGCGCGTAAAGCAGCTTCAGGTGGTCGTTGAGTTCCGTCATGGTGCCGACCGTGGAACGCGAACTGCGCACCGGATTGGTCTGGTCGATCGCGATGGCGGGCGGCACGCCGTCGACCCGGTCCACTTGCGGCCGGTCCATGCGGTCCAGAAACTGCCGGGCGTACGCGCTGAAGGTTTCGACGTAGCGCCGCTGCCCTTCCGCGTAAAGCGTGTCGAACACGAGGCTCGACTTGCCGGAACCGGACGGGCCGGTCACGACCGTCATTTCGCCGGTTTTCACGTCGAGATCGACGTTCTTGAGGTTGTGCTGGCGCGCGCCGCGAATCTTGATAGTGCCGTTGGATGACAATTTTTCCGACCGTGTGAATGAGTGGGCCACCTCTCACGGACGCCTCGCGACCGCGCAAGTTCAGTGCAAGCGCGCGGCGACCGACACGCGCCGAAGCCTGGCTTGAAGTGGAACACTATACTGTATATCTATACAGTTGTGCAGGCAGCCCGGCAGGCGTGGTCAGTGCAACTTCAGTTGCTACTTCAGTTGCAACTTCAGCCGCCGCCCTCCTTACGCCCGTCAAACGCGGTCAGCAGCCTGTGCGCGACCATGTCGATCGCGGGTTTGACGAGGCCGTTCTTGTCGGTCCACACCTTCGGCGTCAGCGCGCCGCTCAATGCGACGCTGTCGGCATCGCTCAAGGCGAGCAGCGCGCTTTGCAGGTCGTCGTCGAAAGCGATCACATTGATAAAAATCGTGTCGCCGTCGTTGGTCGTCGCGCGAACCTTGCAGGTCACGAAACGCGTGCCGTTCTGCCCCGCGCGAATCTGCGCCTCGCCGTATAAACGTCCGCTCACCAGTCCATCTATCATGGTCGTGCTCCGTTGATTGTCTGACTCGCGGCGCGCGCGCTCATGCGCCCGCCGCTATATCGATGCCGCGCACGAGCCGCTGCGCGAGCCGCGCCTCGCGCAGCTGATCGAGCCACCATTGCAGCGCGCGGCCTTCATGCTCGCCGCGCCAGGCGACATACAGCACGTTCGGCTCGCGCGGGTCGGCCGTGACTTTTTCGAGCAGATCGCCGCGCGCGAGCAGCGACGCGATCCGCTCGCGCGGCAGCCAGCCGACGCCCAGCCCGTCCCTTTGCGCCAGAATTTTGGCCCGCATGCTCGGCACGGCCAGCGCGGCCTGCCCGCCTATCACGCCATACGCGCGCCCCGTGCCCGGCGCGCCGCCGCGCGACGAATCGGCCACCACCACCGCGCGATGCGCGAGAATCCGCTCGCGTTCGAGCGGACCGTCGGCGCTCGCGAGCGGATGACGCGGCGACACCGCGAATACCCAGTCCATCACGCCCAGCTCGAACCAGCGCAGGCCCGGAATCGCCGGCGGCTCGTTGGTCGCGCCGACGATCACATCCGCGCGGCCGTCGCGCAGCGCCTCCCATGTCCCGCCCAGCACCTCGTGCGTGAAACGCAGCCTGACGCCGGAGTCGAGCTGATCGAATGCGCGCACCACCGGCATCAGCAGCTCGAACTCGATCACCTCGTCGGTCACGATCCACAGCCGGTCTTCCCAGCCGCTCGCGATCTGCCGCACGCGCTGCGTCATGCGCGACATGTCGAGCATCAGACGCGCGGCTTCGTCGGCGAGAAGCTGCCCTGCGGGCGTGAGTTGCAGGCGGTAGCGCCGCCGGTCGAACAGCAGCGCGTCGAAGCGCGTTTCGAGTTGCCGCGCGGCGTGCGAGACCGTCGAGGGCGCCTTGCCGAGCCGCGCCGCCGCGCGCGACAGGCTGCCCGTCTGCCGTATCGCTTCGAGCAAGGCCAGTTCTTGCGCTGACAACATGGTCAACTCCCTCGAAGACGATCGTCGGCTTTCGCCGCCTCGAAAAGGTCGCGCAGCCACTGCGCGAACACCCGCACGCGCGACGACAATTGCCGGTTCTGCGGATACAGCACGGACACCGGCATCGGCGGCGGCGGAAAGTCCGCGAGGATGATTTTCAGCCGCCCTGCCGCGAGTTCGTCCGTCACGCGATAGTGCGGCACCTGCACGATGCCGAGCCCGGCCACCGCCGAGCCCGTGTAAAGCTCCGTGCCCGTGACCGACACCGCGCCTGGCAGGAACATCGGCGTGACGCGTCCTTCGATGCCGAATTCCAGCGGCACCGGCTTGCCCGTCGCGCTCGATACGTAGTTGACCGCGCGGTGCGCGGCAAGCGCCGACGGCTCGGCAGGCTCGCCGTATTTTTCCAGATAGCCGGGGCTCGCCACGGTCACTTGCCGCAATTGCGCGACGCGCCGCCCGATCATCGACGAATCTTGCAGCGTGCCTGTGCGCAGCACGCAGTCGACGCCCTCGCGCACCAGATCGACGAGGCGGTCGTCTTCGCCGATTGTCAGCTCGATGCCCGGAAAACGCGCGAGAAACGCCGGCAGCGCCGGCACCACGAAATGACGCGCGAGCGTGCCTTGCAGATTGACGCGCAACAGACCCTTCGGCGCGAGGTTCGAAAACGAGCCCTCCGCCTCTTCCATGTCGGCGATCAGCCGCACGCAGCGGCCGTAATACGCCTCGCCGTCCGGCGTCAGACGCACGGTGCGGGTGGTGCGTTCGAGCAGCCGCGCGCCGAGCCGCTCTTCCATGCGCTTGACGAGGTTGGTCACGGTGGCGCGCGGAATCTGCAGGTCGTCGGACGCGCGCGTGAAGCTCTGGCGCTCCGCGACGCGCACGAACACCCGCATTTCCTCGAAACGATCCATGGACGCCGTGCCTGTTCAAAAGGTTATTGTTAAATCAACTGGAATGATGATGGCGAGTCTAAACCGATTATCCCGAAGCGGAAAGCGTCGATGATGGCGTCATCCATCCACTATCGAGAAGGAAGCGCACCATGAACACGAATGCAAACGCCCAGGTCGCCATTGTCACCGGCGCATCGCGCGGCATCGGCGCGGCCCTTGCCAAGCGCCTCGCGCACGATGGCTTCGCGGTCGCCGTCAACTACGCCGCGAGTGCGAACGAAGCCGAGACGCTGGTCGCCGAACTGAACGCAGGCGGCGCGAAGGCGATCGCGGTGCAAGCCGACGTGTCGCAAGCGGACGACGTGCGCCGTCTGTTCGACACGGCCGAGCAGCAATTGGGCAAGGTGGACGTGCTGATCAACAACGCCGGCGTGATCAAGCCGACGCCGCTCGCCGACACGAGCGACGCGCTCTACGACCGCGCGTTCGACATCAACGTGCGCGGCACTTTCAACACGTTGCGGGAAGCCGCGGGCCGCATCAATCGTGGCGGGCGCATCGTCAATTTTTCGAGCACCACGCTCGCGTTGAATCTGCCGGGCTATGCGATCTACAACGCGACGAAGGCCGCCGTGGAGGCGTTCACGCAGGTGTTCGCGAAGGAATTGCGCGGGCGCGGCATCACCGTGAACGCGGTGGCGCCGGGTCCGGTCGCCACGTCGCTCTTTTTCGACGGCAAGACCGACGAGCAGATCCAGCACTTTGCAAAGATGCCGCCGCTCGAGCGCCTCGGCCAGCCGGACGACATTGCCGCGGTGGTGGCGTTTCTCGCGAGCGCGCAGGCGGGCTGGGTGAATGGCCAGGTGCTGCGCGCGAACGGCGGGCTTGCTTGAAGCAGGAAGAGAATGTCGGCGATGGCCGGCGATGGCCGCAGGCTGGCGCAGACCGCCGCCCACTGTCGCCGATTTGCGGCGACCGGCGGCGACCGGCGGAGACTGGCGGCGGCGGCCAGCACCCAGGCGCCCGCCGCGCCCCTACACCGCCCCCGGATTGCGCTCCGCGAATCCTTCCTGGTGCCAGTACGGATAAGCAGGCCGCACGGCGCTCGCCGCGTCGAGCCGCGCGACCTGCTCCGGCGTCAGGTTCCAGCCGACCGCGCCGAGGTTCTGGCGCAACTGCTCCTCATTGCGAGCGCCGATCAGCACCGTCGAGACCGTCGGACGCTGAAGCAGCCAGTTCAGCGCGATCTGCGGCACGGTCTTGCCGGTTTCGACGGCGATCTCGTCGATCGCGTCGAGCACGCGGAACAGATACTCCTGCGGCACCGGCGGCCCCATGTCGGCGGTCTTGTGCAACCGGCTCGTATCGGGCAGCGGCTGGCCGCGCTTGATCTTGCCGGTCAGACGTCCCCAACCGAGCGGACTCCACACGACGGCGCCCACGCCCTGATCGACGCCGAGCGGCATCAGCTCCCACTCGTAGTCGCGGCCGACCAGCGAGTAGTACGTCTGGTTCGCGACATAACGCGGATAGCCGTAGCGGTCGGCGGTATCGAGCGATTTCATCAGATGCCAGCCGGAGAAGTTCGACACGCCCGTGTAGCGGATCTTGCCCGCGCGCACCAGATCGTCGAGCGTGGACAGCACTTCGGCGACCGGCGTGCGGGCGTCGAAACCATGCAACTGGAACAGGTCGATGTAGTCGGTTTGCAAGCGCTTGAGCGCGGCGTCCACAGCCTGGATCAGATGGAAGCGCGACGAGCCGACGTTGTTCGGAGCGTCGTCGAAGCGGAAGGTCGCCTTGGTCGAAATGATCGCCTGGTCGCGCTTGCCCTTCAGCGCTTCGCCGAGCACCGACTCGGACGCGCCGCTCGAATAGATGTCGGCGGTATCGAACATGCTCACGCCCGCGTCGAGGCAGATGTCGATCAGACGCCGCGCTTGCGCGACGTCAGTCGCGCCCCACGCCTGAAAAAATTCGCCCTTGCCGCCAAACGTGCCCGTGCCGAAACTCAGCACCGGCACCTTGAAACCGGACGCACCCAGATGTCTGTATTCCATTGATGATTCTCCGTGGCCTGACCGCCGTTAAACGGAGCTTCAGTCTACGCCGCTCCGCGCGAGGGCGTCGCCAGCGAGCGCACTGCCGACGGCTTTCATCACGCTGTCCCAGTCGCCCAGCGCGGGCTGCCTGAAGAGCCGCGCGCGCGGATACCAGGGCGTGTCGCCGCGCTCCAGCAGCCAGCGCCAGCAGGTGTCGAAACGGTTCAGCATCCACACCGGCCGGTCGAGCGCGCCGGCCAGATGCGCGGTGGACGTATCGACGGAAATCACCAGATCGAGGTTCGCCACGAGCGCGGCGGTATCGGCGAAATCGCGCAGTTCCCCGGTGTAATCGATCACGCGCGGCGCCCATTCGCTCGCGGCCAGTTGTTGCGCGGCCGGCCCTTTTTGCAGGCTGAAAAACTGCACATTGGACAGGTCCGCCACGTCGAGAATCGGCGCGAGGCGCGCGAGCGTGACCGAGCGGCGCGCGTCGTTCTTGCGAAGCTCCGCGACATGCGGACGGTTGCCGCCTGCCCACACGAGCCCGACCTTAAGACGCCCTTGCGCGTCGGCGTCCACGCGTTCGCGCCATGCGCGCGCGGCGCCGGGCTGCGCGAAGAGATAAGGCGTGACCGACGCAATCGTGGCGGCATCGGTTCGAAACGCGAGCGGCAAGCTCAGCAGCGGGCAGTGGCAATCGAACGGCGGCAACGGGTCGCCGGCTTGAATCAACTGATCGACGCCCGCAAGCGTGGACATCAGCCGCAGCAATTCGGGCTGCACTTCGAGGATCACCGACGCGCCGAGCTTCGAGACCATCGCGGCGTAGCGGCAGAATTGCAGCGTGTCGCCCAGTCCCTGCTCGGCGTGCAGCAGGATCGTCTTGCCCGCGAGCGAAAAGTCGCCCAGCCAGAGCGGTTGCGCAAACACGCGCCGGCTTGCGCGGATGCGGCTGCGCTCCCAGCGCCACTCGTATTTTCGCCAGCCAGCTTCGAAGCGCCCCATTTGCAGCAGACACAGCGATTCGTTCCAATGCGTCTCCGCAGCCTCGGGATTCAGGGCCAGCGCGCGCCCGTAACTGATCAGCGCTTCTGCATGCCGGTTCAGATCGATCTGCGCGAGGCCGAGGTTGTTCCATGCATCGACGAAACCCGGCGCCAGTTCCAGCGCGCGCCGGTAGCTCGCTTCAGCCTGCCCCGGCTCGTTCAGGTCGGCGAGCGCATTGCCGCGATTGCTCCATGCGTGCGCAAAGCCGGGTTGCACGGCGAGCGCGCGGTCGCAGCTCGCGAGCGCGTCGGCGGGACGGCCGAGATCACGCAGCACGCACGCGCGATTGTTCCAGGCGTCGGCAAAATCCGCCGCGAGTGCAATCGCGCGGTCGAAACTGGCCAGCGCGTCAAGCGGCGCGTCGAGGCCCGCTTGCGCATTGCCGCGATTGTTCAGCGCGTCGGGAAATTCAGGCTGCAAGGCGAGCGCGCGATTGGCGCTCGCGAGGGCTTCGCCGAAACGATGCAGCGCGTTCAGCGCATACGCGAGGTTGGAATGGACCGCCGCCTGCTTCGGATTGACCGCGAGCGCTTTTTTCAGCCATTCGACGCCCTCTTGCAGGCGGCCCGTCTGCAACGCCAACGCGCCCGACAATTGCAGCGCGTCAGCGTGACGAGGCTTGAGTTCGAGAATCTCCCGGTAAAGCTCCTCCGCCTCAACCAATGCGCCGTTCCGCTGAAGCGCGACGGCTTGCTGGAGCATTCGGTCCAACTGTTGCGGCAAATAGGCAGGCTTGCTCATTCGATGAACCCGGAAAACGCGCGGCGCGTCGGAAATCTTAGCGTCATCCGGCGGGACGCGCTTGGCGAAAGGGGTGGAATCGCGGCGCGAGCCAGGCGGAAAAGCACGCGCAAACGCGCCGCGCGCCAACCGCAAGCCCGGTCAAACCGCGCCAAACCACACCCAACCAGGGATTCCCAGCCCATCCGCGCCGACGCGCTGAATTTTTCGGCAACCGCGCCGATAACAAAAGGGAAGCGGCGCGTCGGCATGAACGCAACGTCAGCGCGCGCCCACGCACCGACATTCTGGAGAGATTCGATGGCAGCAGAAAACCGCGCGCACGACGAACGCAGCAATCTGACGAGTTCCAACAAATTCGAACTGCTGCTGTACCGGCTGGGTTCCGTCCCCGGCAGTGACGCGCACGAGCTTTACGGGATCAACGTATTCAAGGTCCGCGAGATTTCGACGATGCCGCCGGTCACGCCGATCGCCGGTTCGTCGCCGTTCGTGATGGGCGCGGTGGACATTCGCGGCCAGATCATTCCCGTGATCGACTTGCCGCGCCTGATGGGCTGCGAGCCCACGCGCGGCCTGAACATCCTGCTCGTGACCGAATTCGCGCGCTCCACTCAGGCGTTCGCGGTCGAGGAAGTGGACGACATCGTGCGGCTCGAATGGAATCAGGTGTTGACCGCCGAGGGCGCGGCGGGCGGCAATCTCGTGACGAGCATCGCGCGGATCGACGGCAATACCGGCAACTCGCGGCTCGCCCAGGTGATCGACGTCGAACAGGTGCTGCGCGACGTGTTCCCGTCGCAGCATCCGAGCGTGGACCCGAGTTCCGTCGGCGACGCGCTGGGCATTCGCCCCGGCGCGAAGATTCTCGCCGCCGACGACTCCGGCTTCGCGCGCAAGCTGATCGAACAGGCGCTGACCGCGATCGGCGCCGAGTACGTGATGACCAAGACCGGCGAGGAAGCCTGGCAGACCTTGCAGAAGGTCGCGGAAGAAGCGCAATCGACCGGCGCGCGCGTGCAGGACAGCATCGCGCTCGTTCTGACCGACCTCGAAATGCCGGAAATGGACGGCTTCATGCTGACGCGCCAGATCAAGGCCGACGAACGCATGCGCGACATTCCGGTGATCATCCATTCGTCGTTGACGGGCGCGGCCAACGAAGCGCACGTGAAGAACGCCGGCGCGAATGGCTACGTCGCGAAGTTCGCCGCGGCCGAACTGGCGGATGCGATTCGCACCGCGCTGATGTCGCCGGCGCAAGCGTCCGTCTGATAAAACGCATGACGTGGCGCAACCCGGCGCCTCGAAGCGCCGGGCCTCGCTTTGCCGCTACATGGGCGTCGAGCCGTCGTTCGGACGATGCGGCTCGGCCGCCGCAATCGCCGCGCCGGTTTGATCGTGGCGCACGTCACCGTCCTGCCAGCGCGACGCCGAACTCTCCGTCACACAGTCTGCTGTGCTGAGCGACAGCAGCACCGGCACCGACTTGTACGAAGGCGTGCCGCTGCGCACATCGAAGTCGTGCAGCGAGACGAGACCATTCGCCTCCGGATAGTAAGCCGCCAGCGAGCCGCGCGGAATGTCGTAAGCGACAGCCGTGAGCCCGCACAGACGCCGCGATCCGCCGACACTTACCGTTGTCTCGATCGCCTCCAGATCGACGAGATCGCCATGCTGCAAGCCGCGCGCCTCGAGATCCTCCTCGTTGACGAAGACAACATCGCGCCGGCCCGTGATGCCGCGATAGCGGTCGTTAAAGCTGTAGATCGTCGTGTTGTATTGATCGTGGCTGCGGATCGTGGCGAGCAGCAGCGCGTCGCTGCGGTCGGCGCGCGGATCTTCCATCACGCCCTTGTGCGCAATGAAGCGCGCGCGGCCCTCGGGCGTGTCCCAGCGGCGCGCCGAAGCGGCGTTGTAAAGACGAAACCCGCCCGGCTCGCGGATGCGTTCGTTATAGCGCTCGAACTGCGGAAACACCGCTTCGATCATATCGCGAATGCGGCTGTAATCGGCGATCCAGCCGTCCCAGTCGAGCATCGGATCGTCGAGTGTCGCCTTCGCGATGCCGGCCACGATCGCCGGTTCAGAGCGCAGCAGCGCCGAGGCCGGCTGCAACGATCCTTGCGACGCATGCACCATCGACATCGAATCCTCGACGGTCACGGACTGCGGCCCGCTCTTCTGGATGTCGAGTTCCGTGCGCCCCAGACACGGCAACAGCAGCGTCTCTTTGGCGGCCAGCAGGTGCGAGCGGTTCAGCTTCGTGGCGATATGCACGGCGAGATCGAGCTTGCGGATCGCGTCGAAACACACGCCGGGGTCCGACATCGCGACCGGCAGATTGCCGCCGAGGCAAATCAGCGCCTTGGCGCGTCCCTCGTGCATGGCCTCGATTGCAGCAATCGCGCCGTGCCCATGCTCGCGCGGCGGTTCGAAGCCGAACACGCGCTTGAGCGAATCGAGGAAAGCAGGCGGCGGCACTTCGGTAATGCCGACCGTGCGGTCGCCTTGCACATTCGAGTGACCGCGCAGCGGACAGATGCCCGCGCCGTCGCGTCCGATGTTCCCGCGCAGCAGCAACAGGTTGGCCAGTTGCTGAACGTTCGCCGTGCCGCTGCGATGCTGCGTGATGCCCATTCCATAGCACACGATCACGGCGCGCGCCTGCGCATAAATGCGCGCGAGTTTTTCGATTTCCTCGCGCGCGACGCCCGAGCTCGAGACGATATCGTCCCACGGCGTCGCCTTCAGATCCTGCACGAGTTCGTCGAAACCCGTGGTGTTCGCGTCGATGAACGCGCGATCCAGCACGCCCTCGCCGCCCGCTTGACGGCTTTCGTCGTCCATCGCGAGCAGCGTTTTCATCATGCCTTTCAGCACCGCGACGTCGCCGCCGATTTTCAGCTGCACGTAGTCGGTGGCAATCGGCGTGGAGCGCCCCGTGGCCATTTCCACGGGATCTTGCGGCGACGTGAAACGCTCCAGACCGCGCTCGCGCAGCGGATTGAGGACCACGATTTTCGCGCCGCGGCGCGCGGCCTCGCGCAACGTGGCGAGCATGCGCGGATGATTGGTGCCTGGGTTGTGTCCAATCGAGAAAATCGCATCGCAATGGTCGAAATCGGCGAGCGTGACGGTGCCCTTGCCCACGCCGATCGATTCGGGAAGGCCGACGCTCGTCGGCTCGTGGCACATGTTCGAACAGTCCGGAAAGTTGTTCGTGCCGAAGCGGCGCGCCAGTAACTGGAACAGAAACGCCGCCTCGTTCGACGCGCGGCCCGACGTGTAGAACTCGGCCATGTCCGGATCGGGCAACGCGCGCATGGCGGCGCCGATGCGCGCGAAAGCTTCGTCCCATTCGATGGGCACGTAGCGATCCGTGGCGGCGTCGTAGCGCATCGGATGAGTGAGCCGCCCTTCGTCTTCGAGCGCGAAATCGCTCCACGTCCACAGTTCGCTCACCGGATGCCGCGCGAAGAAACCGGGCGTCGTGCGTTTGCTCGTGGCTTCCCACGACACCGCCTTGGCGCCGTTTTCGCAGAACTCGAACGATGACGTGCTGTGCGGATCGGGCCAAGCGCAGCCGGGGCAATCAAAACCCGCGGGCTGATTGACCTTCAACAGCATTTTCGCCTCGCGTCCTACGCCCATCTGCTGGCGCAGCGCACGCGCGACCGCTTGCAACGCACCCCAGCCGCCCGCCGGGCCGCCATAGGGCCCGACGCCTGGTACTTCTCGCTTGCTCATCGTAATCCTCCGTTCGACGTCTGCACGAGGGCGCAAGCGGTGTGCCTGGCGGCGCACCATGGCGTCGGAACGCAGGATCTTGTGACTAGGGAAAGCGAGCCGGAAAGCCGTCAAAGCGCCCAGGATTTCATCTTAGGTCGTAGACGCTCGCTTCGAAAAGCAAACAGGTGTTTGGGGCGGGGATGCGCGTGCATCCCGCACGCCTCACCGCGAAGCGACCACGCCGCGCTCGCTCACCACTTCTCCGCGCTGCAGCACATAGGCGAGACGTTCGCCCTGCCCGCTCAGCACGGCGATGTCCTGCAATGGATTGCCGTCCACCACCAGCACGTCCGCAATCGCGCCCGCTTCGATCATGCCGAGCTTGCCCTCGGGCGAGACGATCTGGCCGCCGATCGTGGTGGCCGAACGCAACGCTTCGAGGTTGCCGAGCACTTCCGAGCGAATGTGCAATTCGTCGCTCTGGAACGTGTGCATCTCGCCGAGCAGATCCGAGCCGAAACCCATCGGCACGCCGGCCTTCGCATAGATTTCCAGCGAGTCGCGGCCGGCTTGCCGCACCGTTTCGACCTTCGCAATCGAGTCCGGCGGCAAGCCGTAGTCCGCGCCGTGCTTCGCGAGCGCATCGTAGGTGACGAGCGTCGGCACCACGAACGCGCCGTGCTCGCGCATCAGTTTCGCGGCGGCTTCGTCGACGAGATTGCCGTGCTCGATGGTCCGCACGCCGCACCGGATCGCCCGCGAAATCGCGCGGCCGGTATAGGCGTGCGCCATCACGTAAGTATTGGCGGCTTCCGCCTCCGCGACGATCGCGCGGATCTCGTCTTCGGAATACTGCGTATTGCCGATCGGATCGGTGGGCGACGCCACGCCGCCCGAGGCCATGATCTTGATCTGCGTCGCGCCCTTCTGGATCTCTTCGCGTGCGGCCAGACGCACCGCATCGACGCCGTCGACCACGCGCGCGATAGCACCCGCACGGAAACAGCACGAGCACGGTTCGAGCACGTCGCCACGCGGACGAAAATCGCCGTGGCCGCCCGTCTGCGAAAGCGCCTTGCCCGACGGAAAAATACGCGGCCCCGGAATCAGGCCGCTTTCGAGCGCCTGCGTCAAACCCCAGTCGGCACCGCCCGCGTCGCGCACGGTGGTGAAGCCCCGGCCGAGCATCGCCTTCAGAATCGGCAGCGCGCGGATCGCGGTGAGAATGTTCGGCTGCGTCGCGTTGGTGCCGAGGTTCGCACGCGAAGCCAGCACGTGCACATGACAATCGATGAGGCCGGGCATCACCGTCTTGCCGCGCGCGTCGATCACGCGTGCGTTCGGCAGATCGACGGGACGATCGGTGACTTCGACGATATGGCCGTTTTCGATCACGACATGATGATGTTCGAGCAGAACGCCCTGCTTCAGATCGAGTACGTTGCCACCCTTGATAACCGTGATGCTCATGGAATGTGCCCTGATTTAATTAGGAATCCGTGCGACCAGATCGGGCCGCACACGCTGTCTGGAATCAGTGCCGACGCGAATCGCGCACGAAACATGTCCCCGCGAGGCTGATCGCCGCGGCGATCATCACGTAGAAAGCGGGCGCCATGTTGCTGCCCGTCGACGCGATCAGCCACGTGATGAAGAACGGTGCGAAGCCGCCGAAAATCGTCACGGCAAAGTTGTAGGCGACGGAGAGTCCTGTGGAGAGCACCCTGGTCGGGAACAGTTCCGAAAACGCCGCGAGAATCGGGCCGGTGTAGGCTGCGATCAACAGGCCGAACACGCCTTGAAACACCATCAGAGAAGCAAGGCCCGGCGTCCGGTTGATGTACGCGAACATCGGCCACGCGAGCACGAGGATCAACACGGCGGCGCCCGACAGAAAGGGACGGCGGCCGAAGCGGTCAGCCAGTTTGCCGATCAGCGGCGAGAAACACATGATCATCGTGCCGCCCAGCATGCCCGCCAGAAAGCCGGTGGATTGCGGCACATGCAGCGTGCGCACCGCATACGTCGGCATGTAGAACAGCAGCACGTAGGTGCATACGGTCCACAGAATCACCATCGAAAAGCTCGCGAACGTTTCGCGCGGGAAGCGGCGGAATACGTCGGCGAGCGGCGAGTCGTCCTTCGCTTCCTCGGCCACGGCGCTGAACGCGGGCGTTTCGTCCATGCGGCTGCGAATGAAATAGCCGACAGGTCCGACCAGAATGCCGATCAGGAACGGCATTCTCCAGCCCCACGAATGGAGCGCGTCGGCGCTCAGGCTGCTCGTCACGAAAGTGCCGACCGCGGCGCCTAACAGCACGGCAAAGCCAATGCTCGACTGAATCCAGCTCGAATAGTAGGCGCGCTTGTCGGAAGGCGCGTATTCGGTGAGGAACGCCGTGGCGCTGCCCATTTCGCCGCCGGCCGAAAAGCCCTGCAGCAAACGCGCGACCACGATCAGCACGGGCGCCCACAGGCCGATCTGGTCATATGTCGGCGCGATGCCGATCAGGGCGGTGCCGCCCGCCATCAGCAGGATGGTCAGCGAGAGCGCGGCCTTGCGTCCCACTTTGTCGGCATAGACGCCGAGCACGATGCCGCCCACCGGCCGCATGAAAAAGCCCACGCCGAAAGTCGCGACTGTCAGCAGGAGCGAACTCAGCTCATTGCCGGTCGGAAAGAACAGCTTCGCGATGACGACCGCGAAAAAGCTATAGACGGTGAAGTCGAACCACTCCAGCCCGTTGCCGAGCACCGTCGCGATGATGGCGCGCCGCCGCTGACGCGCGAGCGTGTCGACGGAAAGCGCTACGTTGGATACAAGCGTTCCTTGCATGGTCTCTTCCTTGTCTGGCTGCCTGTCGGGGGAAATATCGGCAACACGCCGCGCCGTCTTCGCGGCGCTTTCGCATGCATGACCTTGATCGTAGAGAGACCTGAATTATTTGCGAAACGAAAGATTCGCATGCACGCATGCGTGCAGCGCATGCGAAAAAGCTTCAGGCCGCCGCCCTGATGCGTTGCGCCACTGGCCGTTCATCGCGCAGTCAGCTGCAATATTTTCGTCAGTCCGGACGAACACGCATGTGCTTCGATGCGCGCAACGGCATGACTGGATTCCCGGGTGCGAAGCCATATTCGCCGGTTTGCATTCGGGCGAAAGACCTGCCCGTCCAATGCGCAAACGAGGCACCCACGTCAGGAACGAAGTCAGAAATAACCGTAAATTTGCGTCAAACATTCATCCCAAAAATTGCAGTCAGTCCTCGCCAGATGTAGAAAATGACCCTCAAAGGTTGTGCGCGCAACAGGCCCGTCATTTGACAGGTACGGGCATGGCCTTCACGGACAGGCCACAAGCCCTGGCGGACAAACGAAGCCAACGACATGACGAAGCCGCATCCACCGGTCGCAGACCCGCAACTGCTCGACTACTACACACGCGAACTCATCTACATGCGCGCGCTCGCGCTGGAATTCGCGCAGCAGCATCCGAAGATCGCAGCGCGTCTGGGCATGCAGGCCGGCGAGATCGGCGATCCTTATGTCGAGCGGCTGGTTCAGGCATCATCGTTCATGACGGCTCGCACGCAGATGCGTATTGACGCGGCGTTCCCGGAACTGATGCAGCCGATGCTGGAAACGGTTTATCCAAACTACGTCCGGCAGACGCCCGCCATCGGGGTGGCCCGCCTGTACCCGGGGCACGACAGCGGCCACCTCGGCCAGGGCTTTCTCATCCCGCGCGGCACCGCCTTCACGTCGCACACGCCCACGGGCGAGAACACGCCCTGCATTTTCCGCAGCAGTCAGGACGTGACGGTCTATCCGCTGCGCATCAGGCTCGCGCGGGTAACGATGATTCCGCCCGACATCCCCTCGCTCGGCCTCTACGTGCCGGACGGCCAGCCGGTACGGGGTGCGGTGCGCCTCACGCTGGAAACGACCCATGGCGCGTCCATCGCGAACCTGGAAGATCTGGACCGGCTGCCCCTGTATCTGGCCGGGGACGAGCGCATCGCGTCGCACCTGTTCGAACTGATCCACGCTGCGGGCATCGCCACTGTCATGGCCGCGCCGGGCCGGTTCGCGGATGGTCCGCTTTACGGGGTCGCGCATGACGCCGTGGTCCATGAAGGCATTGACCCGGAGCAGGCTGTGCTGCCGGACGTGCCGCGCCCGCTGCACGGACATGGCCTCATGCAGGAGTACTTTGCGTGCCCGGCGCGTTTCTGGTTTCTCGCGCTGACCGGTCTTGCCCGGGGCCTGAAGGCTATCGAAGGCAACGCAGTCGAGATCGTTATCCTGCTCAACCGCGCGCCCGGCGCGCTGGCGGACGCCGTGGAAGGGTTCGAACTGGCGACCGAGGCGCATGGTGTGGCGCGCGCCAACCAGGGCATGCTGATCACGACCGAGCCGCGCGCAGGCGCTGGCGCGCCCGTGAAAGACATGGGCGAGACGGTGCAGCGGCTGACGCAGGCGCGCGAGCTGCACGAAGGACTTGCCGACCTTGCACAACAGAATCAGGCACAGGATCACGGCGCTGACCAAAGCGATGTCGCGAAAGCCATCAAGGCCCAGAACGAGGAAATCCGGGGACTGGGAGGAAAGAGCGCGGACGGCAAATTCCCCGAGTTGGCCAGGCCGCACCTGATTCTCGCAAGTCCTGTCGGGATTGAGACCACCAGTGCGCAGTCCACACACATCGCGAGTACTGAGCACATTGCCCTGACGAGCGGGCAGCATTTGAGTCTGTCGGCCGGCGGTCGCCTGCTAGCGAGCGTGACGAAAGGCGTCAGGCTGTTCTGCCAGAAAGCGGGAATCAAACTGGTCGCTGCTGGAGGCGACATCGATCTTAAAGCGCTGGCCGATAGCGTCAATATTCTCGCAAAGCTGAACATCACTCAAACGGCCAATCGCATAACCATCACCGCAAAGGAAGAACTACACAGCAGCAGACGCGTGTCGAGGGAGGTCAGCCGGTTCACGTAGTGGCCACAATCTATACGGAAAGCAATCTGCGTCTGGCCCAAGGTAATGAAAAATACCGGGCTACGATTATCGCTGCCGCCTCGAAGTACACGCTGACTCCTCAGTCCATTGCCGCGATGATCGGTGCCGAAGCGACGTCTGATCCGGACGGGACATGGCGCGCGGATTCCAACGAGGATCACCCCAAAAAGGCGCAGGGTCTGGCGCAGTTTTTTCCTGATGCGTGGACGGCAGTCTTCAAGTACCCGCCTTCACTGCTCTGTCAGGACTGCAAGTCAATGAGCGAAGAGGAATGGATGAGCAAGCGCCTTGAAGCGAAGTATGCAATCGATGGCGCAGGCGCCTATGCCGCACTGAATCTGAGGCAATTCGCGTCCGATAGTGGTTGGGATGTGGAAAGCCTGGCACCCGAAGACAAGGCTAAGCTCGCCTATATGCTGCATCACGAGGGAGTGAGGGGTACGACGAGGCTGTTAATGGGCAGACCTGATCAATATACGGCGGAACAGGCAGCCGAACGCCTCGCAAAGCAGCTTAAATCCGTTGAGAAGGCGAATCAGCTTGTGCTTCAGCATCATGGGAAGGCGGTGGAAGCCTATAAGAGCTGGTTTTTTAGCTATATCGACACAAAAATTGATGTGAATTTCTTTACCGTTCAGGATAAGCAAGAATTCGCGAAGCCGCCGCGGAATATGGCGGAAATTGTCGAGGGTCTCGGCGGGGGGACGCGGCCTGCCCATCCGCAGCCACGACCAGAGCCCGCGGCAAGCAATGGCAAACCGGCGAGCAGTTCGACAGCGATGTCACGTGCGGTGTCAGCAACCGGTTCAGCGTGGTTTGACCCACTTGAGATTTGTACGCTCCGCACTGCTCATTTGAAAAGCAAAGGTGCCGCTGAGTTCGGTATGACCCGCAACCTCGGCACACGCGCCCATCAGGGAATCGACTTGGCCGCCGAACCTGGGACGCCTATTCGGGCGGTCGCAAATGGAATTGTTTATATGGCCCCCGTAACTGCAAATTCGGACTACGCATATGGGAACACTCTCGTTCTGGAGGTCGGGATAAACGACTTACCGCCTGCGCAAGCAAAGATATTCAAAACGGTTAATCCGGGACGCGAGACAATTGGATTTTTTTACGCGCATCTTAGTGAATTCCAATATCCGATCGATCGCGATTCTCAAGGGAACATTCTGCCGGTCACTGTCCACGCTGGAGACCCCATAGGGAAAACCGGTTGCACGGGCAACGCGAAGGGAATGAACAATATTCTACTGGGGGCACACCTCCACTTTGAAGTCCGGCAGGAGGCAAAAAAAAGGTGTATTGGTTTGGCTAATCGGGTAGATCCGCTCCCCTTTATTGTTATTTGCACCAATCATTAAAACTTCAAGATGAAAATCCATCAAATCATTCTTAATTTAGTCGTAGTTGGAAGCGTCGCAGCCTACCTCCCGCATAGCCAATTATCTATAGCGGCAACGACTGCCCGGTCAGCTCAATCGGGTGCATGTCTTGGCGCAAACTGCAGTCGCGCGGCTTCAGACGAATCCGAGACGCCTGGTGCCATCGCAGAGAGAGAGGGTGCGAGAATGGCAGATGACATACGAAAAAACGGCAGCGACGAGGATCAGTGGAAATCGTTTATTTTATATAGCGACAGCACGGATCCAAAAGATTTGAGTCTCATCTTGGTGAGATCTGCTGGCTTCTCCATGCGGCTAGAGCCAAAATCCGGGCTGCTCCATTTCCAAAGGCGTGGATTGCGTCAGGTATTTGCAATTTCGGCTCCGGTAAGAAAATCTGATATCTGGGCAAAACAGGACGTATGCCCACAATATGGAATCCAGGTTCTTAGCGCATCACCAACGGACGCAGTAATCGTAAAATACTGCCAGCCCTTTACCGATTCCAAGGGCAAAAATTTTACATCTGAGGAATACTATCTGTACGATATCAAGACGGCAACGATGTTGACGTTATGGTCTTCATCCACTGGAGATAAGTCAATACCTGGTCCATTCGTTAAGCCTTGGCCCGCAATCAAGAAAATTCTCAATGGCTATGATCTTGATTGGAAATTCCATGATGCAACGAATCCTTCGCTGAAAGAGATCGTGATGCGAAATAAATACAGTTTCGTATTCGACAATAAAACAAAGACATTTTATTTAAAATGCAAAGATTTGACGAGTGTGGGAATTGATGAGGGTGACATGTGCGATGGGCCGGCGAATTTGAAGTTAATGTTTAATAATAGGAAGTAAAGAGCCCCCGCTTAATTTAATTTAATAAATTCTGCGAGCCGCGGACCCGCGGCACAGCGGCGGATAGTTTGGTTCGATCGCCTTAAGTGGCCATGCTCCGCCGCCTCGTCCTCAGCCACGCCCAAAGGCAATAGCTAGCCAACCAACATCACGAACAGTGAGTAATACGGGAGCGCAATCGGCTGCTGAAAATGGCTCAGTATGGGTTGACCCATTGGCGGTCTGCACGATTCGTACCGCTCATCTGAAAAATAAACTGGGCGGAGAGTTCGAGTGGACAAGAAATAATGGAAAGAAATACCACCAAGGAATTGATCTGGCCGCAGAGCCCGGGACGCCTATTCGGGCGGTCGCCAACGGACGAATTCATGTGGCGAAGAGGCCAAATTCACAATATTCCTATGGGAGCACCTCGGTCCTTGAGGTTGAGTTAAACGACTTGCCACCAGATCACGCGGAACTTTTTGCAAGGCAAATCCAGCAAGAAAAACAATCGGATTTTTCTACGTGCATCTGAGTGAAATTCAGTATCCTGAGACGTACGATTCTAATGGACACATCGTGCCAGTTACCGTTCATGCTGGAGATGTCATTGGGAAAACCGGTTGTACGGGTAACGTAAACGGGATGAGTACGATCCCACTTGGAGCACATCTTCACTTTGAGGTTCGGCTGGATGCGCTGAAGCGCTGCGAGGGACTTGATAATCGAGTTGATCCGCTTGTATTCATCGTCAATTGCACAAACAAATAAACTGTTTATATTGTGAAAAAAATCCAATTTGCATTGCCACTAGCTTGCTTGCGATCACCCTAGCACAGGCATCGCTTTATTCGCCTGATGGAGAAAATCAACATTTTGGCGCCATCTCGAAAAAAGAGGCGAAAAAGTATCGAATAATGTCCGCAAGTCAGATAGTGACAAGAGACGCTGGGGTTTGTTGCTGTTGAACAATCAAGACATTAATCCAAAGGCGCTAAATATTTCGCTTATTAAAAGTTCGAATTTTAATATGCTCCTTGATTCAAAGAGAAACCACCCTTTTTTTGAAGGAAATAACTTTAAACAGGCATTTGCAATTCAAGGCCCTTCCGGTGGAGATCAACTTTGCCCGCGCTACAGCATAAGAATTATTTATGCATCCCTTGATCACGCTGTAATTTTGCAAAATTGCTATTCTGATGAAGCTGCTCCGGGAACAGTCAAGTTTAGCAGCGACTATTATCTATATGATGTTAAAACTGCAATTATTCTGGATTTCTGGCGATCCGGCATGGAAGCTAAAAAGGTCCCTCTTGCCTTTGTTAGGCCAGATCCTATAGTAAAGAAGATTGAGAACGGATACAGAATTGATTGGGCCTATCGAAACGAGACTTTCTCGCAGAAAGATACGCTAAATATGCATAACATCTATCATTATGGGGTTGACGATAAAGCAAAAACAATATATATGAATTGCAAGGACCTCACTAAAACGCATGGCACTGAGGGAGATCTCTGTGAACAGGGTGGCGACCTCAAAGCGATAGTGGACAATCGAAACTCAACGCACTGATCGGTTAACGACGGCACATACCAATATCTCAATGGAATTTATTGATTGCGGAGAAGGGCTGGAAGCAAAGACGCCTTTCTGTTGCCGTTCGATTTTAAAATAACACAGCAGGTAATAAAAAAATATGGCGCGTCATGTTATCGTAATTGGCGACACCCTGAGCCCTTTCGGCGGGAGGTGATTCAAGGATCGAATGCTGACAGCATTGATGGCCGCAAGGTTGCCCGAAGGGGCGACCGTGTGAATTGTGTTAAACACGGCGTCAACTCAATTGCCGAGGGTGATGACTCAACCGTTGTCTTCGGTATGCCTGTGGCGCTCGAAGGGCACCATGCGACATGCAGCTGCATATTGGTGAGTCGGCAACAAACATTGTCCGTCGCGTAATCGAAAAGCAGGCCGCCGGAGGTATTGGCGAATGCAGACGCCTCTCCGGAATGGCAATTGCATTACCGCGGAAACACGGCCTCATTTCAATGGAAGCGCCCGCGCCGATACTGCACGTATGGTGGAGTGAACGACAAAAGCCCGACCAGATAACACTTCCGGCATTTCAACGTAAAAATTTATAGTGGGCTCTTGAGCAACCACTCCAGCCCGTTGCCGAGCACCGTCGCGATGATGGCGCGCCGCCGCTGACGCGCGAGCGTGTCGACGGAAAGCGCTACGTTGGATACAAGCGTTCCTTGCATGGTCTCTTCCTTGTCTGGCTGCCTGTCGGGGGAAATATCGGCAACACGCCGCGCCGTCTTCGCGGCGCTTTCGCATGCATGACCTTGATCGTAGAGAGACCCGAATTATTTGCGAAACGAAAGATTCGCATGCACGCATGCGTGCAGCGCATGCGAAAAAGCTTCAGGCCGCCGCCCTGCCCGTCTGCGCTTCGGCCTGTTCGAAGAGCCATCGCGTGAAGACGCGGGCCGCCTGGTTCTGCGAGCGGTCGTTCGGCGACACCACGTAGTAGCCCCCGCCGTGGCTCGCGCAGGCATGCGTGGCGCGCACGAGAAGTCCTGCTTCCAGACAGCTGTCGATCATGTGACGCCAGCCGAGTACGACACCCTGCCCGAGAATCGCCATTTGCACGAGCTGCGGATAGTGATTGACCACGACCGCTTGCGGCGACGCCGGCATGGCCACGCCGTTGATGCGAAACCATTCGGGCCACGACATCCACTGACGCTGGCCGTCCTCCTGAATCAGCAGCGTTTCGTGCACGAGATCGACGGGTTCGAGCACGCGGCCGGCGAGATACGCGGGCGAGCAGACGGGGTACACCTCTTCGTCGAAAAGGCGGCGCGCGGTGAAATGCGGCTCGGCCCGCTGGCGTATGTAGTACAGGCCGACATCGAATTCGGCGGGCGACAGCGACGCGAGCCCATCGCGCACGATCATTCTGATTTTCACCTGCGGATACGCCGCGCGAAACGCGCCGAGCCGGGGCGTCAGCCACAACACCGCGACGCCCGACGAACAGGCGATCGTCAATTCCTGGTCGCCGTAGCGCTTCATGACATCGAGCGTGGCTTCGGAACAATTCGCGAGCAGCCATTGCACATGCTTCGCATAACCTTCGCCGGCGATGGTCAGACGCAACGCGCGATGCTCGCGCACGAAAAGCGAGCGGCCGAGAAACTCTTCGAGTTGCTGGATTTGCCGGCTCACCGCGCTTTGCGTGAGATGCAGCTCAGCGGCCGCCTTGGTGAAACTCGCATGCCGCACGGCCGATTCGAACGCGACGAGATATTGGAGCGGGGGTAAAGGAGCAATGCGCATGATGAACGAAGCCGAGTCGCGATGACCTCATGATAGCGGTTGCCGGCTTCGCTCAAGCGCCCGGAATCACGCGCGCAGCGCGGCTTTTTCGCCTTCCAGGCGCGCCACGCACGCCTCCAGTTCCGCGATGCGCTCGTCGCGCGCCTTGAGCGCGGCGGCCACGTCCGCGGCCTCGAAGCGCTGCGGAATATGCTTCGGACAGTTGACGTCCCAGGCCCGCACGGTCATCACAATGACGCGTTCGCCGCGCGCCTTGTAACCCTCGGGCATCAGCTTTGCGAGCAGCGCGGGATCGTCTTCGATCACGCGCGCCTCGCCCCAGATCTTGATGCGCCGCCTATGCGCATAGTCGACGAGAAAGAGATGCGCCTTCGGGTTGTCCGCGAGATTGCCTGTCGTGACGTACTGGCGATTGCCCGCGAAATCGGCAAACGCAATCGTGTGATCGTCGAGCACGTGCAGGAAGCCCGCAGGTCCGCCGCGATGCTGGATATACGGCTGCCCGTCCGCGCTCGCCGTGGCGAGGAACACGCTCGTCTGCTGCTCGATGAAGCTCGCGACCTCGGGCGTGAGCCGCGTCTGCCAGCCGTGCTCCTCTTCCATGCGCGCGTAGGCTTCGCGCGAGCCGTGACGGCGCTGCCATGCCTTGACGGTCGGCGTGAAAGCGATATCGCTTGGATAAGCGTGGGCATCTGGTTGAATCATGGAACGGCTCCTTCGCGGACGACTCCGCAAGCGACGCGCTCCACCTTACCCGTTCCACTTCGCGCACAGAACCCGGCCGGATCGGGAACCGGGTTTTCAGAAATCGAGAATAGCGCGCGGGGCGCTTACGAACTCGCCGCCAGTTCCTCCTCGTGGGCGAGCGAGCGGGTGTTCCTCAGTTCGGGGAAGAGCTTCATCCACAGTAAGGCGACGGTGATCGTCGCGAGGCCGCCCACCAGCACGGCCGTGCGCGCGCCCCACCAGCCCGCCGTCACGCCGGATTCGAACTCCCCCAATTGATTCGATGTCCCAATGAAAAGCGAATTGACGGCGCTGACGCGGCCAAGCATTTCGTCGGGCGTGCGCAGTTGCACGAGCGAGAGCCGCACGACGACGCTGATCGTATCGGACGCGCCCAAGGCCATCAGCGCCAGCAGCGACACAATGAACTGATGCGACAGACCGAACACGAGCGTGGCGCAGCCAAACGCGATCACGCCGCCGAACATGGCCGCGCCGGGCCGGTTGCGCAGCGGGAAATGCGCGAGCCAGATGGTGCCCGCAAGCGCGCCGATGGCCGTGCCCGAGCGCAACAGGCCGAGGCCGAGCGGCCCCGTGTGCAGGTAGTCGCGCGCGAAGACCGGCAACAGCGCGGTCGCGCCGCCGAACAGCACCGCGAACAGATCGAGCGATAACGCGCCGAGAATCACCGGCTGCTTGCGGATAAACGCGATGCCGGAGAACACCGACTCGAGTGTGACGGGCGCGCGGTTCGCCGGTTTCGTGCGCAGCGGAACGCCCCACACGGCCGTGGCCGCCGCGGCGAACGACGCCATGCACGCGAGGTAGGCGGCGCCCGGACCGATGCCGTAAAGCAGACCGCCGAGCGCCGGACCGGCGATCTGCGCGGTCTGGTTCGCCGACGTGGCCCATGCGGTCGCCTTCGGCAATTGGGCGCGCGACACCACGCCCGGCAGCAACGAAGCGACAGCGGGCGATTCGAACGCACGCGCCGCGCCGACGCACGCGGCCAGCACATAGATCACGGGCGCGCTGATCCAGCCGCCGAACGTGCCGCACGCGAAGACCAGCGCAGCGACGCTTTCGAGGCTCTGACAGATCGCCGCAATGCGCCGCCGGTCGTAGCGATCCGCGACATGGCCGACCAGGAGCGTGAGCAGGAACATCGGCAGAAACTGCGCGAGGCCGACGAGGCCCAAGGCGAACGCGCTGTGCGTGAGCGCGTAGATGTGCCATCCCATGGCGACGGCGAGCATCTGGAAGGACAGCGACGAGAGAATGCGGGTGCACCAGAAGCGTTGAAACGCCGGTTGCTTCGGCAAGCTGACGGCGGGGGCGTCGGAAGTGTCGCGGGAATCGGCGGGAATGGGAGGCATCGAGGTCTTTAGGTGACTGCGGGACGGCGTGGCCACATGGCCGCGTGAGCGACGTGGGCGGCGTGGGCGACGTGGGCGGCGTGGGCGGCGTGGGCGGCGTGGGCGGCGCGGCCACCGTGGCCGGGCAGCTAGTTTAGAGCAACGTGCCCTGCGCTGCTGCCGCGCGCGCCGCCGACGGATCGCCTGCGTATCACCGTTCATTACAAGTCAACACCCCTGCGACGCATCCGTACATCCCGTCATCACGCCTTCATTTGATAGTCATTCTCATTTACATGATGCTCTCGCAGTTTTCGTGGCGACACGATTCGCGGCAAGGCGGTGTCGGGCTTCGATCTGTACGACCCGGTCTATGGCGCGCTCGCGGCGGGCGGCACGCCGAGCGCGACGCAAAGCGACAGTCTGTCGAAGGTTCATACTTATTCGGTCGTGACGCAGGACACGGTTCATCTGACCGGCCGGCTGATGGCGTCCGCCGGCGTGCGCTGGGAAAGCTGGCAGCAACTGTCGGGCGCAGGCCGCCCTTTCGTGATCGCCGATCACTCGCATGGGCAAGTGTGACTGCCGCAATTCGGACTCGTGTACCGGCTCACGCCCGCGTTTTCCGCCTACGCGAACTTCAGCAAATCGTTCGTGCCGAACGTCGCCACCGAAGTCAGCGCGCCGCTTGCGCCGGAGCGCGGGCGCGTCTTCGAGACCGGCCTGAGGTATGACGCGCACGGCAGCGCGAGGTCGCGCGGCATCGAACTGGACGTCGTGGGACGGCTCACGCAACACGTGAGCGTGATCGGCAGCTACGCGTACACGAACGCGACCGACCGCGACGACGGCGCGCGGCTCGTGTGCGGACGGCCGGGCGACACGGCGAACAGCTTCACGCTGCCAGGCTATGTCGTCGCGGACGTGTTCGCCGCGTACGACACGAAGTTCGGCAAGATCCCGACGCATATGCAACTGAACGTGAAGAACGTGTTCGACAAAACGTACTATCCGTCGAGCAATAGCAACCTGATCATCGCGGTGGGCGAAGCGCGGCTCGTGATGTTGAATACGACGTTTTCGTTTTGACGGTTGACGCGTTGCAGCGGGGCACACGAGCAGCGCGCAGCGGGGCCTGCGGCGGAACGTTGAGCGCGATCTCGTGGCCTGCGACAATATTGCCCGACGTGTTGTTTGCCCCTCAGGTTGCCATCCATGATTCACGACATCGACCACAAACTCGCCGCCGCTCGACGCCACGCCGAAGCCGGGCAGTTGAACGACGCCACGCGTCTGTTGCATGAGATTCTCGCGCGCGTTCCCGACCATGGCGAAGCGCTCGAAGGCCTCGGCTACCTTGCGATCCGGCAGCAAGACTATGCGGGCGCGGCGCAGCATCTGTTACAGGCGTCGTTACACATGCCGATGTCCGCCGATCAACTGGATTTCGCCGCGCAGGTTTGCCAGACGGCGGGACGTCACGACAGCGCGGCGGATCTGTTCGAGCGCAGTCTGGCTCACTCGCCGAATCGCGCGGCCTCGCTGCACGGCGCCGCCATGTCGCTGATGCAACTGGGCGAACTCGACCGCGCGCAGCACATGCTCACGCGTCTCTGCGCGATCCAGCCGGACTCCGCCGAGGCGCATTACAACCGGGGAACGCTGCTCGGCAGAATGGGCCGCTACGAAGACGAGCTCGACGCATACCGGCTCGCGATCAAACTCAATCCGCGCTTTGTGAGCGCGCATGTCAACCTCGGCGTTGCGCTGCGCGATCTGCTGCGTTTCGATGAAGCCTTGCAGCAATTCAAGAAGGCGCTCGCCGTCAATCCCAACGACGCCGGCGCGCGCACCAATCGAGCGCAGACCAATCTGCTGCTCGGCGAATTCGAGCATGGCTGGCGCGAGTACGAATGGCGTTGGCGCGACGGCGCGCAAAGTCACGGCTTTCCGGCCAGCACGCTATGGACGGGCGCGCAGCCGATCCACGGCAAGACGATCCTCGTGCATCACGAGCAGGGTTTCGGCGACACGCTGCAATTCGTGCGTTTCGTCGACCGGCTGAGCGCGGCCGGCGCGCGTGTCGTGTTGCGAGTTCAGGACGCGCTGCTGCCTCTTCTGCGGCGCTATCCGGATGCGGCGGAAGTGATCGGCGAGACGCACCACACGCCCTTTTTCGATTACCACGTTCCCCTGCTCAGCCTGCCGTTCGCGCTCAAGCTTCGGGCGCACGATCTCGGCGTATCGCAAGCTTATCTGCACGCGGACGAGGCGCTCGTTGCTCAATGGCGCGAGCTGTTTGCAACGTCTGCCCGGCGTCCGCGAATCGGCATCGCGTGGTCGGGGAGCAGAACGCATCTGAATGACCGGAACCGGTCGATGTCGCTGGAACAGTTGAAACCGCTGCTGGAGGCCGACGCGGACTTTTTCGCGCTGCAACCCGATGTGCGCGAGAGCGATCGCGCCGCGCTCGCGCAACTCGATCGAATGGGCAAATTGCGCGACGTGTCCGCGCGGCTCACGAACTTCGCCGAGACGGCCGCGCTGATCGATTCCCTCGATGTCGTGATCAGCGTCGATACGGCCGTGGCGCATCTGGCGGGCGCGCTCGGCAAACCTGTATGGATTGCGCTGCCGCTCGTGCCGGACTGGAGATGGCAACTGAACCGAAGCGACAGTCCCTGGTACAGCGAAGCGCGGCTCTTCCGGCAAACCGGCCGAGGCGACTGGCGTGGCGTGATCGCGGCGCTACGCAGTGCGATCGACGCCTTCCACCCCACCTGAACGGCGCGCATACGTCACCGCATCCGCGTCGCTTCAGCGCAACTCCGTCACCGTCGCGCTCAGATTCGCCGCGATCTCGCGAGCGCGTCGCTTCTCGTCGTCGCCCATGCGTTCCGCCAGCCTCGCCTCGACGATCCTGATCGCGGCGGCGTACGCCGGCACGCCGTCCAGAGCCTCGAAGCCCGCCCGCGCGCGGGCGATCCATGCCGCGCCGAGCGCACGGTCGCGCGGAACCCCGCTGCCGGTCAGAAAGCGCATGCCGACGCCGTATTGCATCAGCGGATTGCCGAGCAAGGCCTGATTCAGCGAAGACAAACCATCCCAGCGCTGGCGCAGTTCGCCGGCGGGCGTGAGCGTATCGTCGCACCACAGGTTCGACGCCGCATCGGCAGGCACGAGCCAACGCCGCTCGTCTTTGCCGAGGTCCGTTTCCGCGCCGGTTGCCAGCGCATGCAAGGCGAGCGCGATCTGCGACTGCCCGGCGCCGGCTCGCGCACCTTGCCGATGCAGCTGCATCGCTCGGGTCGAATCGCGCAGCGCTCGGGGCCCGATTTCGTACAAGTCACGAGGTCGCTGGCGGCCCAGTCGTCGCCCGCAGCCATCGCTTTTTCCAGCCAGACGCGGCCCGCAGCCGGATCGCGTCCGACGCCGAGGCCATACGCATACGCGACGCCGGCCAAAGGCTCGCCGCCTTATTCAAGCGGCATCTATGAGACGGACGTGGCCGTATGGGATATCGGCAGGATGAAGGGATTTCTTGAGGGACGAGGCCGATTGGCGCTGTGGCCTGGGGGAATGGGCGCCGGGGCGCGTATCGCGTATCGCGTATCGCGTCCCGGCCTCGCTGCTCACACCGGCTTACTGAACTTACTGATTCATCGTGCCGGACGCGCCATGCTCCATGCCCATCGCGTCGTGCTTCTTCATCTTGTTGCTCTTCTTCATCGAATCGTGCGACATGCTGCTCTTGCCCATCGAATCGTGCGACATGCCGCCTTTGCTCATGGCGTCGTGCGACATGGCGTCGTTGCCCATCGCGCCGCTCGCCGCCTGCGCGAATGCAGCCGGCGCGCCCAGCGTCAGCAGCGCTGCGAATACAGCCGTGGTCAGTGATTTCATGGCTCATCTCCTTGGTGGGTTGACAGTGGTCCGGCATGACCGGAACCGGAAAAAAACGCCCCGCTCACGAACCGCCGAACCAGTTGTAGCCCTGATCGACCCAATAACCGCCGGGATACGTGTTGGTGACGAAGATCTCGACGATATGCTTCGGGTTCTTGTAGCCGAGCTTGGTCGGCATGCGCAGCTTCATCGGATAGCCGTATTTCGCGGGCAGGCGCTCGCCGTCGTACTCGAACGTGAGCAGCGTCTGCGGATGCAGCGCTGTCGGCATGTCGATGCTTTCGTAGTAGTCGTCCGCGCAGCGAAAGCCGACGTACTTCGCTGTTGTGTCCGCGCCCACGCGGCGCAGGAACGCGGCGAACGGCGTGCCGCCCCAGCGTCCGATCGCGCTCCATCCTTCCACGCAGATATGCCGTGTGATCTGTTCCGCGTGCGGCAACGCGTACAGTTGCGGCAGCGTCCAGACGCGCTGTCCGGTCACGAGACCGCTCACTGTCAGGCGATAGTCGCTGCCGTTCACATCGGGCACTTCGTCGATGCCATAGAACGCGTTGAACGGAAACGGCCGCGTGAGTTGCGCTTCGGTGTAGGTCGGCGCGAGCCGCTTCGGATCGAACAGCAGCGCCTGCGCGCGATCGTTCAGGCGTGACACGGCTTTTAGAAATGTGCTGACCGAGTCGGCGTCGGTGATCGTGCAGCCCGTCAGCAGCGACAGGCCGCCGAGCGTCAGCATGCGCTTTCCGAAGAGACGGCGCGAAGGCATCTGCAACTCGCGGCGCGCATCGGCGAGAATCGTTGCGCGGTCCAGCAGAATGGGCCGCTTGTCGTTCGGGTTCATGTCGTTCACTCCGGCAAGGATCAGCGGCCGCGCAGCATCGTCAACAGCGAGCGCGGGACGAGCGCCACCATCGCGACATGCACGGCGACGAACGCGGCCATCACCGCCATCGCGCAGAAGTGCACGACGCGCGCGTTGTCGTAGCCGCCCATCAGGTCGCGCAGCAGCGGAAACTGCACCGACTTCCAGATCGCGAACCCCGACAGCACGAGCACCACGAGATCGACCATGACGACGAGATACGCGAGCTTCTGCACCGCGTTGTACTCGCGCAAATCCGCATGCGAGAGCTTGCCTCTCAATGCCGCCATCAAGTCGCGCAACACGGCGCGCGGCGAAAGCGGAAAGAACCTGGCGACGAAGCGCCCGCTCGCGATGTTGAGCGCGAAATAGACGATGCCGTTGAACACCAGCAGCCACATCGCCGCAAAGTGCCATTGCAGCGCGCCGCCGAGCCAGCCGCCGAGCGTGAGCGACGGCGGAATCACGATGTTCCGAAACACGGGCGACGCGTCGTAAATGCGCCAGCCGGAAAACATCATGACGAGCGCCGCCAAGGCGTTCAGCCAATGCGTGACGCGCAACCAGAGCGGATGAACCGGCAACTGCGCCGGCGCATTGAGCGGCACGCTTTCGCGCGCCGCAGTGAGAGTCGCTTTCATCGTCTTCATGTCGATCACCGTGGCAGGTTGATACAGGTGAATTCGTCCGCGACATGAAGCGGGTTACAGCTATTGCACGCAAAAAAACTTTAACGCGCGATGTAACCGGCGAACGCGAACCAGCGAATTAACCCGTGAAAGGAGGCCGGTGAAGCGCCGGATGAAGAAGATGACCGACGACCGCGCTATAGTGGCGCATTGCGGCTTCGGCTATGCCGAAGCGACCGATCCGAAGCCGGGCGCCCCGCTCGCCTCCAAGGCGGCGGACGGTGCGCGCGTCTCGTCGTCTCGTCGTCCCGTCAATCGAGAAGCCATGCTGCAAGAAGCGGAAAGCCGCCTGAAAGCGTTGTTCGTTCGCGGTCTGGACGGCGATGCCGACGCTTATCGAGACTTTCTGCAAGCACTCACACGGCATCTGCGCGGGTTTCTGCGCAAGCGCATTCCGCGCTATCGCGACGACGTGGAAGACCTCGTTCAGGAGATCCTGCTCGCCGTGCATAACGCGCGTCACACCTATCGTCAGGACGAACCGCTGACAGCGTGGCTGCACGCCATTGCCCGCTACAAGCTAATGGATTACTTCCGCTCGCGCGCGCGCCGCGAATCGCTCAACGACCCGCTCGACGACCATGCCGACCTGCTCGCCAGCATCGACGACGATCCCGCCGAAGCGCGGCACGACATCGGCAAGCTGCTCGACCATTTGCCTGACAAACAGCGCCTGCCCATCGTTCACATGAAACTCGAAGGCCTCTCCGTGACGGAAACGGCGCGCATCACCGGCCTGTCGGAATCGGCGGTGAAGGTCGGCGTGCATCGCGGTCTCAAGGCGCTGGCCGCGCGCATCCGGGGACTGCGATGAAAACCGACGATCTCATCGGCCTTCTGTCGAACCAGGTGACGCGCGTCGAGCGCGGCGCTGTCGCGCGCCGTTTCGCGAAGGCGCTGGTTGCGGGCGCATTGGGCTCGCTCGTGTTGATGTGCGTGGTGTTCGGCGTGCGGCACGATCTCGCGAGCGTCGCGCGCACGGCCATCTTCTGGGCCAAGCTCGCGTATCCGCTGGCCATCGCGATCGGCGCGCTGCTCGCGATAACGCGGCTCGGTCGGCCGGGCGCGCGCGCGGGTTATGCGTGGGCGCTGATCGCGCTGCCGTTCATCGCGGTGTGGGCCGCGAGCCTGCTCGTGCTCGACGGCGCGGCGCCGGGGGCACGCTGGCCGCTCGTCCTCGGTCAGACCTGGCGCACGTGTCCTCTGAACATCATGCTGCTTTCGCTGCCGACATTGCCTGCCGTATTCTGGGCCGTCAAATCGCTTGCGCCGACGCAACTGCGGCTCGCGGGCGCCGTCGCCGGCTTGCTCGCGAGTTCCGCTGCGACCATCGTGTATTGCCTGCATTGTCCCGAGATGAGCCCGGCGTTCTGGAGCGTGTGGTACGCAATCGGGATGCTGGCGCCCGCGGGCATCGGCGCGTGGCTCGGACCGAAGCTGCTGCGATGGTGAGAGCAAACGGCGATGCCACGGGCGGCCGGGCGTTACTCCGGCTGCTATGTCCGCGCCACTGTGTCGGGCGATTGTTCCGACCGTACGCTGGCGAGTGTCGCGCACCTTCACACCTGCTGGGCAGGCGCCCGTGGGTGATTCATTGTGCGCTATCGGCGCGGGCATCGCACGAGGCTCGCCAATGCGAGCGCGCGCCCGCTAATGCGAATGCCGATGATGAATATCCGGGAAATGCGCATGCGAATGCGTGATCGGCAGATGCACGTGCGGGTGCGTATGCGGTTCGTCGCCGGAATAAGGGAAGTCGTGCTCGTGCCGATGATGCTCGTCATGGCGATGCCGATGCGTATGCTCCAGCCATTCATGACGGTGCTCGTGCACGTGCCGCTCGCGCACGTGCAGCCAGATGCCCAGCGCCATCAGAACGGCGGCGATCGCGAAAGACAGATCGGGCCGCGCAGGCCACATCGCGAAGGAAATGATCACGCCGAATAGCGGCGCAACGGAAAAGTAAGCGCCGGTCCGCGCCGTGCCGAGATGACGAAGCGCGACCACGAACAACACGAGGCTGATGCCATAGCCGGCGAAACCGGTCAGCATTGCCGCCGCCATCGTTGCCACGGACGGAAGCGTCGCGCCGCTCGCCATGGCAATGCCGAGATTCACGGGACCGGCCACGAGGCCCTTCAGACACGCGATGACCATCGCGTCGTTGGCCGAGACCTTGCGGGTCAGATTGTTGTCGATGGCCCAGCACAGACACGCGCCGGCGATCAGCAATGCGCCGGGCGGCACGCCCGCCTGTCCCGGATGCCACGACAGCAGCACGCCGCCGGCGACGATCGCGACCATGCCGAGAAAGACCTGAAGATCGACGTTCTCGCGGAACACCACCCAGGCGAGCACGGCGGTCAGCACACCTTCGAGGTTCAGCAGCAGCGAACTGGTTGCCGCGGGCGTGCTCGCGAGCCCGAGCATCAGCAGCGCCGGACCGGCGACGCCGCCCATGGCTATCGCGCCGGCAAGCCAGGGGAGTTCCGCTTTCTGAATGTGGTGTTGCGCGCCGGACGCAGCGCCGCGCTTTGCGAGCGAGCGCCACGCGCGACTCAGGCCGAGACTCAAGCCAAGACCCACGCCGCTGCCGAGATAAAACAGTCCTGCGAGCATGAACGGACTGACCGCGCCGAGCAGCGCCTTGGCAAGCGGCGTCGCCGCGCCGAACAATGCCGCAGCAGCCAGTGCGGTGAACACCGCGCTATGTCCCGTCTTCACAATCTGGAGCCTCGCATCGTCGCAAACGGATAGTTTACCGGCGATGGCGACGAGCGGCGCACTTCACTTCAATGAAGACCGCCTACTGTCCTCGCAAATCAGTCATCGTCGTCGTGATGATGGTGGTGGTGCTCCCAGCCCCGATGCCAACCGTGATCGTGGTGCCAACGGTGGCCGTCGTCATCGTCGTCTTCGTAGCGGTATCCGTAGCCGTAAGCCGGCGCATACACCACGCGCGGCGGCGGCTCGTACACGACCGGAGGCGGCGCCACGTACATCGGACCCGGCACACCCAGAAAAACGCCGATATCCGCATGGGCGAAAGCCGCGCTCGAAACACAGGCAGCGGACAGTCCCACTGCGATCAAAAGGGTAGCGCGTTTCATGGTGTTCTCCTGCCCTGCTCCATGCCGGCGGATGCCGAACAACAACGAGGGACGAACGCACGGATTATAAAAGTGCCATGGCCGCCGAAGTAAAGCCGGACTGTGAATCCTGTAACCGGCAGTAACCGGACGAAGCGCGCGCTTTCCACTCCAGGCTCACTATCGCCATCGGCATCATTCCGTCGGCATGCGGGTGATACATGAACCCGCCGTGCTGCTCCAGCTGGAACTCGTAGACGAAGATTCTGCCGGGCGCAATATGCGGCTGCGCGCGGCCGCTCACGCCCTCAAGACCGTGCCGCCGATGCCCGTCGCGCCTGCCTGTTTCGGCCGTGGACATACAAGGCCGGCAGCAGGTTCGTACTCAGCAAACCGCTCCACACGAGCCCGCCCAGCGTGACGATGGCGAGCCCCTGTTCCGGCGCCGCGCCCGTTCCGAAACCGAGCGCGGTCGGCAACAGACCGAGCGACGCCGTCAGCACAGTCAGGAGAATCGGCCTGAAGCGCACTTCCACTGCATGCCTCACCGCCTCCACGACCGGCTGGCCACTCGCTTCATTGCGCTTCACCATCTGAAGAAGCACGATGCCGTGATTCAGGCTCACGCCGATCAGCGTGAGAAACGCAATGAGCCCGATGGCATTCAGACCCACGCCGCTGACGAGAAGCGCAATCGCGCCGCCCGAAAACCCGAGCGGCATCTGCAACAGCAGAAGACCCGGCACGAGGAAACCATCGAACTGCAAGGTGAGAATGCCGAGCATCAGCGCGAGCGCGATCGCGGCGGCGACCGCCACGTTGATCACCGCGCGTTCGAGCTGCGGATAGAGGCCGCCGAACTTCACGTCGTAGCCGGGCGGCAGCTTCAGCGTGGCCAATGCCTGTTTCGAATCCGCGATGACCTTGCCGAGCGGCGCGGTGGGCGTCGCGAGAATTTCGACCGCGCGCAATCCATCCAGATGGCGGATCACGTTAGGGCCGGTCTTCATCGAGACGTCGGCGACGTCGCCGAGCGCAGTCCATCCTTTCGCCATGACGGGAATCTGCCGGAGTTCGTCGAGCGAGAATTGCGTGGGCTCGCCGAGCCGGATGAAGACATCGAGATGGCCATTGCCCTCCGGAACCGTTGCGACGATCTGCCCCGCAAGCAGCATGTGCAGTTGCGAAAAGAGCTGCGCGGCGGTGAGGCCATGCAGCGCGAGCGCCCCCGCCTTCGGCGTGATTTGCAGTTCCGTGACGGGATAGCCGTCGTTGTTGAACACGTCGGAGAGATTCGGTACCGTCGAGAGGCGTCGCGTGACCTCGGTCGAGAGCGATTGCAGCGTGTCCACCGAACTGCCATACACGTCGATCACAAACGGCTGCGGCAAACCCGACAGCGTTTCGCCCAGACGCTCCAGCGTGGGCGTGCCGACAATCGTCTGCACGCCGGGCAGTTTCGACGCATCCGAAATGCGCTTGCCGATGTCATCGAGGCTGCCCGCATTCACGTCGGGCTTCAGCGCGACCTGGATTTCGCCCGCATAGGCGGGTTCGGTGTACGACGTGCCCGAGGCCGAGCCGATGCGCGCGAACACGTGCGCGACGAACGGCAGGCCGCGAAGCCGCGTCGAAATGCGCTCGGCGGCATCGCGCGAATCGTGCAGCGACGTGCCGGGCGGCAACGTGAAGCTTTCGAGCAATACGGCTTCGTTCGGCAGCGGCAGAAAATCGACCGGCACCAGCGCCAGCCCCGCGACCGAGATCGCGAAGATGCCGACGCAACCCCACAGCGCCATGCGCGGGCGGCGCAGCGCGACATCGAAGAGGCGCAGGTTGTGCGCTTTCAACCAGGCGACGGCGCGCGCGCCGGAGCTAGGCCGCGTATGCACGCGCGGCCCGACGAAGCCGAGGACGAGCGGAATCAGCGTCAGCGAAATGACGAGCGAGGCGATCAGGCTCAATGTCATCGCGAGCGAGAACGGCACGAAGAAGAGTCCCGCCAGGCCGCCGACAAACGCGAGCGGCAGGAACACGGCGACCGTCGTCATGGTGCCCGAGATGTCCGGGCCGGCGATGTCGCGCAAGCCGCGCGCGACGCCTTCCCATCGATCGTCGCCGCTTTCCCAACGGTGATAGATGCTTTCGAGCACGATGATCGCGTCGTCGGCGAGCAGGCCGACCGCGACGGACAACGCACCGAACGTCAGCAGGTTCAGGCTCTGGCCGCCCAGATACAGGCCGGCGATGCCGAGCAGCAGCGAAAGCGGAATGCTCACCGCGAGGGCCCAGATGCCGCGGCTCGCGCCCAGCATCCAGAACAGCACCGCGACCGCGAGCACCGCGCCGATCGCGAGGTTGCGCGTGAGATCGGCCGACACCAGGCCGACGATATGCCCCTGGCTGTAGATCCGCACGAACTTCGCGCCGCCCGGCAATTGCGGCTGGAGCTGGTCCAGCGCCTTGTCCACCTCCTTGACGACCGGCACCGTGGATGCCCCCGGCTGCTTGAACACGATCAGCGCGATAGTCGGCTGGCCGTCGAGCGTGACCGCGTGATGCGAAGGCGGCGCGGCGCGCGTGACGTCGGCCACGGCGTTCAGCGGAATCGTGCCGGCAGGCGCGGACAATGCAATGTCGTCATATTGCGCCGGCGTGGCGGGCAGGCTGCGGCCTTCGATGAAAATATCCTGATGCCCGAGATCGACATAGCCGCTCGGCACCATCGCGGTCGCCGCGGCCAGCGACGACGCGAGGTCCGTCACCGAGACATTGAACTGCTGCATTCTCCCGAGGTTCGGGCGGACCCAGATCGCGTCGGCGCCCGGCCCCGCGACCGACACTTTCTGCACGCCGGAAACCGCGCGAATACGCGGCACGATATCGGTTTCGATCACGCGCTGCGCTTGCGATGCATCGACGCCCGGCGGAATCTGCACCGCGTAATCCGCGACTTCGTTGATCGCGTTGCCCGAGATCTCGGTGGTGAGGCTGCTGCCCGTCGGCAACGAACCATGAATGCGGCCGATCACGCCGTTCACGTCCTGGAGCGCGCTGCTGGCGTGCGTGCCTTCCGTGAAGCGTGCCTCGATCTGCACCGAGCCCTGGCCGATCACCGTGCGGACATCGCTCAGCGTGGACAGCGACGTCAGCTCGGCCTCGATGGGACGCGCCACCAGACCTTCCAGATCGAGCGTCGTCGCGCCCGGCAACTGCGCGACGATGCTCACTTGCGGCATGTTGAACTGCGGCAACACTTCCGCGTGAATATTGACGAGGGCGTAGACGCCGTAGGCAATCAGGCCCGCATAGAGCATGACCCACAGCAGCGGTCGCCTGACGATATCGGCGAGGATAGTTCGAAAAGTCATCAATCGGCTTGCTGGTAACGTTGGGCGAAGTCCTGATGAAACAGCAGATACGCGTCCTGGGTCACGACACGTTCGTCCCGCGCGAGTCCCTGGTCGATGGACGTCCATCCGTTGTCGGAAGCGCCCGGCACGACCTTCCTGCGATGCTCGCCCGCCTTGTCGTGCACGAGCACCCACCATTGGCCGCCGTCGAGCACCAGCGCGCTCGCGGGCACCGCGAGCCTGTCGGTCGTCCTGGCGAGTGTCAGCGTGCCCACTGCGCCGACTCGCAACGCCTGGCTATCCGACGGCTTCAGCCACACGTCCTGCTGTCCCGGCACGGTCGCGCTGAGCGACAGGCGCTCGACGACCACGCGCAGCGGCGCAGCAGCGCCCTCCGGCAAGAACGTGCCTGCCATGCCGGGCGCCACCCGCGTCGCGCCGTTGCCATACACACTCGCGACGACATACAGCCCGTTCGAAGGCGCGATCGTCACGAGTGCCTGCCCCGCGCTCGCGAGCTGTCCGTCGGCGGCGCTGACGGCGGTCACCGTGCCCGATTGCGGCGCGCTCAGCGACACCAGGCTCTCATAGTTTTTGCTCGCGGCCTGCGCGGCGAGCAACTGTTGACGCGCGCTGTCGCGCTCGGCCTCTGCATGCAGAACGGCGTCGCGCGTGCTGAGCTGGTCGTCGAGCTTCTGCTGTTCGATCGTGGCGGCCTGGATGGCCGTGCGCGCGCGAATGTCCGCCGATTTTTGCTCGGCGTTCAAACGCGTCCGCTCCGCGATCACCGCGGGGCCCGTCAGACGGGCAAGCATCTGCCCGCGGCGCACGGCATCGCCTGGCAGAACGCGCAGACCCTCGACGGTTCCCGCGGTCGAGGCCGTCAACGCGACGTTCGACGCCGCCTGAACCCGCGCGGGCGCCGACACGGTCTGCGTGATGTGCTTCGGCACGGCGGGCATCGTGACGACATCCGCAGCGAACGCGCCCTGGCTGACCATCAGCACGGACACTGCGAACACGGACACTGCGGCAAAAGTTGAGAGTCGGCTCGCTTTCATCGTATGGCCTGTTGAAACGGTTGATGATCTATCGCGCTCACGCCGATCAGCGTGCACAACTCCACGTGCTCCTGGAGCACCGAGTTCGCGAGCTTCTCCGAGGCAATGCGCTGTGCGCCGTACTGCGATTCGAGGTCGGCGAGCGCGCCAAGCGCGAGGTTGCCTTGCTGGAAAGCGGCCCGCGCCTTTTCCAACGAGGTGTTGAGCGCGGCTTCGGCGCCACGCGCGGCCTGTAGCTGTTCCTGCTGAAGTTTCAGGTCGGCGGTGATGACCTGCACGGCCGCGTAGGCGTCGTCCAGACGTTGCACGTATTCCTCGTAGAGGCGTTCGCGCGTGGCCTTTTCGATGGCGATGTTGCCGCGGTTGCCGTTAAAAAGCGGCAGCGTCACCGAGAGGCTGAGCCCGGACGTATAAATGGCCGACGTATCGCGGCCTCGCGTCACGCCGATGTCGAGCTTCGGAAACTGGCCGAGCAGCGCCGCCCGGTAGCGTTCGTCCTGTTCGTCGTAGCCCGCGCGCAGCGCCAGCAGGTCCGGACGATGCTGCCCGAGGTCCGCGAGCGCCGTCTCGATCACGCTATCCGGAATCTCCGCCGGTTCCGGCGGCGCGGCGAGCGTGAACTGGGTGCCCGGACGCAGGCCGAGCAGCGTATCGAGTTCCTGGATCGCGTGCAGATGCTCGCGCCGCAACCCAAACGATTCCTGCGCGCTGTCGCGATACCGCGTTTGCGCCAGCATGTCGGCATCGCGCGTGATGTCGGCGCGCGCGAGCGCGCTGTCCATCCGGCTCGCGACAGCCCGCTGATGCGTCGCCATCCGGTCGGTCTCGTCTTCGAGACGCGCGAGGTTCACGTTGCGCACATAAAGCGCATACGCGTGATTGGCGACCTGCCAGCGCGTCCATTCGAGCGCGAGCTGTTTCTGGTCGAGCAAGGCATTGGCCGCCTTCTTTTTGGCGGGACGATCGACGAGCGCCGACACCTCGTAACTCAACTCGACCATGAAGGCAGGCACAAAGCCGGCGGCGCCCGGACGGTCCGTGCTGAAGTTGAGCGTGGGATCGGGCGGCAGACCGTCCGCATAGCGCTTTGCCTTCGCGACGTCGACCTCGCGCTGCGCCATGCGGACCTCCGGGCTGTACTGGAGCGCGCGCGACACGACCTGATCGGCGGTCAACGGGGCTGCGCGGGCATCGAAACGGGCATCGAAACGGGCATCCACGCGGGCATCCACGCGGGCATCGCTCGCCGCAGCCCATTGCGGCGCGTCCGGCAAGGGCCGCGGCACATAGGTCGTGCATCCGCCGATCAGCAGGAAGGCCGCGCATTCGAGCGGCAGGAGGCACATCGCGCGTGGCGATCGCCCCATCGTCGCGAGAATTGCGCGGGGCAGTTTGCTATCGTACGAACCGTGCGTCACGATGAGGGACCTGGCGGGAAGAGAACCTGCGGATCGTATTGGGCGACACTTATTTTTCACTTAAGACGCGGCCACGGCCGCCCACAGCTATGCGAGTGCTTCTGATCGAAGACGACGAAATGATTGGCGAGGCCGTGGTGGAGGCGCTCAAGGACGCCGCCTATGCGCCCGACTGGGTGCGCGACGGCAACCTGGCGAGCGCCGCATTGATGGTGCGCGAGCACGATGTCGTGCTGCTCGACCTCAATCTGCCGGGACGCAGCGGTGTCGATGTGCTGCGCGAGCTGCGGACGCGGCGCGAGAAGGTACCGGTCATCATCCTGACCGCGCGCGACAGCATCGAGGACCGGATCATTGGTCTCGATGCGGGCGCGGACGACTATCTCGTCAAGCCATTTGAAATCGGCGAACTGCTTGCGCGCCTGCGAGCGGTGACGCGGCGCCTCGGCGAACATCGCGAATCGAAAATGACGAGCGCCGGCCTCACCGTCGACGCCGCGACGCACATGGCGACGTACGAAGGCAAAGAGGCGCGCCTCACGAGCCGCGAGTTCGCCTTGCTCAGCGCCTTGCTTTTGCGTCCCGGCACCGTGCTCTCGCGCGAGCAGCTCGAACAGAAGCTGTATGCGTGGGGACAGCACATCGAAAGCAACACGGTCGAAGTGCTCATTCACGGCATCCGCAAAAAGCTGGGTGCTCCGGCAATTCGCAACGTACGGGGTGTGGGATGGCTGGTGGAAAAATGACGCGCCCGCGCTCGCTCACTTCACAGTTGCTCGTGTGGATCGGCGGCGTGATCGTGGCGACAGGGATTGTCGCGTGTGGGTTTTCGTTCGTTTTCGCCTATCAGGAAGCCAGCGAACTTCAGGACGGCCAGTTAAAGGAGATTGCCACGCTGATCGACCGGCAGGCGATCACGCTGCCTGATCCGTCCGCCGCGGTGACGAGTTCGCCGGACACCGAAGTGCGGATCGTGATCGACAAGCTGGAAAGCGGCACGGCGGGCATGCTGCAAGCCACCGGCCTCACGATTCCCGCGACGATAACCGACGGCTTCCACGACATGGAGGGCGGCGGCCAGTGGTGGCGGCTCAATGTCCACACGCTCGCAAGCGGCGAGCGCATCGCGGTCGCCGAGCCGTCTGCGCTGCGTGACGAGATCGCCCGCGACGGCGCGATGCGAACGCTGGTGCCGGCGCTGGTGTTGCTGCCCACCTTGTTTATCGTGATCGTGGTGGTGGTGCGCAAACAACTGGCTCCGATGACGCGGCTCTCGGCGGCGATCGACCGGCAGACGGAGACTTCTCTCGACACGTTGTCGGAGGAAGGCATCGCGCTGGAAGTTCTGCCGTTTGTCCGCTCGATCAACCACCTGATCGAGCGGCTGCGCGACGCGATTTCACACCAGCGCCGTTTCGTGGCAAGCGCCGCGCACGAACTGCGTTCGCCGCTGGCGGCGCTGTCGCTGCAAGCCGAAAACCTCGGCAGCGCGGTGACCACCGCGTCGGGCGCGGCAAGACTGAAGGCCTTTCAAGCGGGGCTGCGACGAACGCAGCGGCTCGTCGAGCAGTTGCTGCAACTCGCGCGCTCGGAACACACGCCGCCCCTGCCGATGCAGGAAGCGTCGCTGCGCGTCATCGCGACGGAAGCCGTGAACAGTGTTCTCGACATGGCGCGCGACAGGCAGATAGACATTGGTTTCGAACGATTCGACGACGCGATCGTGTGGCTCGACGAGGCCACTATCGCGGTGATCCTCCGAAATCTGATCGACAACGCCGTGCGGTATGCGCCGGTTGGCGGCAAGGTGGATATTTCGGCCGTCCTCTCGGACGGCCGGGTGATGTTCGAGGTTTCCGATTCCGGCAACGGCATTCCCGAGGACGAATTGCAGCGGGTGCTGGAGCCGTTTTATCGGCTCGATCATTCGGCCTCGGCGGGAAGTGGTCTCGGGCTTTCCATCGTCTCGGAACTCGCGCGCCGGACCGGAGGACAGTTGGTGCTTGAGAATATCGAGGGCGGGTTTCGGGCCAGGTATTTCTGCGCGGTGGGAGTTAGGCCCGAAACAAGCTCGAAATAAGCCCCAATTAATGTCAGGCGGCCGCGAGCCGGCTAGCTCGCTGGCTGCGCGACAGGAAACTTCCAGTTGCCGTCGAGTATTTCCGCGCGCGGACGATACAGCCGAACCATGTAGTTCCAACCGTCCATGATCGGAAGGCAATTGGGCGTCTTGCCGTCGCAGCCGCCGAACCGGATCGTGACACCGCCGTCGCTGCCCTTCTTCGCGGTGATGCTATTCAACGAGTACGCGTTATACGCGTTCTTCTGATAATAGCCCTCTGCGTTGTAGACACTGACCGACCAGAATCCGTCGACCGGTACGTCCTTCACCTTCAATGAATAGCTTGTTTTCCCGTCGTTTTGTGTCGGGACGACGTTGAGGTAGATCGCATCGCGCGGTGAGTTGGCGCCCCAGGCCGAAGCGGCGCCGATCAGATATTGAACCGGATCGACCTCGTCTTTCGTGCCGAAGGCGCGGCGCGTGTCCGTCACCGTGCTTGCGAGGCCGAGGAGCGCATCGCGAATTTTCTTCTGGCTGGCTTTATCCCAGTTCGGCGTTTCGAACTTGCCGGGACCGCCGGGTTGCGAGACCTTGATCGCATCTTGCAGTGCATGTACGCGAGCCAGATCGCCGGAATCGCTCGGATCGGTCAACGTGCGAATGCCGGCGAGCACATAACGCGTGCCGGCTTTTTCCTTGCTCAGCTGATGCGGCCCCGCTCCGTATTCGGTGGTCGTGTATTGATCTTCGGTGATGATCTGAAGCGACATGAACCGTTGCCCCGCATCGGGCAGCGTAATCGTGACCGGCCCGGCGTCGAGGTCGAATACCCGCGACGAGTACAACGTATCGCGATTGCCTCGAATTACGCTCTGATGGTCGACCGGCAAGAGATCGCGAATATGGTGCCATCCTCCGAACCCGCCGCCTTTTACGGAGTTGGTGAAATAAAGATCGGTTTCCGCGCGAACGAAGTTATCGACCGTCACCGGCGCAGTTTCTTCGCCGAACGCAAGCGCGGACGCGCAGGCGAAGGCAAGCGCGGCGATCAGGTTTTTTTTCATGGAGTTTTCCTGTTCATTGTTGTGAGGCAACTTCCTCGACGTCGGGTAGCATCCACGCTTGGTCGAAGAGTGGCTCCTGCGGCCTGTACAAGCCCATCGTGACGACTCATCCATGTTCCCCGCGTGTGGGGTTCAATTGGATTCTTTTCCGGCAGGGGCAAGAACGGCACGTTAGTCGCCATCGTGATCAGGCTGACAACCGCCATCCGCTTGCCATGCGCGAGGTAGTCAACCGCAGGCCCGCATGCGCGGCCACCCGACTTACCCCACGACTTTCCCCACCACCGGCGCCCTTCTCACTTCCGACAGATAGATCAGAATGAGCGACACCCAGACAATCCCGTAAAGGAACATAAAACAACTCGAGCGCACCTTGAACAGGTCCAACAGCACGCCGAAAATAACCGGCAGCAGGAACCCGCCAAGCCCGCCCGCAAGACCTACGATTCCTGTCACCACGCCCATGTTGTTGGCGAAGTCATCTGCAACGTACTTGAACGTCGATGCCATCCCAAACGCGAACACCGCGCCCAGCGCAAACGTCAGTACCACGAACAAGATCAGCGTGACTTCGATATGCAGACTCACCGTGCCGCCCACCGTGTGAATGACGAGGTCGGTTGGCGGATACGACAGCAAAAAAAGGCAAACCCAGGCAACCCACAGCCCCCACCACGTCACGCTGTGCGCGCCGAAGCGGTCGGCGAGTCCACCGCCCACCGCGCGCAAAATCGACCCTGGCAGCGAAAATCCCGCAGCGAACGCGGACGCCACCACGAGCGACATGCCGTATTCGGCCTTCAGATACTGCGGTATCCACAGCGACAGTGCCGTAAAGCCGCCAAACGTAATCGAGTAGAACTGGCACAAGCGCCAGACGTGAGGATTACGCAATACCTTGAACGCGTCGAGCCACGACCCCTGTTTTCGCCCGGCGCCCGGATCGGGCGCCGACGCGAACCAGAAGATCACCGCGGTTGCCAGCAGCGCGAGCGCGTACACGCGCGGCACGAAGCGCCAGCCATACGCGGCCTGCAACGAAGGCGTGACGAACAGGTTCACCGCGGCCCCGGCCGTGCCCGCGCCGAAAAAGCCCATCGCGAAGCCGCGCCGCCCGGGCGGAAAAAAACGCGCGACGTACGGCGTGCCCACTGCAAACGACGCACCCACGCAGCCGAGAAACAGCCCGATCAACAAAAACTGCCACAACGCGGTTGCATAACTGACAATATAAACGGGTACAGTGCAAACGACTAGCAGCACCGTCATCACGATGCGTCCGCCAAAACGATCGGTCCACGCGCCGAGCGGCAGGCGCATCAACGCGCCCGTCAAAACCGGTGTCGATGTCAGCAGTCCGAACTCCGTGCTGTTCAGATGCAGGTCCTCGCGCAACTGCACACCGAGCACGCCGAACATCATCCATACGACGAAGCAGACGAGAAACGCGAGCGTGCTCGCCAGCAACACCGACCACGCCTGCGCGCTGACGCCGGGCGTCGCGCCGAAATTCTTCATGTCGCCTTGTGCGCTCATGGCTGTTTCCTTATCTATTGAACGAGCGGGCCGTTGGCGTCGCCCAGAACCGCGCCCTCGATTCGCGCACGCGCTGCGAGCACGCTCACGTATTGCTGGATCGCCTTGTGGCGGACACGTTCGCCGAGAAAGCGCGCGATGTCGGCCTCGACCGACTCGAACGGAAGACGCTCGCCTTCCACTCGCCTCTCGACTCGCACGATATGAAAGCCAAATCGTGTATTGACGAGTCCCGGCATCACGCCGATGTTCTGCGAGTCGAATAACGCGCGCTCGAATTCCGGCACGCTGTCGCCGCGCAATAGCTGCCCGAGGCTTCCCGCCACTTTCGCGGACGGGCAGTTCGACCATTCACGCGCCATGTCGCCGAACGTGTCAGGCGCGCTCAGCACCTGTTGCAACGTGGTCTCGGCTTTGTGCCGGATCAACGCGAGCGGCGCGCGGCCGGTCACCGCAAAGAGAATGTGGCTCGCGAACACAATGTCGTTGCGCCTGAAGCGCTCCGGATGACTCTCGTAGTAGCGCTCGCAGTCGGCGCGCGTCGCCGTCGGCACATTCAGTTCGCTGTCGAGCAACTGGTCGAGCGACGCGTCGTCGAACGCGGCGCCATCGGCGACATGCTTCAGCTCGATCGCGCGTTGCCGCAGCAGTTCGCGAATCACGAGCGCCTGCTTCGCGGCCGCTTGCGGATCGGGCGCATCGGACTGCTGCGCGATTTCGTCGTGAATGGCAGCCGCCTCGATTGCGATGCCGTTCACGCGCAACGCGCCGCCCTCGCCCGCCCGCGCGTGCTGTTCGATCATGCTCATGGCATGCTCCTCAGCGCTTGCGCACGAGCTGATACGGGCGAATCAGATAGGCGATCGACGCGAATCCGCTCCAGATGTGCACCATCCGCGTGAACGGCGCCACGAGGAAGACCGTGAAGCCGAGCGCGATATGCATCCGATAAGTCAGCGGCACGCCCACGAGCAGGCTCGCGATATTCGGGCGGAACGTGACCACGCCCTTCACGTAGTCGGTGAGTTGCTCGAACATCGCGCCGTCCATATGACGCATGGACAACACCACCGTGCCGAGCCCGAGCGCGAGTTGCAGCCACAACATCAGCACGATGACGATGTCCGACACGCGGCTATTGCGGCGAATGCGAACGTCGAAGAGACGCCGGTAAATCAGGATCGTCAAACCGATAATCGCGACGATGCCCGCGGTGCCTCCCGCAACCATCGCGGCAAGCTGATGCGCGGACGCCGACATGAACGGCGAGACGAGCCAGTGCGGCGCGAGGAATCCGACAAAGTGGCCGCCCACCACGATCAGCACGCCCCAATGAAACAGGTTGCTGCCGAGTCGCAACGCACCGTGCCGCAGCGTCTGCGACGAATCGCTTTTCCACGTGTATTGCTCGCGATCGAAACGCACGAGGCTGCCGAGCAGCAGAACAGCAAGACAGATGTACGGATAGATGCCAAACACGAACTGATGCACATAGTCGCTCATGACCTGTTCTCCCGGATACCGGTGCGGCTGCCGTAAAAGTGAATGGGCGCCTGCGCGGGCGTCGCCGCGCCGGCGAAGCGCACGGGCTCGTCGGCCCAGGCGGCGTCGAGCGCGCGATAGTCGGCTGCGGATGGCGGCGATTGCGCGTCGTCTTCGTTGAGCGTGCCGGGCACCTGCACATCGCCTTTGCCGATGCCCGCGAGCGGCAACAGCGCGCCCACCACGAAGCTGTACGGACTGCCGCGTTTCGCGAGTTGCGCGGTGATGGATTGCAGAATCTCGCCGGTCTCCGCGAGCAGCCCGCGTGCTTGCGCGACGGGAAGGCGCGACAGGTATTCGAGAAACACGGGCAGATAGTCGGGCAGTTCGCCCGCATGCAGATGCAGCCCGTATTCCTCGTACATTCGCAGAAGATCGACCATGGCCTGTCCGCGATCGCGCGACTCGCCGTGCACATGCTCGAACAGATATAACGAGGTGGCGCGCCCGCGATCGAATAGCGCCACGTAGTTCTCCTGAAGCGTGAACAGGTCGCGCTCCGCGCAATAGCCGATGAACTGATCGAGGCCCGCGCGCGCGTCGCGTGTCAGGCCACGCTCGCCGCGCAGTAGTTGCTGCGCCTCCGGCAACGCGTCGAGCAACGGCTCGTCCGGATAGCCGAGCAGCGCGCCCAGCACCGCGTAGATCGCACCGTTCGGGCTTTCGATGTTCAGGTCGATGTCGCGAGAACTCATGTCAGAACTCCTGACGAATTGGAATCTTTCGATTGCTCTTTCGAGTCGTGAAGAGACTCGTTTCGGAACGTCCATCCGAGCAGCCATTGCCGAACGAGAATCCACACGACGAGCGCAGATCGAAAGCATCTTCCGCATACTCGCGATGCGACGTGGGAATCACGAAGCGATCCTCGAAGTTCGCAATTGCCAGATAGCGGTACATGTCCTCCACTTGCGCGACGCTCAGGCCCGCCTGGTCGAGCACGCCTGGGACGTCGATCTGATCGACGTGACGTGCGCGCATGAAGGCGCGCATGGCGAGCAGCCGCTCGAGCGCGAGCTTGACGGGCGCTTCGTTGCCCGCCGTCAGCAGATTCGCGAGATAGCGAAGCGGAATGCGCAGCGATCCGATGTCCGGCAAATAGCCGTTCATGCCGAGTTCACCGCTGTTCGCGGCCGCGTTGATGGGCGAAAGCGGCGGCACGTACCAGACCATTGGCAGTGTTCGATATTCGGGGTGCAGCGGGAAGGCGAGCTTCCAGTCGATCGCCATCTTGTAGACCGGCGAGCGCCGCGCGCCTTCGAGCCACGCGGCGGGCACGCCGTCGCGTTCGGCCTGCGCGATGACCTCGGGATCGTTGGGATCGAGAAAGACCGACAGTTGCGCCTCGTACAGATCGGCTTCGCTCTCGACGCTCGCCGCCTCGCTGATGCGGTCCGCGTCGTACAGCATCACGCCGAGATAGCGGATACGGCCCACGCAGGTCTCCGAACAGACGGTCGGCTGTCCCGCTTCGATACGCGGATAACAGAAGATGCACTTCTCGGCCTTGCCGCTGTGCCAGTTGAAGTAGATCTTTTTATACGGACAACCGGACACGCACATGCGCCAGCCGCGGCACTTGTCCTGATCGATCAGCACGATGCCGTCTTCCTCGCGCTTGTAGATCGAGCCGGACGGACACGCCGCGACGCACGCCGGATTGAGGCAGTGCTCGCACAGCCGCGGCAGATACATCATGAAAGTGTTTTCGAACTGCCCGTAGATATCCTTCTCGATGTTCTCGAAGTTGTAGTCTTTCGAGCGCTTCTCGAATTCGCCGCCGAGAATCTCTTCCCAGTTCGGTCCCCACTCGATCTTTTCCAGCCGCTCTCCGCTGATCAGCGAGCGCGGGCGCGCAACCGGCATGGCCTTCGTATTGCCCGCCTCCTGGAGATGCGCGTAGTCGAAAGTAAACGGCTCGTAGTAGTCGTCGATTTCGGGCAGATGGGGATTGGCGAAAATCTGCGCAAGCAATCGCCACTTGCTGCCAAGGCGCGGCTCGATCTTGCCGTCGGCCTTGCGCTTCCAGCCGCCGCGCCAGCGGTCCTGGTTCTCCCAGTCTTTTGGATAGCCGATGCCGGGTTTCGTCTCGACGTTGTTGAACCACGCGTACTCCATGCCTTCGCGGCTCGTCCACACGTTCTTGCAGGTGACCGAACACGTATGGCAACCGATGCATTTGTCGAGATTGAGCACCATCGCAATCTGTGCGCGCACCTTCATGAGGTTTCTCCCTGGCGGTGTTGATACTCAGCGGCGGCATTCACGGGATCGGCCGGCGCGTCGTCGAGCCAGTCGACGTGCTTCATCTTGCGAACGATCAGAAATTCGTCGCGGTTCGATCCGACCGTGCCGTAGTAGTTAAAGCCATAGGCGAGTTGCGCGTAGCCGCCGATCATATGCGTCGGCTTGAGCGCCACGCGCGTGACGGAGTTGTGAATGCCGCCGCGCGTACCGGTGATTTCCGAGCCCGGCGTGTTCACGATCTTCTCCTGCGCGTGATACATCATCACCATGCCGTGCGGAATGCGCTGGCTCACCACCGCGCGCGCGCACAACGCGCCGTTCGCGTTGTAGCACTCGATCCAGTCGTTATCGACCACGCCGATCCGCTTCGCGTCGATCTCCGACAGCCATACGATCGGGCCGCCGCGCGACAGCGTGAGCATCAGCAGATTGTCCGTATAGGTACTGTGGATGCCCCACTTCTGATGCGGCGTCAGGAAGTTCAATGCGATTTCCGGATTCCCGTTCGAGCGCGCGCCGAGCATCTTCTCGTAGTTGCCCGTTTCGATGGGCGGCTTGTACACGCACAGCGATTCGCCGAATGCGCGCATCCACAGATGGTCCTGATAGAGCTGCTGGCGTCCGCTGAGCGTTCGCCATGGAATCAGCTCGTGCACATTGGTGTAGCCCGCGTTGTACGACACGTGTTCAGACTCGATGCCGCTCCACGTCGGCGACGAAATAATCTTGCGCGGCTGCGCCTGAATGTCGCGGAAGCGGATTTTTTCGTCGGCGCGCGCGTTGGCCAGATGCGCGTGCTCGATGCCCGTCATCGCCGATACGGCTTGCCACGCTTTCACCGCGACCGCGCCATTGGTTTCCGGCGCGAGCGACAGGATCACTTCGGCTGCGTCGAGCGCGCTGTCGATGCGCGGCCGCCCCGCCGTGCCGTTGGCGTTGGCGTTGGCGTTGGCGTTGGCGTTGGCGTTGGCGTTGGCGTTGGCGTTGGCGTTGGCGTTGGCGTTGGCGTTGCCATTGGCATCGCCATTCGCCACGCGATAGTTGAGTTCGCCAAGCAGCGCGACTTCCTCTTTCGTATCCCACGAGATGCCTTTGCCGCCGTTGCCGAGCTTCTCCAGCAACGGACCCAGCGACGTGAAGCGGTCATACGTGGCCGGATAATCGCGCTCTACCACGATCACGGACGGCATGGTCTTGCCCGGCACCGGCTCGCATTCCCCGCGCGTCCAGTCGCGCACCTCGAAGGGTTGCGCGAGTTCGCCGGGGCTGTCGTGTGCAATCGGCGCGAGCACGACATCGCGCTCGACGCCGAGATGTCCCACGCTCAACTCCGAAAAGCGCCTGGCGAGACCCTTGAAGATCTCCCAGTCGCTCTTCGACTGCCATGCCGGGTCGACCGCGGCGGACAGTGGGTGAATGAACGGATGCATGTCGGACGTATTCATGTCGTCCTTCTCGTACCACGTCGCGGTGGGCAGCACGACGTCGGAGTACATGCAGGTGGTCGACATGCGGAAGTCGAGCGTGACAAGCAGATCGAGCTTGCCGCGCGGCGCGTCGTCATGCCAGGCGATTTCTTCAGGACGCGGATGGCCCGACTTGAAGACCTCGTCGCCTCGCACGCCGTTGGTCGTACCCAACAGGTGCTTCAAAAAATATTCGTGACCCTTGCCCGACGAACCAAGCAGGTTCGAGCGCCACACAAAGAGATTGCGCGGAAAGTTCGCCGGACTATCCGGGTCTTCGCACGCCATGCGCAAGCTTCCCGATTTCAGATCGCCGGCGATGGCAGCGCCCGCTTGCGCCGGCTCGCGCAGCGAGCGCCCGACATCCAGCGGATTCGCGCTCAGTTGCGGCGCGGACGGCAGCCAGCCCATGCGTTCGGCGCGCACGTTGTAGTCGATCGGCGCGCCGTGAAATTGCGTGGCGTCCGCGAGCGGAGAAAGCAACGCGGTCGGGTCCATCGAGTCGTAGCGCCATTGATCCGTATGCGCGTAGAAAAACGAGGTCGCGTTCATCTGGCGCGGCGGACGGTTCCAGTCGAGCGCGAAGGCGAGCGCCGTCCATCCTGTTTGCGGGCGCAGCTTTTCCTGGCCGACGTAGTGCGACCATCCACCACCGGACTTGCCGATGCAGCCGCACATGATCAGCATGTTGATGATCGCGCGGTACGCCATGTCCATGTGGAACCAGTGATTGATCCCCGCGCCGACGATCACCATCGACTTGCCCTGCGTCTTATGTGCGTTCTCCGCGAACTGGCGCGCGACGTTGATCACGTCCGCGCGCTTGACACCCGTGATCGCTTCCTGCCATGCCGGCGTGTATGGCAGATCGTCGTCGTAGCTCGCGGCGATGTGTTCGCCGCCGAGTCCCTGATCGAGGCCATAGTTCGCGACGAACAGGTCGTAGACGGTGGCGACCAGCATGTCGCCCTCACGCGTGGCGACTCTTCGCGCGCCGATCTTGCGGGACAACTCCGACGCATGCGACGTGTGATTGAAGTGCGGATGGCGAATGTTGCCGAAATAAGGAAAGAGCACATCGACCACTTCGTCGTGCGCGTCGACGAGCGTGAGGCGCGGCTCGATCGCTTCTCCCGCCGCCGACTCCTCTTTCAGATTCCATTTGCCTTTGTCCTCGCCTTCCTTCTGCCCCCATCGAAAACCGGCGGAACCCGTCGGCACGACGACAGCGTTGCTCGGCGCGTCGATCACCACGGTTTTCCAGTCGGGATTGTTGGCCTGCCCGAGCGCGCCGTCGAAATCCGATGCGCGCACGAGGCGCTCCGGCACATAGCGGCCGTCGCGTTCGACCAGGCGCACGAGACAGGGCATGTCGGTGAAGCGGCGGCAATAGCTGGCGAAGTACTCGCTTTTGCCCGTGAGATGAAACTCCTTGAGGATCACGTGACCCATGGCGAGCGCGGCGTCGGTCCCTTGCTTCGGATGCAGCCAGATGTCGCCGAATTTCGCGCCCTCCGCGTAGTCCGGGAAAATCGACACGATCTTCGTGCCCTTGTAGCGGACCTCGGTCATGAAATGCGCGTCGGGCGTGCGCGTTTGCGGCACGTTGGAGCCCCACATCATGATGAACGTGGAGTTGTACCAGTCGGCGGATTCGGGCACGTCGGTCTGCTCGCCCCAGGTTTGCGGCGAGGCCGGCGGCAGATCGCAATACCAGTCATAGAAGCTCAGGCACACGCCGCCAATCAGCGACAGATAGCGCGAACCCGCTGCATACGAGACCATCGACATCGCGGGGATCGGCGAGAAGCCCACCACGCGATCGGGCCCATGACGCTTGACCGTATGCACATTCGCGGCGGCCACGAGTTCGTTGACCTCGTCCCACGTGGCGCGAATGAAACCGCCGAGTCCGCGCCGCGTTTGATAGCTGCGGCGCGCAGCCTCGTCTTCGACGATGGATTGCCAGGCTTGCACCGGCTCCATGGTCTTGCGACGCTCGCGCCACAATTTGACGAGCGCGCTGCGCACGAGCGGATATTTGAGGCGGTTCGCGCTATACAGGTACCACGAATACGACGCTCCACGCGAACAGCCGCGCGGCTCGTGGTTGGGCATGTCGGGACGTGTGCGCGGATAGTCGGTCTGCTGCGTTTCCCACGTGACGATGCCCCCCTTCACGTAGATCTTCCATGAGCATGAGCCCGTGCAGTTCACTCCGTGCGTAGAACGTACGATCTTGTCGTGCTGCCAACGCTGCCGGTACGCGTCTTCCCACTTTCTGTCTTCGTCGGTGACGGCGCCGTGTCCGTCGGAAAACTGCGTGCGAGCGGCAGTGAAGTAACGCAACCTGTCCAGAAAGTGGCTCATGAAAATCCTGCTTCGGTCGGGGAACGTCTCACACATTAAAGGATGCGAAGCTGCATATGTAAAGATGACTCATGAATTGCGGACCGTCTTGATTTCGGTCAATTGGCCCGTGTGAGGAGGATGACGGCGGTGGCGGCGGGTCGTGCTGGCGATTGGAAAAATCTGCGTTGAATTGTTCCGCGATGTCACCTAAGGCCGTCGAGAAAAGTCATGTGGATGCTGTGGCGCAGCGCGCGGCGTCTCATGCGCGATTGAGCTAATGCATCCTTTTTTATGGGGGAATCGATGATGCGGCGCGAATGGTGATGCGCCGCGTTGTTCGTGCTGTTTGCCGCATTCGCGGCGAGCGCCGGCGTGGTTCCGGTTGCGAGCGGATCAGCGCTTTAGTGAAACGGACTCGCACAGCACGGCTAATTCCGCTCCACACGATGGCTCAAGAACAAACAGCACGCGTCGCCCTGCGTGGAAGTCCCTGACGTATTCTTCGCCCGTCTCTTCGCTGATGACCGCAGCCTTCGAATCATCGCGACTGTTGATCCATTGAACCCATGCGCGAGCCTCAGCCGATGTAAAGGCAAATCGCGACGAGATCAGGAGCCTTGATGCAACGTTCTGTCCGGCGAAATCGATCATGCGTTGAGCAATCACACCGGAAAACCTGAGCCATTCGATTTCGCCGCCAACGCGACGAAAGCGAAGCTCCAGAGAGCGCGCGCTGGCGTCGTGTTCGATGCCGCATAGCTCCGCATCATGAAAGCTCGGGAAGTCGGCAATGTTTCGAATATCCGTGAACGTGACCATGTCCATACCACTCCAGATAAAGTTACGGCAGCACGGAAAAGGGAAGTCCGGGACCTCGCAATCCATTATTCCAATTGTGCGAGTGAGGCGTGCCTTGTCCGTGATCGTGGTCAAAATCGAAGTCGAAGTCGAAGTCGAAGTCGAAGTCGACAAGCGGTTTGCCGTTGTCTCCATAGAGGCGCATCTGCCCGCTTCCGGAGTTCGTGTACCACGTACCGGGCTCGCCCTCATTGGGGCTCTTGGCAATGTCGAATGCATCACCTATTGATCGATCTTCTCGCCGATAAACAAACGGCTGCGCATCGCCGGGCGGCGTCGAATCTTTAGCAGCATCGAGGTCGCCGGAGAATCGGGTGAGCGCTTTGGCAATCGAACCATCGGGTAGCGTGTCGCCGTAATTGGCGCTCCATTTCGCCATCCAGTTGGCGACATCCAGAGCGGGCAGGACCGGTCGCACGAGATTGATGGCGGGGGCGATTCGGGCTGCACCACGAAAGAGTTGAGCAGGTGTGTATGTGGCAACAGGTGGCCTGGAGTTATCGATTTCGCGGCTGGCCACATCTGTATAAGGTGGAGGATGAGGTATCGCAACGATGTCGCCCGTCGCCATGGCGCGCCTGACCTTCCAAACGGCCTCGCGCGACATAGAATCGAGCCCAAGCAGCCGGCAAAGCTGCTTCATCAATTTCTCATCGGGCGTATAGCGAACCGCGTGACATGCGGCGCATGTGACATCGGCAAGCGGCGTTCTTGCCGACATTTCCCTTTCGACCCGAATGCGTCCCGCCACCGGGAACGAGTGATGCTACGCGAAGGAAGCCACTGATGGCATAGACGAACGGAACAACCCATGACGATCGGCTGCCCCGAATGCGGAGCGCTCGTGGACATCCCACCACTTGCCGCGCGAGACCGCGCGCGTTGCCGTGTCTGCCGCTATCCGCTCGAACGCCGCAGCGGCCGCAGTGTGAGCGCAGCGCTCGCCTGTGCCGCGACGACCTTCGTTCTCCTTTTTCCCGCCAACCTCGCGCCGCTGATGACCGTCGACATGCTGGGCGCCGAGCGCTCGTCAGTGCTGTCGTCTGGCATCGTGGCGATGTGGAATAGCGGCTGGATAATCCTCGCACTATTGCTGGGGATGTTCGGCATCGTGCTGCCGTTCGTGCGCTTCGGCGGCCTCGCACTCGTGCTCGCCTCCATCCGGTTCGGATGGCGCTTCAAACACATCGGCGCGCTGTTTCGCTGGACACTCTGGCTCGACATCTGGGCGATGCCCGACGTGTACCTCGTCGGCTGCTTCGTCGGCTATGCGCGCGTCACGCAAAATCTGACCGGCACGATCGGCGCAGGCGGCTATTGTTTCATCGCGGCCGCGCTGATGTCGATGTTCACGCGTGCAGCGCTGGATCGTCGAACCGTGTGGCGCGCAATCGCCGCCGATCACGCGCTGGCCGAAGACAATCCCGACGAACCCGTGCTCTCCTGCACCGTGTGCGATCTTGTCGAACCGCTCTCGCATGAGGGCAGGCCGTGCCCACGTTGCGCACGCAAGCTGCATGCGCGCAAACCCGACGCCGTGGTGCGAGCGGCCGCGTTGTCGCTGGCCGCGCTCGTTCTGACGCTGCCCGCGAACCTGTACCCGATGACCTTCTCGACGCAACTGGGAAAGGACGTGCCTCATCGGATTGTCGACGGCGTGTATCAGCTCTTTCATGCGGGATTGTGGCCACTCGGCATTCTCATCTTCTGCACGAGCATCGTGATACCCGTGGCGAAGCTCGCGGGCATGGGCTGGTTCATCGTTTCCGTGAAGCGCGGCTCGCGCAAGCACTTGCGTTCGAAGGCGCACCTGTACCGGTGGATCGACGAACTCGGACGATGGTCGAACGTCGACGTCTTCACGATTGCGGCCTTTGTCCCGTTGATCCGGTTCGGCGGCCTCGCCTCGTCGAGACCCGCGACCGGCGCAACGGCGTTCGCACTCGTCGTCTTCTTCACGATGATGGCCTCGCGCGCGTTCGATCCACGCATCCTGTGGGACGCCGGCATCGGGAGACAGCCGTGACTGGGGCGCGCGCGCGGCGTACACGGGCCGAAGTGCGGCGCAGCGCCTGGCCGGGCTGGATCTGGGCTGTGCCGATCGCGGCGCTGGGCGTGGCCGGATGGCTCGGCATTCGCGCGCTGCTTCACGGCGGCGAGACGGTCACCGTGACTTTCGCCAATGCCTATGGGATGAAGCCCGACGACACGAGCGTCATGCTGCGCGGCGTGAAAGTGGGCACCGTGTCGAGCGTTGCGCTTGCATCCGATGGCCAGCACATCGAAGCCAGACTGAAGATAGACAGCGCCGGGGAAAAATACTTGCGCAGCGGGACGCGCTTCTTTCTGCGCGGCGCGCAACCCGACTTCAGCGACCTGTCGTCGATAAAAGCCCTGCTTTCAGGGCCTGAAATCGTCATGGAGCCGGGTCCCGGCAAGCCTGCGGATCACTTCGACGGCGGCGAGCGCCGGCCTCCACTCGCGCCGCAACATGGTCCGATCGTGATGTATGCGGTGCGCTTTAACGGCGCGGTCGGCGGACTCGAACCTGGCGCCGCGGTGGAACTGCGCGGTTTTCATGTAGGCGCGGTCACGAGCGTTCATCTCCACTACGACGCCGGCACGGGCACGTTGAGCACGCCCGTGCAACTCGCGCTCGATCCATCGGCGCTCGGCATCGTCGGCGCGCCGCCGCCCGACAACGGCAACTGGCGGCCTCTCGTCGACGGCATGCTCAATCGGCTCATCGCACAGGGGTTGCGCGCGCGCCTCACGCAAGACCCCGCTTTCGTGGGTCCGCGCAAAGTGAGCCTCGACTTCGTGAAGGACGCGCCGGGCGCCACGCTCGCCGCCGCAGACGGCACGCCGGTAATTCCAAGTGTCGCGTCCGCGGACATCGACGCCATGACGGCGCAGGCCCACGACATCATCACGAAGATCGACGCGCTTCCGATCAGGGAAACCGGGGAACAGGTGCGCGGTATCGCGGCGAGAATCAATGCGCTGAGTGCGTCGCCGCAGATCAAGGACAGTCTCGCGCACATCGACAGCGCCGTGACGCAGATCGATCGAACGTTACAGCAGGTCTCGCCGCAAATCGGCCCGCTCGTTGCGCAACTGCGCGACACGGCGAATTCGGCCGACCAGGCCGTGGCGTCGGCCAACCATACGCTGGGCGGCGACGCGACAAGCCAGAACGATCTGCCTGCGGCTTTGCGCGAACTCACCGATACCGCGCGTTCGATCCGGGCGTTGGCCGACTATCTCGATCGCCATCCGGAAGCACTCGTTCGCGGCAGGCAGGAGGACAAACCATGACGCACGGAACCGCGCATCCACGAACATGCGCGTCCGCTTCACTCAGGATTGCGGCGACGGCCGCCGCGATCGTGGTCGCCGTGACCGGATGCGCACATAGCCCGCCGACGCGCTACGTCACGCTCAACGCAGCGCCAGGCGCCGCGCCGCTCGCAACGGTTCAGATACAGCCTGTGCAATTGACCGCCGTGCATATTCCCGCCGAGCTGGACCGGCTCGAAGTGGTCACGCAGCCCTCGCCGAACCGGCTTGCCATCGACGGAACCGACCGCTGGGGCGCTCCGCTCGCGCAAATGATGCGCCGCACGCTTGCACAGGATCTGATGACACGTCTGCCTCCCGGCGCCTTCATCGTGCCGGATGCGCCCGCGCCGCCTGACACGCGCACGCTCGTCGTCACCGTGCTGGATTCGCAGGCCGATGCAAGCGGGACATTGACGTTGCAGGCGGCGTGGACGTTGCTGGCCGGCCACCCTGCCCACGCCGTCCTGACGCAACAGGCCACGCTCACGTCCGCGATGAGCGCGCGCGACGCGCCCGCGCAAGCGGCCGCGCTGAGCCGGATTCTCGGACAGCTGGCCGACCAGATCGCCACGCGCATCGTCGGGCGCTAGCCGGCGCGCTTCACATCATGACTCTTCAGGATGCCTTAGGATCGTCACCATACGGGTTCTGACCGGGGTTGCCTTCCTGAGCCAGGAAAATAATGTTGATGACAACCAGCAGACTCCACCATCCGCTGCGGCCGGTATCGTGCAGCCGTCGAATCATGACGCCGACGGACGGCAACAGGATCGCGAGGCTGTAGATCGAGCCGAGCACATCGGACACGCCCATCGCGGCGCTGATCGAACTCAGAACAATGGAAATAGCCGTGCTAAAGAGCGTGAAGTACCAGAACTCCTTGCGGCGCGCGCGGCCGCTAAAAACCGCGTATTGCTTGAGCACATCGACATAGTAGGTGAACGGCTGCTCGAACTTCGCAGCCGGCGCCGCCACGGCCTGTTGCGGCGCGCCGCAACCGGGACAAGCCAGCGCCGTCTTGTGAATCGACTTTGCACATCCCCGACAAAAAACTGCATCCATTGTTTGGTCCTCTCGTTTTCAAAGAAGCTGAGTTGATTCGAACACCACATACGTCGCGGTCGCTATGCCCAAAATCAGTCCGGCGAAAGCCATGCCCTTCCCGTTCTTCTTCATGTTCAAAGACAGCGCGCCGAGAATGACGCTGGGTAAAACGAAGAAAAGAATGACTCCGACCACTTCGTCCCGATCCCAGCCTGAATCCTGAAGCATCGTGCTAGCGCCGAGGATGCCGGTGATGAGAGCCGTGATCGGCATCCACAACTCCCCCGCGGTCGCGCCCGCGCCAGTCGGCGAACTCGCAACGACCCGCTGCAACCCGCCGCACTGCGGACAGGCGTTTGCCGTTTCATGCATGGAAGCGGCGCAGTGCATGCAAAAACTCATGGGATAGCCCTGCTAGATGATTTGTACCTTGCACATCGATGCGGCCGTTATTGGCTCGTCTGCGAATTCACCTGCGCGATGCTCTGTTGCAGCGATGTCTTCAGAACCTGGGTTCGATCCACCGTCATCTGCACCTCGCAGTTCAGTTTGCTGGTCTGGAAGGCGATCGAATCGGCGCCGCCGCTGTCGAGCGCCTTGATCTTGCAGTCGTTCTCGCGTTGCGCGAGCCACAGGCGCTGTTCGGGAAGCATGCTCTGGCGCCACTCCTTGTTGCCCGCGTTCCACACCACGTTGATCGCATCGTTCGCGGATTTGATGTCGGCTTGCGCCTTGTCGAGTGCGGCTTGCGCCTCGGCGGCCTGGGCCTGGGCGACCACCGCCTGTTGCTGCTGCGCCTGCAACGCCGCCTGTTGCTGCTGTTGCGCCTGCGCTGCCTTTTGCCTTTCGAGCGCGGACTTCAGCAACGATTGCTCGACGATCGTGGATGCGAACGCCAGTGCCGCGTTGTCGCCTTCGGTGCTGCCGTAGATTTTCTTGCCGTCGTCCGTCGGCTGGACGCTGTACGACATGCTTGCCTTGACCGTATCCGCATCGAACTCCACGCCCGATTGCAGTGCGCCCTGACGTGTGCTGTTCAGCGAAAGCATGCTGCGCGTCGCGTCGGCGCTGGCGATCACGTCGGTGGGCAGCGAAAGTTTCAGCGTCGATTCGCAGAATTTTTTCGTGCTGTTCGGATCGCTCTTTGTCGTGAGCACATCTTCGAGTCTGATCGATATTTTCTCGACGGTCGCGCGAATGGAGGCGCTATCCACGTTGACATTGGCATTGCCGTTGCCGTCGGCGGCCAGCGCGGACGTCACCTGCTTGACGAGCGCGTCTTTCAGTAGCGACGTCATCACCGACGTCGAATCGTCGCCGTTACAGGCGACGTCGTGCTTTTTCGAACATGCTGCGAGGCTCACTACGAGGAGCAGGAAAACCCATTTTTTCACGACAACCCTCTTTCTCTCTTGCGGTTGAATCGAATGGAAAACGAAACGTTGGAATGCGCCTGGCGCCACGCGACGGGCGAGTGCGCTTTTGGTCGGCAACACAGCTCGCCCACCGGCGCAATCAGGCCAATTGCACCTGCGCTTCGGGCGCGGCCACGCCAAGCCGCATGCGGGCGCGCGCATTCGCTTCCGGCGAGCCAGCCAGAACGAATCCTTTGTCGATCATCATTCGCGTCATGTATTGCTTGTTATAGAGAAACGACACAATCACCTGCCATGCTCCGAACGTGAAGCAGCTAAAGAGCAGATGCAACGCGGCGACGCCCAGCTCGCCTCGAATCAGCGGCACCCACCAGCCAAAAAACAGATAGGTCCAGCTATAGCCGTAATAACCGTCTTTCATCAGACCGGTTGCCGGGTGCTTCAGAATAATTTTTGTTGCCATCAGGTCACCTCTGCGCTATTTGAATGAAACACTCTGCGGCACCATCGCAGGCAAGCCAACGATGCCGGTAACAGAGCTAACGGCGGCGCAAAACAAAACTTGATATAATTTTTATAACATTTTTTGTTGCCGCACGAACCGGAAGAACCTGGTGCATCCACGACATGCGACATGGGTTGCGCCGGAATCGGTTCATCCAACTTCGACTGGCAAGCAACGATGATAGAAACGCAAAAGGTCACCACCGCCTTCGATCTGGCGGGTTATGAAATCGATGTGTCGCTGGGCGTCGTCCGGGGAATCGTGGTGCGTTCGCGCTCGTTGGTGGGCTCGATCGGCGCGGGGTTGCAGACGCTCTTCGGCGGCAACATCACCTTATATGCTGCGCTGTGCGAGCGCACACGTCGCGACGCATTTGCGCGAATGCTCGCGGAGGCCGAGCAACTGGGTGCAAGTGGTGTGGTTGGAATGCGCTACGACTCCACGGAACTCGGGCGCGGCATTACGGAAGTGCTGTGCTATGGAACCGCGGTGAAGCTGAAGGCGGCAGCGCGTTAGCCCTGCTTCGCGGCCTTCACGAGACATTCGGAGAGCTTGTCGAAGTGGCGCAAGGCGGCTTGTGTCAGCTCGATCTGCTTGCGCCGCGCGTCTTCGGTGTCGGAGAGCATGATCCAGCCCTTGTCGCGCATGGACGTGATGCGGGCGTGCAACGTGGCGGGCGAGCCGAGTTCGCTGACCGCCATCATGTCTCTGACGGAAAGCCTGTCTTTGGATTGCGCGGCGCGAGCGATGAACTCCAGAATGCGTTCTTCCAGCGGGTCGAGCAAAGGCAGCGACGGCAGGCCGCGAAGCGCTTCGGTAAGCTGGAGAAACCTGAGGTAAAGGTCGGCAGGGCGCGTCATGAATTACGCTCGAAGTACTGGATCAACCGCACAGAGACCGGCGAGTGGGCTATGATTCTTTCCCTCTCTTACCGGCCGCTACAGTGTGTGCGGGCGACCCTCATTTTACCGATGTCCACCTTACGTTTGCATTTCTGGTCGGTGACCGGCACCGCCGTCGTATTCATGCTCTCGCTTTGGATCAATCAGGAAATCTTCACCCACACCGAGTTGGTGCGCGGCGTGAACTGGATTTACCTGCCCTCCGGCGTGCGGCTTCTGAGCACCTTGCTGTTGGGCGGCGACGGCGCAATCGGCCTGCTCATTGCCAGTTGGCTGGTCGACTTCTTTTACTTCTTTCCGCATGAGCCGATTCGCTCTTTTGCCGGCGGCATCATTGCGACTGTCGCGCCGTACGCGGTTTACCGGCTCGCGCTCGAGCGCTACGACCTGCGCGCGTCTTTGACGAATCTCACGCCGACGCGGCTGCTTGTTCTTGCCCTCGCCTATTCCGTTGCCAACCCGCTGCTTCATCACATCTGGTTCGCGCTGCAAGGCGATACGGAAAATTTTGCCGAGCGCCTCTTTGCGATGTTTGTCGGCGATTTCGCGGGCGCACTGATCATGCTCTACGCGGTCAAAGGCATTCTGGCGCTATTGCCGCTGCCCCGACGCGCGCAAAACGCGCGAAGCGAGGCGTAGGCTCACTCCGGCAGCCCGCGCTGTGCACAAACTGTGCACAAAACGCGTTGCTGCTTTTTCTCTCAGGCTCGACGTTATAAAAATAATAACACAGAGAGCGCGAATCTATCAAACCCGATCTTTCGGTCCGGGTCTTGCTGAGCAACACCGTCATCGACGTTCAAACCTGAGCACTGCGTCAAAGGGGTTTATGACTCACGCACGGACCCGGTCGTTCAACCCCTGGCGCTGGCTGACCGCGCTCGTGTTGAGCACATCGGCCATGTGGCTCGCCAACCCCGCGTGCGCCGTTTATGCGATCGCGCAATACGGCACACCCAAATATCCCGCCGGTTTCAAACACTTCGATTACGTGAACCCGATGCGCCGCGCGACGGCACGCTGATTCTCGCGAACCCGAACCGGCTGACGAGCTTCGACAAATTCAACCCGTTCACGCTGCGCGGCAATCCCGCGCCCGGACTTGGGCTGATGTTCGAGAGCCTGACGACCGGCAGTTCCGACGAAATGGCGAGCGCGTACGGCCTCCTCGCGGACGACATCGACGTCGCGCGAGACGGCCTTTCGACGACCTTTCACATCAATCCGAAGGCGCGCTTTTCCAACGGCGATCCGGTCACGGCCGAAGACGTCAAGTTCTCATTCGACACACTCAGGAGTCCGCAAGCGCTCCCGCAGTTCTCGGTGTATTTCGGGCAGATTGCGCGCGCGGTGGTGGTCGACCGGCTCACGATCCGCTTCGAATTCAAGGTCGCGACGCGCGAAATGCCGCTGCTCGCAGGCGGTATTCCGGTGTTTTCGCGCAAATGGGGCATGAGGCCGGACGGCACGCGCATTCCTTTCGACCAGCTCGCATTCGAGAAGCCCATTGCGAGCGGCGACTATCTGATCGACCGCTACGATAACGGCCGCACCATCAGCTACAGGCGCGATCCGAACTACTGGGGCGCGTCGCTGCCGGTGCGCGTGGGCACGCATAACTTCGCGCGCATCGACTACAAGCTGTATTCCGACGCGGTCGCGCAACTCGAAGCGTTCAAGGCCAGCGAGTACGACGTGCTCGTCGAACACGTCGCGCAAAGCTGGGTGCGGCGCGATATCGGCAAGCGCTTTCGCAGCGGCGAGCTGATCAAGCGTGAGTTTGCCCATCACAACGGCGTGGGCATGCAGGGCTTCTTCATCAACTTGCGGCGGCCCCTCTTTCAGGATGTGCGCGTGCGTCAGGCGCTCGATCTCGCGTTCGACTTTCAGTGGCTCAACCGGCAGCTTTTCTATCAGCAGTACAAGCGTACGGACAGCTTTTTCGTCAACACGGACTTGCAGGCGAAGGGCAAGCCGAGCGCAGGCGAACTCGCGATTCTGGCGCCGCTGCGCAAGGAGTTGAACGCTGCGGTGTTCGGCGACATTCCGCAACAGCCGGACACCGATCCACCCGGCTCGTTGCGCGCGAATCTCATCAAGGCGCGTGGACTGCTGGCGCAGGCGGGCTGGACTTATCGCGACGGCGCGCTGCGCAACGCGAAAGGACAGCCGTTCGTCTTCGAGCTTCTTGGCGACACGGGCGGCGGCACGTCGATGGAACCGGTAGCTGCCGCGTTCGGCCGCAATCTGCAGAAGCTAGGCATCACGATGAACTTTCGCACCGCCGATTTCGCGCTCATTCAACGGCGTCTCGACGCGTTCGACTTCGACATGACGACGGTGCGTCTGCCCGATGTGCAAGTGCCGGGCACCGAGCAGCTCTCGCGTTTCGGCAGCAAGTACGCGAATCAACCGGGCTCCGACAATCTTGCGGGCGTGCAGTCTGCGGCCATCGACGCGATCCTGCGCAAAGTCGTGGCCGCGCAAACGCGCGAGCAACTGGTTGACGCAACGCACACGCTCGACCGCGTGTTGATGAACGGCTATTACGTGATTCCGCATTGGTATTCCGCGGTTCACCGCATCGCGTACCGGAACAGCCTGGCTTATCCCGCGACGCTCCCGCTTTATTTCGCCGCCGACGAGTGGGTGCTGTCGACCTGGTGGAAGAAGCCAGCGGCTTCGAGGTAAAGCGCGATACGCGATGGCCGCCCAATGGTTCGGCGTGCGCGTGATCAGTGATACGTCGTCGTGGACGACTGTAGCTTCGTCAACGCGCCGTGCCTGAACCGGAACCAGCCTTGCGAGCCTTGCATCACGACTTCATCGCGTTGCCAGAATGCGCGCTTGACCGTCATGCGCAGACCGGCGCGCTCGACAAGCGGAGGACGCTGGCGAAAGTCGTACAGCACCGGCCCGGAATCTGTCTGCACGAGCGTGCGTCGCACCGTGTCCTGGGTGGTATCCACGTCGTCGAAATGAGTGAGCGCGCTCGCGGCGAAGCGATCGAATACTGCGTTGTCGAGCATCGCCACGATATCGCGATCGGCGCGCGCGAACTGGAGTGTGCCCGAGGGCGTGCCGAGCGGGCCGGACGCGTTGCTTTGCGCGTGAACGCACGTTGTGAAAGAGATGGCTGCCAATGCAGCGGCGAATAGTCGTCTCATGTTGCCTCTATGGTTCAGCGTCGTCTCGCGAGACGGAGCACGGCGCGCAATCGTTTCTCAAGCGATTGTCGTCGATTCCTGACCGTCGCGCCGGTGCCCGGCGCAGAACATGGCAGCACAGGAACTATGCCCGCAATGCATGTGCCCCGCCGATGACACAACCCAAGCACGCCACCCGCGGTTGGTCGCGACGCCTTCAAAACATGCGCGAAGCGCTGGCCGATGCTTCCTTGCGCTGCCGGCCCGCGCCCTTGGCCGCCGGATCGGCTCGCACATCCGCGACCGCTCTTGGGCCGGCCACGCGAATCTTGGCGACGCCGAGCAACCTCGCGAACGCGAGGCGCGTCATGTTCCACCGCTTTCGCTTCACTCAGTTCGGGCTCGCAAACGACGCACGCTTGCGAGGCTGTAGCGTGGCCGCCGCAATAGCCGCCCCCGCGAACGCGCACGCGGCGCACACGAGCGCGACGGCGCGCAGCGCGTCGGTGATGGCGTCGGCTTCCGCGCGCGCCACGGGTGTCTCGCGCGAGATAGGGCGCGCGCCCGATGCCGCTCCGGCGTGCGCATCCGGCTCCATCAACTGCCCCGATTGACGCGCGTCTTGCGGCACGTGCAATTCATCGAGGCGCGCCGATAACGCCGCGTGGTGCGACCAGACGAACACAATGCCGAGCACCGCAATCGCCAGCAGGCTCGCCACGCGTGCAACCGCGTTGTTGATGCCGGACGCGACGCCGGTGCGGTCGCTTGTCACCGAGCCCATCACGGTCGTGGTGAGCGGCGCGACGGTGATCGTCATGCCGAGCCCGAGCACGGCGAGCGCGGGAAAGAATCCGGCCCAATAACTCCCGCGCGCGAACGGCAGCGCCAGCAACGCGAAGCCGATTCCGGCAACGCCCGGCCCAGCCGTCAGCAGCGCGCGCGAACCGAAGCGGCTCGTCAGCCCGCCGGTGAAGCGCGAAAGCAAACCAATAATGACGGGCACCGGCAGCAGCGCCGCGCCCGCCTCCGTCGCGGTGTAGTCGTGCGCGCGAATGAGCGTGAACGGCAGGAAGAAGAACGCTCCGCCGAGCCCGAAATAAAGCAGCAGCGTGACGAGGTTGGCGCCGGTGAAATCGCCTGAGCGGAACACGTCGAGCGGCATCATGGGATTGGCGCTGTGCGCTTCGATCAGCACGAATGCGGCGAGTACGAGCACGCCGGCGCCCATCGCGCACAACACGAGCGGATGCGCGAAGCCGCGCGCCGACGCCAGCGTCAGGCCGAACGTCAGCGCGGCGAGCCCCGCGGCCGCGGTCAGCGCACCCGGCCAGTCGAGCTGTCGAGGCGCATCGGACTTGTGGCTGTCGGGCACCGACAATAGTGCGAACGCGATCGTCAGCGCCGCGAGCGGGACGTTGAGGAAGAAGATTGCGCGCCACGACCACGCGTCGACGAGCCAGCCGCCCGCCACTGGCCCCACCGCCGACGTGATCGCGCCGACGCCCGCCCAGGTGCCGATGGCCCGTCCGCGCGCTGCGTCGTCGAACACCGCGCCGATGATCGCCAGACTGCTGGGTACGAGCAGTGCCGCGCCGATGCCTTGAACCGCGCGCGCGGCGATGAGCGCAGCCGCATTCGGTGCAAGCCCGCAAGCGGCCGACGCCAGCGTGAAGAGCGCGATGCCCGCGACGAACACCGTGCGGCGGCCGAGCTTGTCGCCCATCGAGCCGCCCACCAGCACGAGCGAGCCGAGAAAGAGCAAATACGCGTTGACGACCCACTGCATCGCCGCGACGCTCGCGCCGAGTTCGCTTTGGATGGACGGCAAGGCGACATTGACCACGGAGCCGTCGATGAACGCCATGCTCGAACCGAGGATCGTCGCGGCGAGCGCGAGGCGCTTGCGCCGGCACGGACGGTCGAGTGCCGTGGACTGCGCGCGGATGACGAGTTCGTCGCACGGACTCGCTTGCGCAGCAATGACGTGCGCGGCCTTCGGTTTGCGATGGGGAGGTTCCGGGTTGGCCATGTAAGCTCCCGTGCGGATGGAGGATGGCTGGAGCCTGTTCATGATATAGGAACCGCCCCGCTCTGCTCGGCCATAGCCGAGGCGATGCGACTTTAGGCGTTCGAGGAACATGGTTGGACCTGGCAGGCGCAATCGTCCTGCCATTTCCCGCAAGCGCGTTGCTGCGCGGCGGCTCCGCGCAGTGAGCGGGCTGTCAGGCGCGTGGCCGGTCGAATCCGCCGTCGCCAGTTGCCGGGCGCGGCCGTCAGCCAGATCGCGCCTTCTGCATGCGGGCTCGCGCGGACATGGGCTTCGTCTCATGCATATTGTGCATGTTACGATCGGCTAACCCCGGTGGGACCGCCTGGGCTCACTCGTCAACATTCGGGGTCGACATGCCCATCAACTACCTTCGCGAATTCACGAGACCCGAGCGCAGCGACGCGACGAATCGCCGTCTCGGGCGATCGCTTGCGTTCGTCGCGGGCGCGGCCAACGCCGGCGGATTTCTCGTTGTGGGGCAGTACACATCGCACATGTCCGGCATTGTGTCGTCGCTTGCCGATAGCCTCGCGCTCGGCAACATCACTTTCGCCGTAGCGGGATTGAGTTCCTTGTTGTCGTTTCTTGCCGGGGCCGCCACATCCGCGATTCTGATCAACTGGGGCCGCCGCAAGCAGCTACGCAGCCAGTACGCAATGCCGTTGGTCCTCGAGGCCGCGCTGCTTCTCCTCTTCGGGCTTCTTGGCTCGAATCTCGAAGCGCACCACCTGCTGTTCGTGCCCGCGACCGTCTGTCTTCTCTGCTACGTGATGGGCCTGCAGAACGCCGTGATCACAAAGATCTCCAAGGCGGAGATTCGGACGACTCACGTCACCGGCCTCGTCACGGATATTGGAATCGAACTCGGCAAGCTCTTTTACTGGAATGCGGGAACAACGCCCCAGGACTTTGTCCGCGCGGACCGAAAGAAGCTGGTTCTTTTCGGATCGCTGCTACTGTCGTTTCTGACCGGAGGCCTCGCGGGCGCAGCGGGCTTCAGGCACCTCGGGTTCGTCTCGACGGTTCCTCTGGCGATCGTCCTTATCACGCTCGCCGTTGTGCCGATCTTCGACGATATGCTGGCTGAACGCTGTTAGCAGGCAGGCCGCGTTGCGTGGCTTGAGCCCGCATCGTCACGCGGCCGCATAGCCGAGCCGTCTTGCCGCCGTGCCCGCCAGAGCGAGAAGCCGATCGCCGGATGCGGTTGAGGCTCGCCGCTAATCGCCTCTGGCATAAGGAACGGGCAAACCGTTTCTAATGACATACACAGTTGTTGGCGCGCCCTTTAGATTGCCTTCGGCATCAAATGAGTAGGTGCCGGCGATCCCTTTGTATTGTTCCTTCGCCAGCTGTGCGATCAGTTTGCTTTTGTCAGTCGTCGTCGCCGCTTTCGCCATCATGTCGGCCAACATTTTTACTGCATCGTAGTAGTTGACCGCATAAACCTGCATATCGGCATGGTACGTGTCTTTGTACTTCTTGATGAAGTTCCTGCCTTCCTCGGTCTGATCGAGAGCGGTCCCTCCTTGCGAGCAGTAGACGATTGAGGCCGCATCGCCTGCGACCTTTCCCATGTCGGCCGTGCAGATGGCGTCTCCGCCAAGCAACTTCGCTCTCAGACCGCGCTGCCGCATCTGCTTCGCCATCGGCGCGGCTTGCGACGCGTAGCCACCGAAGAAGATCACATCGGGGTTCCTGGCTTTGAGAGCCGTGAGAATGCCGAGGAAATCGGTTGCTTGCCCGTTGGTGAATTGCTTGCCGACAATTTCCAGGCCGTGCGCCTTCGCCGACTCCTCGAACTGCTCCGCAATTCCCTGCCCATACGCAGAGCGGTCGTCGATGATTGCAACCGTTTTGGCCTTCAACTCCTTCGCCGCGAAGTCCCCCATCGTGCCGCCAAGCTGCGCGTCACTGGCACCGATACGGAAGATGTTTTTGAAGCCCTGCTTCGTGATCGACGGGTTCGAGGCGACGGGCAGCAGCGGAATTCCGGCGTTGTTGTAGACACGAGATGCGGGAATCGCCACGCCCGAGTTGTACGGCCCCAGCACGGCGACGACGTTGTGGTCGACAAGGATCTGCGCAATCTGCACGCCGGTCTTGGGATCGGCCTGATCGTCTTGCGATTCCAGCTTGAATGTGACCTTCTTACCCGCTACCACTACCCCCTGCCTGTTGAGTTCATCGATCGCCAGGCGCGCGCCATTTTCATTGTCCTTGCCGTTTGCCGCCTGAGGGCCGGTTAACGGGGCGGAGTGTCCGATCACGACGACTTCCTGCGCCATGGCCGGCAGCGTAAGAGCGACTGCCGTGCAGGCCGTCGCGCCAAGAGTAATGAGTTTGCGCATGCTTTGTCTCCAAACAAGAGGTAGTGTTATTGGCAGGCTTCAAAAGATCATTTGGCCGTCGGCATCGCGAACTCGGCGCCCTTTTCGATGCTCTCAGACCAGCGCTGCATGATCGACTTCTGCCGCGTATAGAAGCGCACGCCTTCTTCGCCATATGCGTGCATGTCGCCGAACAGGCTCCGTTTCCAACCGCCAAACCCGTGCCATGCCATCGGCACCGGAATCGGCACGTTGATGCCGACCATCCCGACTTCGATCCTGCGTCCAAACTCGCGCGCGATATGCCCGTCACTCGTGAAGCACGCCACGCCATTGCCGAACTCGTGCGCGTTGATCAGCTCGACCGCCTGCTTGAAGTCCTTGACGCGCACACAGGCGAGCACCGGTCCGAAGATCTCCTCCTTATAGATGCGCATCTCCGGCGTGACGTTGTCGAACAGCGTGCCGCCGGTGAAGAAACCTTGTTCATGACCCGGCACTTTCAGTCCGCGCCCGTCGACGACCAGCGTCGCGCCTTCCTTGACGCCCTCGGCGATATAGCCTTCGATCCGCTCGAGTGCCTCGCGCGTGACGATCGGACCCATCTCGGCGTCTCGCTCCATGCCGTTCTTCACGATCAGCTCGCGTGTGCGTTCGGCGAGGCGCGGCATGATCCGGTCGGCGACATCGCCCACCAGCAACGCGACCGAAATCGCCATGCAGCGTTCGCCGGCCGAGCCGTAAGCGGCGCCCACCAGCGCGTCGATGGCCTTGTCGATATCGGCGTCCGGCATTACCACCATGTGGTTCTTCGCACCACCCAGTGCCTGGACGCGCTTGCCGTGCTTCGCGCCGGTTTCGTAGATGTAGTTGGCGATCGGCGTCGAACCGACGAAGCTGATGGCCTTGACGTCCGGGTGCGTGAGCAGTGCATCGACGACCGTCTTGTCGCCTTGCACGACGTTGAACACGCCATTGGGCAGCCCGGCCTGCCTGAACAGATCGGCGATGAACAGGGACGCCGACGGATCGCGCTCGCTCGGCTTCAGGATGAACGTATTGCCCGCCGCGATCGCAACGGGGAACATCCAGCACGGCACCATGCAAGGGAAGTTGAACGGGGTAATGCCCGCGACGACACCCAGCGCCTGGCGCGTGGTCCAGTTATCGATCCCGGTGGAGACCTGTTCCGTGTAGTCGCCTTTCAGCAGTTGCGCAATCCCGCAAGCGAACTCGATGATGTCGATCCCGCGCGCAACCTCACCCTGCGCATCCGGGAACACCTTGCCGTGCTCCGCGGTAATGATAGCCGCGAGTTCGTCGCGATGCCGGTTCATCAGATGCAGGAAATTGTGCATCACGCGTGCACGCCGGATAGGCGGCATGTCAGACCACGCCGGAAACGCCGCCTTGGCGCTGCGCACGGCCATGTCGACATCGGCGGCGTCGCCGAGAAGCAGCTTGCGGGGCGTTTCGCCGGTCGCCGGATTGAAGATCGGCTGCGAACGTGCCCCTGCTCCTCTTACGCGCTCGCCATGAATGTAGTGCACGACATCGGTCGTATCGTTGAAAGCGGCTGTCATGTCTGTTCCCTCAATTAAAATTTCGGTATGCAAAATATAGTCGTCGTCCGAGCGGCTCCGACTTGCATCGATTCAGTAAATTGCGTAGACCTTGCGAACCGGCTCCAGGACATCCCAGCGTCCGGTCCAACCGGGCGGCAAGATCACGAGGTCGCCGCCGGCGATCTCGGTCACTTCACCGGTCGAGTCGTCGGTCAGCCTCGCACGGCCGGAAATGATGTACGTGAATTCGGTATCGGGGCGGTTTATCACCGGCCAGCCTCCTGGCTGGCATTCCCATATACCCACATTGCCGACCGCTTCGGGCGCTAGAGTCTGGGCGGCAATCTGGGGATCGCCGCTATCGGCGCCGGCTCGTTGGCCGGCCGCGGCGAGTCGAGCCGAGGCAATCTCGGCGGCTTTGACGATGGTGAACTTCGCCATGTATCACTCCTTTTTCAATGGGCACCGGTCAGCTTCTCGAGAACTCGTGCTGTACGCGATGGTTGTCTGGTTACACGCTCTTCAAAATCACTGAAGCCCGCCGCTGTGAGACCGGCATTCACGCCGATCCAGCGAAACGGCTCCGGCTCCCACGCTGGTGAGCGATGATTGACGACGGGCAAGCGGTTGAGTTCGTCGTGGAGCCCGAGGATAAGATTGCGCAAGATGCGGCCGGCGAGGTTACTGGTGGCGACGCCATCGCCGACGTAATTTCCCGCCCACGCAATGCGCGCGTCGCGGTCCATACTGACGGTCGGACACCAGTCCCGCGACACGCCCAGCGCGCCGCCCCAGCGATGCGTGATGCGCGCATCCGCCAGCGCGGGGAAGAATTCCAGCATGGCCGCGCGGATGTTCGCGTGGACCTTGTCGGCCAGGTCGTCCTCGGGTGCCATTCGCGAGCCGAAGCGGTATGGCGCGCCGCGGCCGCCGAACACCAGACGCCCTTCCGACGTCACCTGGCCGTACACCCGCAGGTGACGCATGTCGTTGAAAGCCAGCCGATGATCGAGCTTCAGCTGCTCGCGAAGCTGCCGGGGCAACGGCTCTGTCGCGAGTACCAGCGAATACAGCGGAATGACGGAGCGGTTGACCGAACACACGTCGTCGTAGTGAAGCCAGCCGTTCTGCTGGTAGAAGCGCATAAGTTGCCAGCCCAGGATGCGCGCTCCCCCGCTGAACCCGTTATACGGGCGCGTGACGGGCCAGCCCCATTGAGGCAACCGGAACACCGTCTGAGGCTTGTCAAAGACAAGTGTGACGAACTGGAAGCGATGCACGACGGGTTCTATGTCATTGCCACTTCCCAGCCGATAACACATGTCACGCGCTGTCTCGTGAGCGCCGCTATCGACAATGCGCGGCGCAGGCACGCGCAGAAACGAAGTCAACTCGATGTCCCTTTTGTTGGGTGCGTGCAACCGGTTTCAAAATCTGGCGTCAAAATGCGGCGTATTCGCAGTCGATGTGACATCGGTGTCGTTCGTGTGGTCGCTGGGATGGCTTAAATAAGTTCAGCGCAGGATTGCCCGAATTAGATCCCGTACTACTGTCCAGACTGTCGCGCGTACCGCTGTGCGTACGGCCATCTCGCCGATGCCCATGCGGCTGCCGTGCCTCACGGGTACGCTAGCAGTCACACTGACTGGAACGCCTAGCCTCCGCTTCAGGGCAGCCGGATCGCGGTCATATTCATCCGCGATGCGACTACGGGCTTCCTCGATGTACTGGACCATTTTTCTGAAGTTTTCCGGGCTGTCTTTGGGACCGCCTTCGCCACGGATGACCTTCGCATTGTTTTCCTCGCAATCCCGGGCGAAACCAAGCACAAGCTTGCGTGCACCATCCTCATCACCGCGACCAGCAGCGCTAAGGAAGAGCCGCCAATGTAGCTCAACCAGATCATCGGCAAATTTCCGCACTTCGGCGTCGCGGCCGATTGTGGCGTCGTCGCTAACCGGCTCCGGATCGAGCGGAAACTCCTGCTCTTGCCTCGTTTGCTCCCCTCGGAAGTATGCGAGGTACTGCTCGCCAAGCCCGGGAATTCCAGCCTCGATCTCATATTCCGCTGCTTTAGCCCTGATGGGCTCTTGCATCCTCATCCCCCAGGTGAGCGCGGACTCTAGGCCAGTCGTTCTATGCAATTCCCGGAATGTCTTCCAGTAATCCCTTGCTAAGGACTGTCCCAATACACGATGGAATTCCAGCGCTCTTTGAAGCGCCGGGTCAGTTTCCGCACGCTCCTTCAACGTCAAGCCTGCACTCATTTTTTTCTTTCTTGCCAGTGGTCGCGGGTACAGCTTCGAATGACGCAAGAATACCCGCCCTGACAAACTTTGCCCAATATTTTGTGAAGACGTGCCCGTGACGCTTGCTTAACGTCGAGCGTCTTAGATTTTGAGGGCGCGGCCTTGGAGCCGGAACATGCGGTAGGCGAGGTGTTACGGGCGTTGCGACGGCAGAAAGGCTTGTCGCAGGAAGCGCTCGCCCATGCTGCCGAGATGGAACGGAACTACGTTTCGCTGATTGAGTTGGGTCGCCACAGCCCGAGCATTCGCGTCATCTGGAAGATATGCGCGGCACTAGACGTGACGCCGTCCGCATTTTTGGCCGCAGCGGAAGCCCGCCTTGCCGAGCATGCGAAACGAACCTCCGCCACCGACTAGCGAACCCGTTACGGTGCTTCGCGTCGCTCGTCGCCGAGTCCAGAGAACAGTTCGAACAACGGCTGATAACGGGCAGCGATCGAATACATGAGATCGCCCGTCGTGGAGTGGCGGCCCAGCGGTGACGTTGTCACAATCCTTCTGCTCTTCAACATTTGAGCCTCTGCTTTCGACACGGGGAAGTCATCGGCCAAGCAACGAATTCCACCACGCGACAGCAGCAGCCGCAGAATGTCGCCAGCGCGATCTGGACGATCACGATAGCAGTCCTGCAACAGCATGGTCAGGTCGCATAGCGCATCCAGAGAATCGTTCACGGTTCCGCCTCGCACGATCCCCAACCGCTCAACGATCGCCCGGCGGGCACCATTGGCCCTTCGCGTGGCCTCGATAGCAATACCCTGAAGCCGTTCAGCAATGCTCTGCCGGCTGTTGCCCGGCGGTTTCTTCAAATAGCGCACCTCAAGCCGGACACGATCGACCGTCTTCGGGTACAGAGCCAAGCGAATGGCGTCGGTCAGCCGGGCGGTGAATGCGATGGTTTCAGGGCTGTCTTCCAGCCTCCACACGCGTTCGCCCGCATCGTTCCCAAGAGCCCACAACGTCGGGCGAAGGTGACGGACATATTCGATAGCATCGAGGTGTCCGAACTCCCAGTATGCCTCAGCCTGCCTTATTGACCACGGCCGCGACGATGCCAGCCACGCGCCATGCGCAGGACGCTCATGTCGCATCTCGACACCAATGACGTGCTCGATCAGCGCATCGATGGCGGTGAGGAACCGCTCCGTCTCGCCGATCATGCCGTACAGTGCAACCGGTTGCAAAAACTGTGTCGGCCGCAGGTTGTCATGAGTCCCGCTGACAGATGTATCGGCAATCGCACGATAGGTCTCTGCGTCCGATGTCAGCAGTTCTCGCCAGTCTGTACAGGTCGGAGAGACGCCACGGCTCTGTGCATGGGCAACCAAGCGCGCTGGGCTCATGGCGGTCCTAAGTTTTAGTCGGACGGGCGGTCTCGCATCCGTCCCGACACCGCCGGCACGCACCGCATGCGCGTTACGGAACTCGACCGACAATTCGATCAGCCATCGTCTTCCTGCCACCGTGCTCCCAAGCGTGAGCTTGATGCCGCCCTCTCCCCGCCCCTCCGACCATGGAGCAAACGCGAGGCAGCGTGCGTCCAACGGTGTGAGCGCTACCGCCGATTGGTGAGCCCGCCCAATCTCAAGGGCTAATTCGATTGGCCCTTCATAGTCGTGCGGTAGGGATTGCAGGAGGTACTCGCGCGTGAACTCCAATCGATCGAGGCATGCAGCTTCGACAGCAAGCTCGGCATCGCCATCAAAGCGAGGCAGCCGATATGGAGCACGGGTGCGCGTGCGGATGAGTACGCCATTCTCGTTCAGCCGACGTGTTGCCATGTTCTCGATCTATCCATCATCGCGTTCTTCGTTTACCCCCTGTAGAGGCAGAATTGCTTCAACGGCCGGAAACCGTACCTTGGCGAGTTCATCGGCCTTACGACTCAGCGCATGACCGGTGCCATAGTGCTCACGCATCGAGTCGCCCTTGGACCACCCGCACAGTTCCTTCACGATGGCATCGGGAATATCGACGACGCGGGTTGCGTCGTTGAAGCCATGCCGGAACGAGTGGAAGTTCAGCCGGCTATCGGTCACCCCTCGTTGCTTCTTGAAACGGCCGAACCACTTAGAAAAGTTGTCGGAGAAGTAACCCGTCGCTGCACGGGTCAGGTCCGGGAACAGGCGCTGCTGCCCCGTCCGCCGAATACCGTCGGCGTAATCAAGAAAGCCAAGCCGCAGCAGCATCGGGTGCACGGGCACTTCACGCTCAGCGTTGCGCGTCTTCACCTTTTTGTCTTCGCCGGCTTCACTCTCCTCCGTGATGCGGATGAACGGGATGCCATCCGTTTCGCGAACGTCGGCCACTTCGAGCTGACACAGTTCGTTCATCCGCGCGCCGTGATACAGCGCGAGCAGCGGCACCCAGTAGCGGCCCAACTGCGTCCGATCGACCTGCCGGTACGGCGTGCGATAAAGGTCTGCCGAGAAGAGCTTCACAAGGTCCACGTCGCCGAACGGTTGGCGGCCCTCGTCCTTGCTACGCTTTTGCTGCGCAGGCTTCAGGCCGTCGGCCGGGGAACGCTCGATGACGTGCTCTCGCACAGCCCACCGAAAGAAACTTGAGAAGTTGAAGAGAATGTTCTCGGCAGTCTTTGCCGAGATTGGGGGCACCCCGTTCCGCTTCGCGTGGTCCGCAGCTTCCAGCAGAGTCATGCCGGAGAATCGCTTCGTTGCGTTAGCTGGCAAGTGTGCCAGTACGTCCAACACTCGACGCGCGTGCTCCCGCGTCACAGCGCCCAACGGGCAGCTACCGCCAGCTACCTCGCGCAGTATTTTGAACCCGGGTTCATAGCCCTTGATGTTCTTGCGGCTAAGGTTCGCACGCTGCGAGTCGTTCGTAAATTTCTCGATCGCCTGATCGACCGTTACGCCGACTTGGGCCTTCAAGGCATCGGAGGACGCAACGCTCTCAGCCGAGCCGCCTACGGGCCGATACAGTGGGTCTTCGATGACGCTGAAAAGCTGACCGTCAACGATGAAGCGACGCGATGCCTTTAAGCACTCTACCTCGCCACGGACCAAGTACTGCGCTAGCGCCTCGACAGCACTTCCGGCCGGCTCCGAATATCCAGCCGTCGCGAGCAGTCGCCGTGCCTCATGCAAGTAAGTGCCAAACGTCTCTTCGTCGGGTGGCAGCAAGCGGCTAAGTTCGGGATCGATATTGCACAGCGCGTCGTTGGCCGTCATTCCAGGCGGAATCGGCTTCCAGAGAGAAGCCGTTGTTTCACGCCAACGTGGCTCGAACCACGTGCGAGCAATCTGCTCAAGCACGCCACGTCCGACCTCTTCGACAGGCGCAGCAACGACGTCCGCGACATTGGTTGCGGCTGCAAGCTCTTTGTGGATTTCAACGAGCGCGGCGGGCAACTTGGCCCGAGCCTCGTTCAGATCCTTAGTATCAAGAGTGCGCTTGATTTCCTGCTTACCAAGGATGGCGACAAGCAACTTGGGAACGCGCTTGCGCGCATAGTAGATGCCACCTCGGCGCACCAATCCCGGTGTATTTTTCATGTCCTCCGAGTCCTCTGTGTACCACTTGTTGTGGACCGCAGGAATCGAAGCCTTTGATTTATCGGGATTTTCCAAGCTGCTCAAGCACTTGGGTGAATTCTGGCGGAGAGACGGGGATTCGAACCCCGGATAGGCTATTAACCTATACACGCTTTCCAGGCGTGCGACTTAAACCGCTCATCCATCTCTCCGCGGGGAGCCGAATTATAGCAAACTTCGCGCCGTGCGCCACACCCATCGTGCAATGCGATCTAGGGATGCCGGATGTAGTCCACCAGCGCCCGCGTATAGGCATCCGGTTTGCGGTCGAAAAGACTCACGCCGATCGTCACCAGAAAACCCGCCGGCACGCCGAATACGCCTGAGCTGATCGGCTCGATGCCGAACCAGCGCGGTCCCGCGAAGCCCGTCATCTGCGCGAAGAAGGGATACGTCGAAACGATGTAGTAGATGCAAACCAGCAGCCCCGCCAGCATGCCGGCCACCGCGCCGAAGCGCGTCGTGCGCTTCCAGAACACGCCGAGCACGAGCACCGGAAAGAGGCTCGATGCCGCCAGTGAAAACGCGGCGCCCACCAGAAACAGAATGTTGCCCGTATTGAGCGACGCCACATACGAAGCGAACAGCGCCACACCCAGCAGCAGGATCTTCGAAATGGTCACGCGCCGCTGACTGGACGCGCCCGGATCGACCATGTGGTAATACACGTCGTGCGACAACGCGTTGGCGATCGTGAGCAGCAGACCATCGGCGGTCGACAGCGCCGCGGCCAGCGCGCCCGCCGCGACGAGTCCCGACATCACGTACGGCAGCCCCGCGATCTCGGGCGCGGCGAGCACCACCATATCGGGCTGCATCTGAATCTCGCTCCATCGCACGATACCGTCGCCGTTGGTGTCCGCGAGACTGATCAGGCTCGGCTCGACCTTGCGCCATTGCGTGAGCCATTGCGGCAAATCGGCAAAGTGATGCCCGACGAGGTTCGTCAATATCTCGTACTTGATCAGCACCGCGAGCACCGGCACGGTCAGATAAAACAGCGCGACAAAAAAGAGCGTCCAGCCCACGGACCGCCGCGCGGAAGCCACCGAGGTCGTCGTGTTATAGCGCGTCAGAATGTGCGGCAAACTCGCCGTCCCGAGCGAAAGGCACAGCAGCAGCGAAAGAAAATTGAGTTCGTGCATGCGGCGGTCGTCGCCGCTTGCAGCGGGAAACGGCTCGTGCATCGGCAGCGGCGGCGCCGCGCGCATCAGCATGTCATCGCGTTGCTGAGTCCACACGATCTGCGCGGCGGCGGCATCGCGTGGAAACTGTTCGAGCGCCTTCTCGCGCTCCTTGATCTCGCGCAGCGGACCATTGCGGCGGCGCAAGTCGGCCACTTCATGCGTGAGCCGCAGTTTTTCTTCGACGAACGAATGCGGCAGCGCGTCGAGCCGCTGCTGCATCAGCGTGGCGCGGTGCCGATAATCATCGCGCACGGTCTGTTCGAGCGGCGCCTCGCGCACCTGCTTCTCGAGATCCTCCACGCGCTCCATCAATCGGCCGTAGCTCAATTGCGGCACCCAGCCGAGGCCGTCTTTGTGCGCGATCATCGAGACCGGAATCAGAAACGCCGCGATCAGAATGATGTATTGCGCGACCTGCGTCCACGTCACCGCGCGCATGCCGCCGAGAAACGAACACACGAGAATGCCGGCGAGCCCGCAGAAAATGCCGACGGCGAAATCGACGCCGATGAAGCGCGTCGCAATCAGACCGACGCCCTGGATCTGCGCGACGAGATAGACGAACGAACACAGGATCGCGGACAACGCGGCGAGCCCGCGCACCGCGTTGCTCGAAAAGCGTGTGCCGAGAAAGTCGGGAATCGTGTAGCGCGCGAGCTTGCGCACGTAGGGCGCGAGCAGAAATGCCACGAGGCAATAGCCGCCCGTCCAGCCCATCAGATACGCGAGGCCGTCGTAGCCGGTTGCGTAAATCGACCCGGCGAGGCCGATGAACGACGCCGCCGAGAGCCAATCGGCCGCGGTCGCCATGCCGTTGAACGCGGACGGCACGCGCCGCCCCGCCACGTAGTATTCGACGAGATCCGACGTGCGCGACAGCAAGCCAATCACCGCGTATACCGCGATCGGCACGAACAGGAACACATAGCCGATCCACATGCCCGGTCCCGTCGTGCGCTCGATGCGCCACATCACGTAGATAAAAAGCAGGAAACCGAGCGTGTAAAACGCGTAGGAGCGGATCAACCGGTTCGTGAGCTTCATCAGCTCAGGTTCCGCGCACGCTGGCATCGGCGGCGGCAGCCGGGCTTGCCGCCGGGTTGACGCCTGCGCCTGAATTCGCGCCTGAATTCGCGGCGACATGGGCGTCGGCATCGAACGCGCGTTGCAAGTGACGGTCAGCGCGCTGCATCCACACAATGTAGACGACGATCAACGCGAGGTAGATCAGGATCGCGCCCTGAGCGCCGAAGTAAAACGGCAACCTGAAGCCGGCAAAACGCATCTGCGCCAGCGCGGGCGCAACCAGCGGCAACAGGAACGACACCGCGAAGCCGACGCTCATCAATGCCGCGATCAACACGAGGTTGAAACGCCAGTACTTCCGATGCGCGCGCGCGAGCGTCTCCGACACCACCGGCGGTTCGGGCGCGGGATTGAGCGTTGCGTGAGAGGAATGGTGCGGCGCGGCCATGCGCCTATGTATCAAAAAGCCACCGGGCAGGCAATCGGGATTGACCGCGCGGTGGCTTATCGAAGGATATTGAAGGATGTTGAAGGCTTCACTCAGGAGCACGTCATTCGACAGGCTCCTGAGCGGTCATGCACGAACGGCACGCTTACAGCGACTCGCCGAGCTGATCGAGAATCGCCGGATTTTCCAGCGTCGACACATCTTGCGTGATCGCCTCGCCCTTCGCGAGCGAACGCAGCAGACGGCGCATGATCTTGCCCGAACGCGTCTTCGGCAGATTCTCGCCGAAGCGGATGTCTTTAGGCTTCGCGATCGGACCGATTTCCTTGCCGACCCAGTTGCGCAGTTCGTTCGCGAGCTTCACCGCTTCCTCGCCTTGCGGACGCGCGCGCTTCAACACGACGAACGCGCACACCGCTTCGCCCGTCGTGGCATCGGGACGCCCCACCACCGCGGCTTCCGCGACAATCGGATTCGACACTAGCGCCGATTCGATTTCCATTGTGCCGAGGCGGTGACCCGACACATTGAGCACGTCGTCGATACGGCCCATGATCGTGAAGTAGCCGGTTTCCTTGTCGCGCACCGCGCCGTCGCCGGCGAGATACAGCTTGCCGCCGAGTTCCTCGGGAAAATAGCTCTTTTTGTAGCGGTCCGGATCGCCCCAGACGTTGCGCAGCATGGACGGCCACGGCCGCTTCACCACAAGAATGCCGCCCTGCCCGTTCGGCACGTCCTGCCCGGTTTCGTCGACGACCGCCGCCATGATTCCCGGCAGCGGCAGCGTGCACGAACCCGGCACGAGCGGCGTCGCGCCCGGCAGCGGCGTGATCATGTGGCCGCCGGTTTCGGTTTGCCACCACGTGTCGACAATCGGGCAACGCGAGCCGCCGACGTTCTCGTGATACCACACCCACGCCTCGGGATTGATCGGCTCGCCCACCGTGCCGATGATACGCAGCGACGACAGGTCGTAGCTCTTCGGATGCACTTTGCCGTCCGCTTCGGCGGCCTTGATCAGCGAGCGGATCGCGGTCGGCGCCGTGTAGAAGATCGACACCTTGTGCTTCGCGATCATGTCCCAGAAGCGGCCGGCGTTCGGATAAGTGGGCACGCCTTCGAACACGACCTGGGTGCCGCCGAGCGTGAGCGGACCATATGTGATGTAGGTATGGCCCGTGACCCAGCCGATGTCGGCCGTACACCAGAACACATCGTTCTGTTTCCAGTCGAAGGTCCATTTCATGGTCTGCGCGGCCCACAGCAGATAGCCGCCGGTGCTGTGCTGAACGCCCTTCGGCTTGCCCGTCGAACCGGACGTGTAGAGGATGAAAAGCGGATGCTCCGCACCGACCCACTCGGGCGCGCATTGATCGGATTCGGCTTGCGTAAGCTCGTGCATCCACAGGTCGCGGCCTTCGTTCCAGGCAACCTTGCCGCCGGTGCGCCGATAGACGATCACGCTCTTCACCGCCTCGCAGCCGCCCATGGCGAGCGCTTCGTCGGCGATGTTCTTCAGCGGCAAGGCCTTGCCGCCGCGCATCTGTTCATCCGAAGTGACGAGCGCGACCGCGCCCACATCCACGAGGCGCTCGTTGAGCGACTTCGACGAAAAGCCGCCGAACACCACCGAATGCGTCGCGCCGATCCGCGCGCACGCCTGCATCGCGACAACGCCTTCGATCGACATCGGCATATAGATCACGACGCGATCGCCTTTCTTCACGCCGCGCTTTTTCAGCGCATTCGCAAAGCGCGACACGCGTTGCAGCAGATCCTGATAGGTGACGTGAGTGACACTGCCGTCGTCGGCTTCGAAAATAATCGCGACGCGCTCACCGTTGCCCGCTTCCACATGACGGTCGATGCTGTTGTACGACGCATTCAGCAGGCCATCTTCGTACCACGTGTAGAACGGCGCGTTCAATTCGTCGAGCACCTTGGTGAAAGGCTTGTTCCAGCTTAACGTTTCGCGAGCGAGGCGGCCCCAAAAGCCCTCATAGTCGCGTTCCGCCTCGGCGGCGAGCGCATGGTAGGCGTCCATGCCGGAGATCGTGGCGCCGGCCGCTGCTTCAGCGGAGGGCGGGAAAACACGGTGTTCCTGAAGAACCGATTCAATCGCAGACATCGACAACCCCTTGGTGAAGATGAAAAACGTAAAACCTGTGCCGGCGCACCTTCTGGCGCGCCCTGTCTTGTAGACGCCGCAATCGGAACCCGACTGACGGCGCGCTGTCTCCCGCCCTCGCGCCGCGCCCACCCAAGCCGCAATCAGCCGCCGCGCCGCGGCCCTTTGCCTATGCCTGCATGCGTGTGGCAACGCGACATGAATGCAGGCGAGGCGACGTCCGCGCTCGTGCTCAACCTTAAGCGGTGCAACTTACCGGCCACTTACGCGAGCCGCAAGCGTATGCCCCGCAAAAACCCTTATGTCATTCGTACGACGCACTTATCGTGCATTGCGTACCTAATACAATGCTAACTGAACTAGCCGCCTGGATTCCATTGGAATCGCTCCGCCTTGTTTCTCGCTTTTTTTCCCGGCTCTTTTCTCATTAGCCGCCACGCCGTCGCGCTTCCCGGCGAGCGTGCCCGCCGCGCCGCAGCAAATCCGGCCGACGCTGTACAATAGCGCGCCTGACACAAGGGTTGCCGGCCGGGGCTTCCCGCCTGCGCCGCGCCGCCCGCGCCTCGCTTTGCGTGCCCGGCCCGCGCGCGTGAATCGCACGCGGGCCGGCGCGTTTGGTCCACGATCCGTCACCTGCGTTCAATCCGACTCTGCCCATGTCCGCTTTGCGACCCGACTCCGCGCGTCAACGCCGACCCATGCGCCCGCTGCCTGTCGTCATCTTCATGAGCCGCTGGCTCCAGGTGCCGCTCTATCTGGGGTTGATCGTCGCTCAAGGCGTGTACGTGGTGCTGTTCCTGAAGGAAGTCTGGCATCTGGTCACGGCGTCCATGACGCTCGACGAAACCAGCATCATGCTGGTCGTGCTCGGCCTGATCGACGTGGTCATGATCTCGAACCTGCTGATCATGGTGATCATCGGCGGGTATGAAACCTTCGTGTCGCGTCTCGGCGTGGAAGGCCATCCGGACGAACCGGAGTGGCTCGACCATGTGAACGCCGGCGTGCTGAAAGTGAAGCTCTCCATGGCGCTCATCAGCATCTCGTCGATCCATCTGCTGAAAACGTTTATCAGCCCCGACCAGAACACGACCCACACCATCATGTGGCAGGTCATCATTCACGTGGCGTTCCTCGTCTCGGCGCTCGTTATGGCCTTTGTCGACCGTCTGACCACGCACACGCATCCCAGCCATTTTCAGGAACCCGCGGATTTGCGTCCGCTGGGTTCCAGCGGTTCCACTCCCCTGAAAGCGCACGACTGACCGCATAGCCTGCGAACAGAAAGAAGCGCCACTGTCCCCACCGAGCTTAGCCATGACCGTCATCAAACAGGAAGATCTGATTCAGAGCATTGCTGATTCGCTTCAGTACATCAGCTATTACCATCCGCTCGATTACATCCAGGCCTTGGGCCGCGCGTACGAACTCGAACAGAGCCCGGCCGCGAAAGATGCCATCGCGCAGATTCTCACGAACAGCCGCATGTGCGCCGAGGGCAAGCGTCCGATCTGCCAGGACACGGGCATCGTCACGGTATTCGTGAAGATCGGCATGGACGTGCGTTGGGACGGCGCGACGATGGGCGTCACCGACATGATCAACGAAGGCGTGCGCCGCGGTTATCTGAACCCGGACAACGTGCTGCGCGCGTCGATCGTGAGCCCGCCCGAAGGCGGCCGCAAGAATACGAAGGACAACACGCCGGCCGTGATCCACTACGAGATCGTGCCGGGCGACAAGGTTGACGTGCAGGTCGCGGCCAAGGGCGGCGGCTCGGAAAACAAGTCGAAGTTCGCCATGCTCAACCCGTCGGACTCGATCGTCGACTGGATTCTGAAGACCGTGCCGACCATGGGCGCGGGCTGGTGCCCGCCGGGCATGCTCGGCATCGGCATCGGCGGCACGGCTGAGAAGGCGATGGTCATGGCCAAGGAATCGCTGATGGACCCGATCGACATTCAGGACGTGATCGCACGCGGCCCTAAAGACTGGATCGAGGAACTGCGCGTCGAACTGCACGAGAAGGTCAATGCGCTCGGCATCGGCGCACAGGGTCTGGGCGGCCTCGCCACCGTGCTCGACGTGAAGATCATGGCCGCGCCGACGCACGCCGCGTCCAAGCCGATCGCGATCATCCCGAACTGCGCGGCCACGCGTCACGCGCACTTCACGCTCGACGGCTCGGGCGTCGCGAAGCTCGAGGCGCCGTCGCTCGACGCATGGCCGAAAGTGCAATGGGAACCGAACACGGAAACCAGCAAACGCGTCGATCTGAACACGCTGACGCCGGCAGAAGTCGCCGCGTGGAAGCCGGGCCAGACGCTGCTCCTGTCGGGCAAGATGTTGACGGGCCGCGACGCCGCGCATAAGCGCATCGCCGACATGCTGGCGAAGGGCGAAAAGCTCCCGGTCGACTTCACGAACCGCGTGATCTACTACGTCGGCCCGGTCGATCCGGTGCGCGACGAAGCCGTCGGCCCGGCGGGCCCGACCACCGCCACGCGCATGGACAAGTTCACCGAGACCATGCTCGCGCAAACAGGCCTCATTTCGATGATCGGCAAGGCCGAGCGCGGCCCGGTCGCGATCGAGGCGATCAAGAAGCACAAGGCCGCGTATCTGATGGCCGTGGGCGGCGCGGCGTACCTCGTGTCGAAAGCGATTCGCAGCGCGAAGGTGCTCGCATTCGAAGACCTCGGCATGGAAGCGATCTACGAGTTCGACGTACAGGACATGCCGGTGACAGTCGCAGTCGATTCGACCGGCACCTCGGTCCACCAGACCGGCCCGAAGGAATGGCAAGCGAAGATCGGCAAGATTCCGGTCGCAACCGCCTGATTCGCCGCTCACGCGTTTCGCGTGAAGTGAGAAGCCGGGACCACGGTCCCGGCTTTTTTCATGACCGGCCACGCGCCGCGAACATCGCCGGGAAAGGCTCCGAAAGATGTTCCGTTCTCTTGGCTTTTTCAGGCACGGCGTTTATTGTTGTTGAAAATCGAAGTCCCCCAGAAAGGAAAGATCATGCAAGGCGACAAGAAAGTTATCGAGTACCTCAACGCGCAGTTGAAAAACGAACTGACCGCGATCAACCAGTACTTCCTGCACGCGCGGATGTACAAGCATTGGGGCCTCGATAAACTCGGCAAGCATGAATACGACGAGTCGATCGGCGAAATGAAACATGCCGACTGGCTGATCGAACGGGTTTTCATGCTCGACGGCCTGCCGAACCTGCAAGATCTGCACAAGCTGCTGATCGGCGAGGAAACCAAAGAAATTCTCGAATGCGATCTGAAACTCGAACAGATTTCGCAAAGCACTTGCAAGGAAGCCATTGCATATTGCGAATCGGTTCGCGATTTCATCTCGCGCGAAATCTTCGTGAAGATTCTCGACGACACCGAAGAGCATATCGACTGGCTCGAAACCCAACTCGATCTGATCGACAAGGTCGGCATTCAGAATTACCAGCAAACCGCCATGGGCTCCGTAGAGTCCTGAACGGCCGCATCGTTGAATTGCACGCCAGGTCCGCGCAACGGCGCATGCGCCGCGCGGGCGATATACTGGCGCGCTTGCCTTTCCCACGATTTGTCTGAGCGCCGCCTCGCGCGCGTCTGATCGCTTATGTCCGCAGAATTATCGTCTTCGAATGCGTCAATCGCCTCGCCGAAGGCGGATTCGCGCGCGCCGGTCGGCATTTTCGATTCGGGTCTGGGCGGCTTGTCGGTGCTGCGGGCGGTTCGGGCGCAATTGCCCGGCGAGGCGCTGCTGTATGTCGCCGACTCGCTCTACGCGCCCTATGGCGAGCGTGACGACGACTTCATCGCCGACCGCACGCTGGCCATCGGCGAGTGGCTCGTCAAACAGGGCGCGAAGGCGCTCGTGGTCGCTTGCAATACGGCGACGGCGCAATCCATTGCGCTGGTTCGCGAAAAGCTGCCGATTCCGCTCGTCGGCGTCGAGCCGGGCATCAAACCCGCCGCGCTGCAATCGAAAACCCGTGTCGCCGGCGTGCTGGCCACGCAGGTCACGTTGCGCAGCGCACGCTTTCAGGCGCTCCTCGAACGCTACGCCGCCGATTGCCGCTTTCTGTGCCAGCCCGGCCACGGGCTCGTGCAGGCCGTGGAGCGCTGCGACGTCGGTTCGGCCGAACTACGGGCCCGCCTGCGCGACTATCTTCAGCCGATGCTCGATGCGGGCGCCGACACGCTGGTGCTCGGCTGCACTCACTATCCGTTCCTCGACGCGGCGATTCGCGACATTGTCGGCGACCGGCTGGCGCTGATCGACACGAGCGTCGCCATTGCCCGCCAGCTGGAGCGCGTGCTGGAGCAGCACGGCCTGCGCGCCGCGCCGAACACGGCGGGCGCCGCGCTGCCCCGTTTCTATTCCACCGGCGACGGCACACATCTGCGGCAACTCGTCGCGACGCTGCTGCATATCGACGCCGATGTCGAGCACGTCGCGATTCCCTCCCGTCGGACGGCGGCATTGGCTTCCCAGCCGGCCTGAAGGCCGCTTCTGGCGCAGTTTTTCGCGTCCCGCCCGCGCGCTTTTCATTCAGATCGAACGCATTGCGCGGCACGCCGGGCGGACGCGCACTGCTTCGCCTCGCCGCCGAAACCCTTCTAAGAGTCTGGTTTTGTTACAAAAAAGCCCCTCCGACGCTTGCCAAACGCCTCAAACATAATGATAATAATTCGCATTAACGTTAGCTGTGACGCCCGCCATGATTGTCTGTGTCTGCAAGTCCGTTTCTGACCGAAAGATCCGTGCCTCGATCGCAGAAGGCGTCGATTCGTTCGACGAGCTGCAATTCGAACTCGGCGTGGCTTCCTGCTGCGGCAAGTGCGCGGATTCCGTGCGCGACGTCATGATGCAAAGCGGCGTATGCGCGAGCCGCTGCGGCTTCGAGCATCATCAGCAAGCCGTGCCGCTGACGTTCTACGAACGCAAGGCGGCCTGAACCGGTTTATCCGGGCCTGGCGCAGCGCTCGTTTCGGCGCCCGCGCCGCTTCTGCCTTGCCGTTTGTCGCCGTTTGTCGCCGTTTGTCGCCGTTTGTCGCCGTTTGTCGCCGTTTGTCGCCGTTTGTCGCTGCTGCACCCTTCACTGCTGCACCTGTTTCCAGCGTTGTTATCCCACTGCCGTCAGCAAGCCAGTACCCGTACCAGCCAGCTACCCGCTCACCCGTCAATGGAGTTCGAGATGGAATTGCTGATTGGTTTCGTGACCACCTTGTTCATTTCGCTGCTGATCTTTCGAACATGACGAAGTCTTGCCAGACGCGCTGCATCGACAGCGCGCCGCCACGCTAACATGCAGGCCTCGCATACCGTTTCCGCCGGTGCCGCACCGGCTTCATCCTCCCGAATGAATCCCCGCGTCCTGAGCGCGACCGCCATGGTCGCGGTGGTTCACATTGCATTGCTTGCCGTGATCGTCCCGGCGCATCACGAACCCGTTCAGCCCGCGCTGGAATCGCACGTCATGACCGCGCAACTGCTGCCGCCCGCGCCCGCCGCCGCGCCGGTCGCGATGCAGTCGATCGCGCCGCCGCCCACGCCCGCGCCGCCGGTTCGCAGCAAGCCCAAGGTGCAGCCCAGGCCGACGCTTAAGCCGACGCCTAAGCCGACGCTCACGCCATTGCACGAAGCGCCCGCGCCGTCGCCCGTAGCCGCCGCGGCGCCGACGCCGCCCGCGCCTGCCGCTGCGGTTGCGCCGGCAACGCCCGCCGCGCCCGCGATCGGCCGTCAAACGATGGAAATCACCGCGCCGAAGAACGTCTCGCACCTCGACTGCAATATTGCCAAGCCGGACTATCCGGCGCTTTCCAGGCGGCGCGGCGAAACAGGCACCGCGTATGTGAAGTTCGTGGTTGGCCTCACCGGCAAGCTAGAAAACATCGAATTGAAGAAAAGCAGCGGCTTTTCGCGTCTGGACGACGCCGCGCTCGCCGCCGCGCATGCGAGCGCGTGCAAGCCCTATCTGGAGGACGGCCAGCCGGTCCGAGCCGCCTATACCCAGCCTTACAACTTCAATCTCGAAGATTGAAGCGAATTTCGAAAAAAAGGAATTGCAATGCAAAACTACGGATTGGCGCATGTGTGGGCGCAAGGGGATTTCGTCACGCGCGGCATCGCGCTCGCGTTGCTGGTGATGTCGGTGATGTCGTGGAGCGTGATCGTCATCAAGGGATGGAACGTGATGCGTCTGAACCGCCTCACGAAGAACGCCGAACAGGCGTTCTGGCATTCGGACGATCTCGCCGACGGCGTGAAGAAGCTGGGCGCCGGCTCGTCGACGCCGCAGGCCAACCCGTTCCTCGCGCTCGCGCTGTCGGGCCAGGAAGCAGCCGATCATCATCACCAGACACAGCCGCATCTGCACGATCGCATGGACGTGTCCGACTGGATCACGCGCTGCCTGAAGGACACGATGGACGAAAGCGTCGCGCGCATGCAGAGCGGTCTCGCGATTCTCGCGTCGATCGGCAGCACGGCGCCGTTCGTCGGTCTGTTCGGCACGGTGTGGGGCATCTATCACGCGCTGCTGGCGATCGGCGCAAGCGGCCAGTCGTCGATCGACCAGGTGGCGGGACCGGTCGGCGAAGCGCTGATCATGACCGCGTTCGGTCTCTTCGTCGCGATTCCGGCCGTGCTCGGCTACAACGCGCTGACGCGCGCGAACAAGTCGATCGTCGCCAAGCTGAGCCGCTTCGCGCACGGCTTGCACGCCTTCTTCGTGACGGGCGCGCGCCTGTCGTCGTCCAAACGCGGCGACGGCCTGCGTCTCGCCACTCGCGCCAACTGAAGCGCCAACTGAACGACGAGGCACACAGATGGCAATGAGCCCCTTCGCCGGCGACGATGACGACGGCCTGATGAACGAAATCAACATGACGCCGCTCGTCGACGTGATGTTGGTTCTCCTGATCGTTTTCATGGTGACGATTCCGGTGATCCGTCACGCGGTGAAAATCGATCTGCCGCATGCGAGCAGTCAAAAGGAAGACAGCAAGCCCGCGCAAGTCACGGTCGCAGTCGATGCCAACGGCAACGTGCTTTGGAACGACAAGCAGGTCAACGAAGCCGAATTGAGCGTGAAAATTGCAGAGGCCGCGCAAATGAATCCGCAGCCGGAATTGCATCTGGATGCAGACCGTAAAGTGCCTTATGAAAAGGTCGCGCAAGTGATGTCGGCGGCGCAGGCGGGCGGCCTCACGAAGATCGGTTTCGTCACGCAACCGAAAGGCAAGTGAACGGGATTTTTCGAAAACCCCTTGAAACAAGGGCTGAAAAGTAAAAGGCCTTCATCGTCAGATGAAGGCCTTTTTTTGTGCGCGCTCGGCGCCTTCGGGCGGCGGGTTCATTTACCATCGGTCGAAGACTGCTGGCTCGAATCACCGCATGCGACAGCCGTGCTCGACACGGACAGCGCTGTCAGCCCTATCAGGCTCGCTATGATAGCGGCCATGAGTTTTCGCATAAGAGACTCCTTAGCGAAGGGATTTCAATATAGCCCTATGAGCCGTCGCATTCAAGCAAACGGTCATTGAAAGTACTCATGACAGGCCACGCTTCAATGCTAAAAGCGATGCCGCGCGGCGCGCAATCTGTTACGACGCAATGGTCGCCTGCGCACGCGAAGCGGCCGGTGGGCTGGCCGCGGGGCATTCGCCCATGATGTGCTTGCCTTCGTCGGGATCGAGCATCTCGACCAGATAATCGACAAAAGCACGCACGGCCGGCACCATGCCCTGACGCGACACGAAGACCGCATACAACTGCGGCATCGGAAAAGTCCAGCCCGGCATGACCGGCGACAGTTGCCCCGCGCGCAGCGACGCGCCGTACATCATCTCCGGCAAGGCGGCGATGCCCACGCCGGCCAGCACGGCTTCGCGAATCGTCAGAAGATCGGCGGTCACGAGGCGCGGCTCGTGTTCGTGCGCGTGACGCGTGCCGTCGGGCGCGATCAGGTTGTAGACGTGGCGGCCGTCGCTCGTCGGCACGTCGAGGGTTTCGAAACGCGCGAGATCGTTCGGCTGCAACGGCGGCGCGTTCTGCTGCAACAGGCTCGGCGCACCGACCAGCATCTGCTGCGTGCGCCACAGCGGGCGCACGACGATATTGGCGTTTTCCGGCGGATCGGAACGCACGCGCAACGCGACGTCGATCGAATCTTCGAACAGATCGACCACGCGATTCGTCACACGCATCACCACTTTCACTTCGGGATAGCGATGCATGAATTCCGGCAGGATCGTCGACAGAATGGTCTGCGAAATCGTGACCGGCACGCTCACGCGTACCGTGCCGCGCGGCGACGAGCGCAGTTGCTGCACGACGTTGACGGCCGCCTGCGCCTCGCTGAGCATCGCCTGGCAATGCTGGTAGAACAGTTGCCCGGCCTCGGTGAGCGCCAGCTTGCGTGTCGAGCGTTGCAAGAGGCGCACGCCGAGCGACGCTTCCAGCTCGGTCAGGCGGCGCGACAGACGCGATTTGGAAATCCCCAGCACACGTTCGGCGGCGGAAAATCCTCCATGCTCGACGACCTGCGAGAAGTACATCAGGTCATTCAGATTGTGTGAATCGATCTTCATCTCATCGTTCCAGTAATAGAACAATCCATTGCGTGACGGCGGCTGGCACCCATAAAAACGGTCCCTATAATAGCCTCATGTTTCAAAAATAACGCTATTCCCCATTTTTCGAGGTGACTTTGATGACCGCGACACGCACCATCGAACGCACGTATCCCGCCGTTCGCACGACCGAGGGCGGCGGCTTTATCGTCCACCGCCCCTTTCCCACACGCATGCTGATGGATTTCGACCCGTTCCTCCTGCTGGACGAAATGGGACCGGTCGACTACGCGCCGGGCGAAGCCAAGGGCGCGCCCGACCATCCGCATCGCGGCTTCGAAACCGTCACATATGTGCTCGAAGGCCAGTTCGGCCATAAGGATTCAGCGGGCCACTCCGGCACCCTGCATGCCGGCGACGTGCAATGGATGACCGCGGGCGCGGGCGTCGTGCATAGCGAAATGCCGGACCCGTCGTTCGTGCGCACGGGCGGGCGCGTGCACGGCCTGCAACTGTGGGTGAACCTGCCGCGCCGCGACAAGATGATCGCGCCGCGCTACCAGGAAATGCCGTCGTCGCAGATTCCCGTGGCCACCTCTGCGGATGGCCAGGTGCGCGTCAAGGTGATTGCCGGCGAGGCGCTTGGCGTGAAGGCCGCGGTCGAAACGCGCACGCCCATTCTGTATCAGCACTTTTCGTTGCAGCCGGGCGCGACGATCCGGCAAGCGGTGCCCGCCGACTATCGCGTGTTCGCCTATGGCTTGTCGGGCAAAGGCTTTTACGGCGAAGGCGACGCGCGCCAGGAAATCGACGCGCGCAAGATGGTCGTGTTCAACAACGACGGCGACTCGGTCACGCTCACGGCCGGCGCTGAGCCGCTGGAAGTGCTGCTGCTTGGCGGCGTGCCGCTGAAGGAACCGGTGGTGCGCTACGGCCCGTTCGTGATGAATACGGAAGACGAAATCCGTCAGGCGGTGGTCGACTATCAGACCGGACGCATGGGCTCGATCACGCACTGAGCGCGTTGGGCAGCAGGCGCGGCGCGATTCCTCCGCCGCGTCACACATCACACGACGCGCGATGGCGCTCGCACGAAAGGCACCCACCGCGCGGCACAAACGCCGCCGACTTCGTTCACAATAGCAATTCCCGCCGCGCCTTCGCCTTCGAGCCATCAGGCTATCGAGCCGTTGCGCACGGCCATTTCCGTCCTTGGCTCAGGAGCGCGCATGGCAGAAGCGACCGTCACCGCCCATATCGGTTCGACGAATTACCAGGTCCATTTCGATGACGGCAGACACACGTGGCTCGCCGACGAACCGGAATCGCTCGGCGGCGGCGACCGCGGCCCGACGCCGGTTTCGTTGCTGCTGTCGAGCCTCGGCGCGTGCACGTCGGTGACACTGAAAATGTACGCGCAGCGCAAAGGCTGGCCTCTTCAGGAAGTGCATGTCGCGCTCAGTTTCGAAAGCGGCGAAGAGGGCTCGACCATCGACCGCAAAATCACGCTGCACGGCGATCTGTCCGACGAGCAGCGGGAACGACTTTTGCAAATTGCCAATGCATGCCCAGTTCACAAGATCCTCACCGGGTCGATTGCGATCCGCTCGGGTCTGACTGCCGCGTGAGCAGCGAATGGCCGGGTTGTGTAAAGCTGCGCCACGTCATTGCAACGCTTTCATAGGAAGCTGTCGTCTTGAATTTTGAACACCTTATCCAGATCAACGACCCGTTGAATCCGCTTGTCGATTCCATGACCCGCGAGCAATTGTGGGAAGGGCTCGTTTTGCGTGCCGAACAGCCGCAACTATTCGTGATCGGACTCGACAGTTGCACGATTCTCTCGCGCGAGGGCAATACGCTCGAACGCGAGCTGCATTACGGCCAGGCCACGGTGCGCGACCGTGTCACATTGCAGGAAAGTCAGAGCGTGCGCTACGACATCCTGCCGACCGCGGACTACGTCGGCGGCTCGCTGACCATGACCATCGAGCAGCCGGACGAACTGCAACTGTTTCTGCGCTTCGAGTACGCGACCACGCTGCCCGTCTCCGACGATCAGGACGCCGTGCAGACACAGGAGATCGTGAAGTCCGCGTATCGCGAGAACGACATCGATACAGTCAGGCTGATCCGTCAGTACGTCACGACCAAGCAGGAACCGGGTTCCTTGCACTGACACGTCCGCAGCCGTGCTGCCGTGCCAGCCGCTCGACGCGCGTGCGCTCGATGGCATTGGGCGCCGCGTGGCGGAGGCGGCGTGCAACGCGCGGCCTTCGCCGTCTTCCTCGCGCCTTCTCTCTTCCGTTAGCCTTATCTATCGAAAACCAGATCCAATGAATTTTCGCCCCTTGTAAATAGGAATGGTTATCATTTAGAATTCATCCATCGAATCAAGCAACAACACGAACCGAATGACCGATACCACGCGCCCCTCCACGCTCAGCCTGCGCCGCCCATCCGCCGCGTTGACCAGCCGTCCGAAAGCGGCGTCAACAGCAACGGCCGCCGCCAAACCGGCCACAGGCCGTACGAACGGGTCGAGCGAGACAGCCGAACGGGCGGAACGCGTGGTGCGCAGCGAGGTTTTGCTGCAAGGACATAGCCACATCAGCATCGTGCATAACGGCGAGACGTACCAATTGCGCGCCACGCGTTTGGGCAAGCTGATTCTGACCAAGTAGGACGAACGGAATTTCAGTACCGGGTATTGTGGGGACCACCTCCTTTGAGAGGTGTTCGGCAGTAGCCAGCCACGACGGCTTGCACGTGAGAACTAGACCCCTTCGTGCAGACACCAAGCCAGCCGTCGCAGCCAGCCAGGCCGCTTTTTTGGTTCCCGCCCATGCGGACACGAAACGCGTGTGCCGTCATGTTGAAAGAAAAAGCCGTGGAGATGATGTCATCTCCACGGCTTCTGTTTTTGCTGACTCGAATTTGCCGGCGTCAGGCGATGTCTTTGCAGGCCGCCCGATCAGGCCGCCCGATCAGGCCGCCCTACTTCGAGGCCCAGCCCCAGAACATCAGCCACCACGCGCTGTCGACCACGGCGAGAGCAGCCGCGAACCAGATCATCGCGAGGCCGCGCTGCACGAAGCGCTCGCTGTAGCGCCGCGTGACGAGCCACGCGAGCCATGCGCTCCACAGATTGGCGATCGCCAGAATCGTGATGCGCACGTCCGACGCCCACCACAACGGCACATGCTCGGCCCGCAACAGCGACAGCGTGGTCGCCGACAAGCCGAGGAACACGCCGGCGCCCGCAATCGGAATCAGCCCTTGCGTCAGATGATGCAGACGCACGCTGCTGAAGCGCCCGAGCATCCGCGTCGCGCCCATCAGCAGGACGAGCAGCGCGGTGCCGTACACGAGCGCCGTCGCGAGGATGTAGCCGATCACCATCGTGCCGTCGAGCCACGAGAACACGTCGTTCTGTTCCGGATAATGCGTGAACAGGAACCACGGCGCGTTGGTGTCGAGCGGCCACGTGATGTCGTGATCGACAAGCCAGGTGGCAAAGAACATCTTGAGGTCGACGAACCAGCGCGAAGCGCTCCAGTGGAACGCGCCGATCGCGATGCCGAGCAGGCCGTACAGGATCAGCGCGGTATCCCACGCGTTCGCTTGCTTGTCGCCGAGTTGCACGACTTCCGACGAAGGTGCGCGCCACGTCAACGCAATCGCGTCGCGGTGGCCGCTGCAACGGCCGCACATGTGGCAGTCGGAGGCGCCCTTCATATTGCGCAACGGCACGAGCGGCGCGCAGTTGATCGGAATCACGCGATGCCCGTGCTCGCCGTTCTTGTACGAGCGGCGCCACGCGTCTTCGTCGACTTTGTAGTGGAACGGCGCGAGGCGCGCCAGAAGCGAAAAAACCCCGTTCACGGGGCACAGGTACTTGCACCAGACGCGCTTCTCCCGCCCATAAAGCAAGCCGATCACGATAGCGGCCAGGGTCGAGCCGCCGAGCACCAGCAGCACCGCTTTCGGATACTGGTAGACGCTCACCATCTGACCATAGATGGTCGTGATGCCGAACGCGACGAACGGCCAGCCGCCCCAGCGCATCCAGTGCGGAATGGCCTTGCCGCGACCGTGCTTGCTGGCGAATTCCGCGAGCGCGCCTTCGGGACAGAGCACGCCGCACCAGACGCGGCCGAGCATCACCATCGAGAGCAGCACGAACGGCCACCAGATGCCCCAGAACACGAACTGCGCGGCAAGCGTCAGGTTGTTCCACAAGTGCGCGCTGTCGTCCGGCAGCGGCAACACCGCGGGCACGATGATCAGCAACGCATACACCGCCACCACGATCCACTGGATGCCGCGGATCACGGCGCCGTGACGCTGCATCCACTGCCCCGCCGCGGCGAGCCGCCCCGGACGGGTCATGACTGTACTCATGCCGCACGCCCTGCGGCTTGCCGCGTCGGCTTACGGTTGGCACGGCGCACCAGCAGATAGACGACCGCCCAGTAGACCGCGTAGGCCATCAGATTCATCAGCGCCGGATGTGCGCGGTAACCGGTGAGCGTCGCGACCAGCGAGCCGAAGGTGCTCGAATCGTCGAGAATGCCCGAGGTGTTCCACACCTGGTCGACGATGGTCGGCAGGAATTCCTTGTCGATCAGTTTGTCGACGCCCGTCTGGAACAGGCCCGCGCCGAGGAACAGCAGCATGATTTCCGTGATGCGGAAAAAGAGCCGCCACGAGAAGAACTTGCCGCCCAGTTGCAGCACGTAGAACGTGAGGAAGGCGAGCGCGAGGCCGATCACGACCGCAAGCATCTGGCTGCTGTCCACGTGACCGGACTGGCCGAAGCCCAGGCCGTACAGGAAGATGACCGTCTCGCTGCCTTCGCGCGCGATCGCCAGCGCGACCAGCAGCGCGACGCCCCACCAGTTCGAGTCGCGCTGACTTTTTTGCAGCGACTGTTCCATGTCGCGTTTGAGCGAGCGGCCGTGCTGCTTCATCCACAAGACCATCTGCACGATCAGCACGCAGGCGATCAGCACCATCGCGGTCTGGAAATAGTCCTGCGCGTCGCCGGAGAGCACTTCGGTGAAGCCGACCAGCGCCGCGCCGAGCGCGACCGCCGCGATCAGGCCGGCAGCGACGCCGCCCCACAGGTACGGCAAGCCGCGGCGCGCGTCGTCGTCGCCATTTTTCAACCACGCGTACAGGATGCCGACGACAAGCAACGCCTCGACACTTTCCCGCCACACGACGAATAGAATCTGACCCATCAAGCTCTCCCTTCTGCTCTTTCTGCTAGTGGTGGAGCGAACGCCGGCTGTCGGAAGCCCGCGTTCTTCCATCCACGGCTACTTCGCGACGATCACGCCCTGCGCCTGCTGGTGGAAATCGTCAAAAAACTTGTACTCGCCCGGATCGAGCGGCGCGATCACGACAAACGAATCCGCGCCCGGCGCCAACACTTTTTCCTTGCGCAACTGGACGCTCTCGAACTCGGCCGCGCCCTTGCCGGTATTGCGCACCTCAATCTTGATACGCTGCCGCGCCGGCACTTCGATGCGCGCCGGATTGAGCTTGCCGTCGTTCATTTCCAGCTTGAAGGTCGGCAGATCGGCGGCATGCGCTGCGCTCGCCAGCAAGATGGACGACACGAGGACTGCGATCTTTCGGTTGATTCTCATGGGCTTTTTTCGGAAAACGCGGCGCGAGACACAAGGGCCGCGCGCCGCCTGCTGCATTCACTCACTCGTCGCGCGTCGCCCGCAGCCTGTTGCGTGGCACGCCGCGACGAACATGGCGATCAGTAACCGCCTTTCTTGCCGATGCCGGCGAACGTGAAGTCGTATTCCAGCGCGAACGGCTTGAACCACGGACCCACGCCGGTTTCCTTGTCGACGTGGCGGCCAAATGCCATGTGGCCCATTTGCATCGGCGCTTCGACGATCAGCTTCAGGTGATATTTGCCGGGGCCTTGCAGCTTGACGTTGTCGCCGTAGTGCGGGCCGTCGTTGGCGACCATCGGCATCAGATCGCCCTTTTGCGCGTCTTTCGAACCGGCCTTCGTCAGTTCATAACGCACTTGCAGATAGGGCATCCAGTCGCCTTCGGCAAAACCGGTCGGATTGTTCTTGATTGCGTGGATGTCCGCTTCCAGATGGATGTCCGATTCCGACGCCTTGCGCATCATGCCTTCGGGTTCCATCGTGATCGGCTGCAAATACACCGCGCCAATTTCCATGCCGCCCTGGATCTGCTGCTTGCCGATCGGGTACTCGGCTGCCGTTGCCGACAGAGCCGCCATCACGGCCGCCGCTGCGACGCCGCCACGAACAAATGAAGAAATCCGCATTACCACTCCTTGTTTTTATCAGACTCGATTCGATCCATTGGAACAGCGCGTCGGGCGACAACCCAAGCAGATCGCATTCATTCATCGCAACCCGGCATCGCAGCTACGAACGTTAATGCGAACCATTCTCAATATTGGTCGAGTTTATCATCGTTCGTCTGTTGGAACAAATCCGAACGAACCCAAAGCCTTATGGGAGCAGGGTCTTAAGGGAGCCTTAAGGAAAGGGAGTGACCGGACGAGGCGAAGTTGGGCGTCCTCGCCCGCGAAGGAAACGGAAAAAAGCGGAAGGCGCGGCGCAGTGCCGCGGCCTTTTCTGTAGCGGGTTTCGTTTTTTACTCGGCGCCCGACACGTGATCGCCGACATTCGCCCCGAACACACGCTGGCGCAGCAACGCAAGCTGGTCGCGCGTTTGCGCGGCCTTCTCGAATTCGAGATTCTTCGCGTGCTCCATCATCTGCTTTTCGAGGCGCTTGAGTTCCTTGGCGAGCTGCTTCTCGGACATGTCCTCGAACTTCGCGCGCGTTTGCTGTTCCTTCAGTTCGGCGCGAGCGTCGTCGACGTTGTACACGCCGTCGATAATGTCGCGGATGCGCTTCACCACGCCGCGCGGCGTGATGCCGTGTTCCTGGTTGAAGGCGATCTGCTTGGCCCGCCGCCGCTCGGTTTCGTCGATGGCGCGGCGCATCGAATCCGTCACTTTGTCCGCATACAGAATGGCCTTGCCGTTCACGTTCCGCGCGGCCCGGCCGATGGTCTGAATCAGCGAGCGCTCGGCGCGCAGAAAGCCTTCCTTGTCGGCGTCGAGAATCGCGACGAGCGACACCTCCGGAATATCCAGACCTTCGCGCAGCAGGTTGATCCCGACGAGCACGTCGAATGTGCCGAGCCGCAAATCGCGGATGATTTCAACCCGCTCCACCGTATCGATGTCGCTGTGCAGATAACGCACCTTGACGCCGTGGTCGGCGAGAAACTCCGTCAACTGTTCGGCCATGCGCTTGGTCAGCACGGTAACGAGCACGCGGTCGCCGGCCTTCACGCGCTCGTTGATCTCGGCGAGCACGTCGTCGACCTGGCTGCGCGCCGGACGCACCTCGATTTCGGGATCGACGAGGCCCGTGGGACGCACGAGCTGTTCCGCCACCTGCCCCGCGGTCTTCTTCTCGTAATCCGCCGGCGTGGCAGACACGAACACGACCTGGCGCATCTTGCGCTCGAACTCGTTGAATTTGAGCGGCCGGTTGTCCAATGCCGACGGCAAGCGGAAGCCGTAGTCGACCAGATTTTCCTTACGCGCCCGGTCGCCGTTGTACATGCCGTTCAACTGGCCGATCAGCACGTGCGATTCGTCGAGCAGCATGATCGCGTCCGACGGCAGGTAGTCGACCAGCGTGGGCGGCGGCTCGCCGGGCGCTGCGCCCGAAAAGTGCCGCGAGTAATTTTCGATGCCCTTGCAGAAACCGAGCTCCTGCAACATCTCGAGATCGAAACGGGTGCGCTGTTCGAGCCGCTGCGCTTCGACCAGCTTGCCGTCGCTATAGAAAAACTCCAGCCGCTCGCGCAGCTCGGCCTTGATGGTTTCGACCGCGCGCACGACCGTATCGCGCGGCGTCACATAGTGCGACGACGGATAGACCGTAAAACGCGGAATTTTCTGACGCACGCGGCCGGTGAGCGGGTCGAATAGCTGCAGCGTTTCGACTTCGTCGTCGAACAGTTCGACGCGCACCGCCATTTCCGCATGTTCGGCCGGAAAAATATCGATCGTGTCGCCACGCACGCGGAACGAGCCGCGCTGGAAATCCGCTTCGTTGCGGTTGTACTGCATCGCGATCAGCCGCGCGATGATGTCGCGCTGCCCGAGCCGGTCGCCCGTGCGCAGCGTGAGAATCATCTGATGGTATTCGGACGGATTGCCGATACCGTAAATCGCCGAGACCGTCGCGACAATCACCACGTCGCGCCGCTCCATCAGGCTCTTGGTGGCCGACAGACGCATCTGTTCGATATGCTCGTTGATCGACGAGTCCTTCTCGATGAACAGGTCGCGCTGCGGTACGTACGCTTCCGGCTGGTAGTAGTCGTAGTACGAAACGAAGTACTCGACCGCGTTGCGCGGAAAAAACTCGCGGAACTCGGAATAAAGCTGTGCGGCCAGCGTCTTGTTCGGCGCGAAGACGATAGCGGGACGGCCGAGTCGCGCGATGGTATTGGCCATCGTGAAGGTCTTGCCCGAACCCGTCACGCCGAGAAGCGTCTGGAACGAAAGACCGTCTTCCACCCCTTCGACAAGCGTCTCGATCGCCGTCGGCTGGTCGCCGGCGGGCGGATAAGGCTGGTAGAGCTGAAACGGCGAGCCTTCGAATCGGACGAACTTGGATTCGTCGAGAGTTACTTCGGCTTCGGTCAGATGTTGTTCGGACATGGGACGGCTGCGGCCTTGGGCAAAAAACCATTCTAACGGGTTGAACACAGACAGACTGAGCGGGTCTGCGTAGGCTTGCAACGCCATCGCTCGCGCTACACCTTGGTCATTTAGCGACGAACTGCCTGTTTTTCAAGCAAATAGGCACGCCAAAGGGCGTTCTCCTCCGAAAAACGTTCGCGGATTCGTTACAATGCGAAGTTGCGCTCGCGTGGCCACCGTCCGCTGCCAGGTTGCGTTCAGACGCTCCGGTGCGTCCGCCCATGCTCGTAGCCGCCCTCTTTTCACTACTGCTGCCCACCCATCATGTCTCTGTTCTCCGCCGTCGAACTTGCTCCCCGCGACCCGATTCTGGGCCTGAACGAAGCTTTCAACGCCGACACGCGCGCCACCAAGGTCAATCTTGGCGTCGGCGTGTATTTCAATGAAGAAGGCAAGATTCCGCTCCTGCGCGCCGTGCGCGACGCGGAAAAGGCTCGCGTCGAAGCCGCGCTGCCGCGCGGCTATCTGCCGATCGAAGGTATCGCCGCATACGACGCAGCCGTGCAAAAGCTGTTGCTCGGCAACGACTCGCCGCTGATCGCCGCGGGCCGCGTTGTGACGGCGCAGGCACTGGGCGGCACGGGCGCGCTGAAAATCGGCGCCGACTTCCTGAAGCGCCTCGAACCGAACGCCAAGGTCGCGATCAGCGATCCGAGCTGGGAAAACCACCGCGCGCTGTTCGAAGCCGCGGGCTTCGAAGTCGTGTCGTACCCGTACTACGACGCGCCTACGCACGGCGTGAACTTCGAAGGCATGCTGAGCGCGCTGAACAGCTACGCGGCGGGCACGATCGTCGTGCTGCACGCCTGTTGCCACAACCCGACCGGCGTCGACCTCAACGCCGATCAGTGGAAGCAGGTGGTCGAAGTCGTCAAGGCGCGCAATCTGGTGCCGTTCCTCGACATCGCCTACCAGGGTTTCGGCGACAACATCGAAGCAGATGCTGAAGCCGTGCGCCTCTTCGCGGCATCGGAACTGAACGTGTTCGTGTCGTCGTCCTTCTCGAAGTCGTTCTCGCTGTACGGCGAGCGTATCGGCGCACTGTCGATCATCACCGGCAGCAAGGAAGAAGCCGTTCGCGTGCTGTCGCAACTCAAGCGCGTGATCCGCACGAACTATTCGAACCCGCCCACGCACGGCGGTTCGGTGGTCGCCGCGGTGCTCGCGTCTCCGGAACTGCGCGCCACGTGGGAAACGGAACTGGCCGAAATGCGCGACCGTATCCGCGCCATGCGCAATGGTCTCGTCGAGCGTTTGAAGGCAAGCGGCGTGGACCGCGACTTCAGCTTCGTGAATGCACAGCGCGGCATGTTCTCGTACTCGGGTCTGACGGCGCCGCAAGTGGACCGGCTGCGCGAAGAGTTCGGCATCTACGCCGTCAGCACCGGCCGCATCTGCGTGGCTGCGCTGAACACGCGCAACCTGGACGTGGTGGCCAACGCGGTAGCCCACGTCCTGAAGTAAAGCGATTCGCAGGGCGCGCGGTGACGTGCGCCTTCGTTGAAATTGAATTGCAGCGCGGATTGCTGCGTTTTCAATTGTCGTGAAAACGGCGCCCTTCTGGGCGCCGTTTCTGTTTCCAGACATGTTTCCGGACCTGACTTTTCCGCATGAGCTTTCAGCGCGAATCGCGATGAATGTCGTGCGTGACGAACCCAGCGTCGTTGTCCGGCATGGCGAGCCAATCGGGTTGTGCGAGCGAATGGCGAATGTCTTCCAGACCGCTTTGCCAGTGTTCCTGCATGGTGGAGAGACCGAACTGGAAGTCCTTGTAATGCCCTTCGTACTCCTTGTTCCGATAGATGAGATGGATCACGTTATAGCGCTTCGAGCACGATAGATCTTCGGCGAGCTTGCACCACGGGTCATCGCGCTCGTCAGGCGACACGCGATCCAGCACCTCGCGCAGCACGTGACGGAAACGCTGCGAACGTTGCAGCATGTCGGTCACAAGTCGTGTGCGGCTCGAATACTGAATGTCTTTCATGCGGCCCTGCACGTCGGTGATATTGTCCGGCACCGGCCCGATTGCACTCCACAGATCGACCTGGAACGCGAGCGTGTCTCGACGCGGCGTGGTCTGCACCACCTCGTAGAGCGGCGTATTCGACATCAAACCGCCGTCCCAGTAATACTCGCCGTCGATTTCGACTGCCGCGAAGCCCGGCGGCAACGCGCCCGACGCCATGAAGTGCTCTGCCCTCAGCGTGGTGTGGGTATTGTCGAAGTACGCAAAATTGCCGGTCCCGCAATTGACCGCGCCCACAGACACACGCATTTCGCGCGAGTTGATGCGATCGAAGTCGCACAGCGCTTCCAACGTGCTCTTGAGCGGCGCGGTGTCATAGTAGCTGGCCGCTTGAGGCGGCCCTGACAAGGTAGGCAACGGCGGCGGAAAACGCGGCACGAAGAAGCCCTTCTGCCCTTCGACGAGCGCTCCGATTGCCTGCGTTGCGGTGAACGCTTTGCGCACGGCGTCGCTCGAATTGAACAGCGCGTGCTCGATAAACGCCGGCAGAGGCGGCCCGAATGCAGGTTGGCAGATCGTCTCCCAGAATTGCAGAAGCCGCTCGACGCGCTTTTCCGGCGGATTGCCCGCGATGATCGCCGTATTCAACGCGCCAATCGAAATGCCCGCCAGCCAGTTCGGCTCGATACCGGCTTCATGAAGCCCCTGGAAAACACCGGCCTGATAAGCGCCCAGCGCGCCTCCGCCTTGTAGCGTCAGCGCGATGGTCTCGTAATTGGGCAACTGGAGCTGGCCATGAGGCGCCGCGGCCGACGCTGCGCCGGCGCCTGCGCCTTCCCCATTGCCGGGCGCACCGACGCGCGCCCGTTTGAGATTGCGTTGCGCCATGCGCGCCTCCTTATTGCATGTACCAGCCGTGACTCACAATAAAGGATTGGCCGGTGAGCGCGGCCGTGGGGAAAGTCGAGAGGAACAGGACTGTTTGCGCGACGTCTTCCACGGTGGTGAAAATGCCGTCGACGGTGCCGCCCAACATCACGCGCTTGACCACTTCTTCTTCGCTGATGTTCAGTTCTTTGGCCTGCTCCGGAATCTGCTTGTCGACGAGCGGTGTGCGCACGAAGCCCGGACACACGACATGCGAGCGCACGTTGTGTTTCGCGCCTTCCTTCGCCAGCACCCGGGCGAGCCCGAGCAGCGCATGCTTGGCCGTCACGTAGGCGGACTTGAGCGGCGACGCCTCGTGCGAATGAACGGAGCCCATGTAGATCACAATGCCGCCGCGATCGTCCTTGTACATGTGCTTGAGGGCCGCCTTGGTGGTCAGGAACGCGCCGTCCACGTGAATGGCCTGCATCTTTTTCCAATCCGAAAACGAGTAGTTTTCAATCGGATTGACGATCTGAATGCCGGCGTTGGATATGAGAATGTCAACGGAGCCCAGTTCCGCGGCGACTTTGTCGATGCCCTGGTTGACCGCGTCTTCGTTGGTGACGTCCATTGCGATGCCAATCGCCTTGCCGCCGCCCTTCCTGATTTCTTCAGCGACGGCGTTCGCCCCGTCCTGGTTCAGATCGGCGATCGCGACAGCCGCGCCCGCAGCCGAAAGGGTCAACGCAATCTGTTTGCCGATGCCGCTCGCGGCGCCCGTAACCACCGCGACCTTGCCATTCAGATTTGTGTTCAGTGACGACATCCAGAACCTCCGTGCAGTTAATGAGCAATGAGAACACGAGCCGCGCGCAGCGTGAAGTCGACCAAACGTCATAGGCCCGCGTTGGAGTTTTCCTATACCGTTCGGCCGAATGCTGCACTGCGGCCAATCCTGCTATTGTGCATGAAGCATGTGAACCGGATCGGGAAAACGCGCACTCAGGCTTATGTATTTACACTAGGCGTCTGGCGGGATTCCGGTCGCTTCACTTTCGAGGGGAATTGCATGAATTATCGGCGTCTAGGCCGCTCAGGCCTGCAAGTCAGCGAATTGTCCATCGGCTCGTGGGTCACGTACGGCAATCAGGTCGACCATCGCGCGGCGCGGGAATCGCTCGCGGCCGCGCGCGACGCGGGCGTCAATTTCTTCGACAATGCCGAGGTCTACGCGGGCGGCAAGTCGGAAGAGATCATGGGGCAGGCGCTCAAGGAATTGGCGTGGCCGCGCGTGAGCTACGTGGTGTCGACCAAGTTCTTCTGGGGCCTCGCGGAAGCGCCCAATCAATATCACACGCTCAACCGCAAATATCTGCTGAACGCAATCGACTCGTCGCTCAAACGTCTGCAGCTGGACTACGTCGATCTGGTGTTCTGTCATCGTCCGGACCCGAACACGCCCGTCGAGGAAACCGTCTGGGCAATGAGCGACATGATCACGCGCGGCAAGGCGTTGTACTGGGGCACCTCCGAGTGGAGCGCCGACGAAATCCGAGCCGCTTACGAGATTGCGCAGAAGCATCATCTGCACAAGCCGGTCATGGAACAGCCGCAGTACAACCTGTTTCACCGCAAACGCGTGGAGCAGGAATACAAGCGTCTCTATGAGGATATCGGACTTGGGCTCACCACGTGGAGCCCGCTGGCGTCCGGACTGCTGACGGGCAAATACCGCAACGGCGTGCCGGCGGACAGCCGCGCGCAGTTGCAAGGTTACGACTGGCTGCGCAACCAGCTCATCGACGCGAGCAAGAACAATGTCGTCGGCAACCTGGGCGACGTGGCCGGCGAATTGGGCTGCACGGTGGGCCAGCTCGCCATTGCGTGGATTCTGAAAAATCCGCATGTCAGCACGGTCATTACCGGCGCATCGCGCGTCGAGCAGATTGGCGAAAACATGAAATCCGCCGAAGTCGCCGAGCGCATTACGCCGGAGATCAAGGAGCGGATTGAAGGAATCATCGGCGACGCGTGCGACTAAGCTCGTCGTTTCGGCCTTCCGGCGGCGGCAACCCGCGGCGTTCGGCGTTCGGCGTCGCGTACAATACGCGACCGCGCTGCACGCTGGCGCTCTTTGCCGCCGTGCCGCCACATTGCATCCGCATCGCCGAATCCGCCTGGAGCGGCGTCCTCTTTCAGCATCTCCTCATCATGCTCAGCTACCGCCACGCCTTTCATGCAGGCAATCACGCCGACGTTCTGAAACACGCCGTCGCATTGCAGCTATTGCGCTATCTCGGCCAGAAGGACAAAGCCTATTGGTACATCGACACGCATGCGGGCGCAGGCGTCTATTCGCTGAAGGAAGGCTTTGCTGTCAAGACCGGCGAGTTTCAAACCGGCATCGCAAAACTATGGGAACGCAACGATCTGCCGTCGATGTTCGCCGACTATGTCGACGAAGTCGCCGCGCTCAATCCCGACGGTCAGTTGCGCTTCTACCCGGGCTCGCCGTATATCGCCTGGCGGCAGATGCGCGAACAGGATCGTATGCGTCTGTTCGAGCTGCACACCACCGAAATCGACGTGCTGCGCCACAATTTCCGCGATGCGGGCCGCCGCGCCATGCTCTACGCGGGCGACGGTTTCGACGGCATTCTCGCGTTGCTCCCGCCCGCGCCGCGCCGCGCGCTGGTGCTGCTCGACCCATCGTATGAGGACAAGCGGGACTACACGCGCACGCTGCGTTGCGTCGAGGAAAGCCTGAAGCGATTTCCGACGGGCACGTACGCGGTGTGGTATCCGCAGGTGAAGCGGCCGGAGTCGCAGCGCTTCCCCGAACAGCTGAAGAAATTGCAGGACCGCAACTGGCTGCACGTGAGTCTGACAGTGAGCAATCCGCCGGCGGACGGCTTTGGGCTTTTCGGCAGCGGCATGTTCATCCTCAATCCGCCGTACACGCTGCCGAAAATGCTGAAGGAACAGATGCCGTGGCTGGTGAAAACGCTCGGCGAAGACAAGGCCGCGCAATTCAAGGTGGAATACCGCGGCGATTGAGTCCGAGCGCAAGCGCGCGCAACGAGTCGGCGCGCCTTCGCCCCGCGTGCCTATTTGAGCTGCGCCGCGGCCTTGCGCGCGAAGTCGTTGGTATAGGTCGCGTTCAGATCGATCTTCTTCGGATCGAGCCGTGTGTCGAACGAAGCGAGCGCGCGCAACGAGGTTGCCGGGCCGTCCGCGGGCATGATGCCGTCCGGCGAATACGCTTCGCGCACATTGTGGAAGGCCTGCACATAGAGCGCGGAGTCGTTCAGCAGATAGGCTGGCGGCACCATTTTCAGCAGATCGGCGTCGCTCGCGGTTTGCAACCAATGATCCGCACGCACGATGGCGTTGGCGAGCGCCTGTGTCGTCTTCGGATACTTCTGGATGAAGCTCTCGGGTGCGTAGAGCGTGCCGGCGGGCATCGTCCCGCCGAAAATTTCCTGCGTGCCCTTCACGGTGCGCGTGTCCACGAGCACCTTGATCGCGCCGCTTTGCGTGAGCTTGGTCATCATCGGGTCGACGTTGGAAAGCGCGTCGATCTGACCGTTGCCAACCGCCGCGAGCACCGTTGCGCCGCTGCCTACGCCGATCGCCGCGATGTCGCTCCTCTGGACGCCGGCCTTGCGCAAAGCCACGGTCAGCACGAGATCCGTCGACGAGCCCGGCGCGCTCACGCCCACCTTCGCGCCTTTGAAGTCAGCGAGCGTCTTGATCTTGTCGGCTTTCGACGTCAATACCGCAACCACGATCTGCGGCGCGCGGCCCATCAGCGCAAATGCCCGGTAGCGCTGCCCCTTCGCCTGCATGAACAGCGTGTGTTCGAATGCACCCGCGCCGACATCCGCGCTGCCGCCCACCACCGCCTCCAGTGCTTTGGAGCCGCCTGCGAAATCTTCGAGCGTGACATCGAGGCCCTCGTCCTTGAAGTAGCCCAATTGCTGCGCGGTGAGCACCGGCAAATAGTAAAGTCCGGGCAGGCCGCCGACGGCCATCGTCAGCGTCGGCTTTTCCGGCGTGTCTTTCGCGAATGCCACGCCGTGCAGGGTGACAGCGGCAAGCAACGCGCCGCAGAAGCTGGCGGCACCTCGCATCCAGTTATTGCGCATTTGACGTCTCCTTTTTTCTGTTTTCGTTCGATGCGGCGGCCGCGGCGGCCAGCTATCGGCCGGTTTGGGCGAGAGACCGCCCGGAGATTGTCGTCGTCCGACCTGAGCCGCGCCATGCGCCCAAACCCGAATGAACGTGCGCGTGCGCGCATCCGCTGCCCGGCGTGGACACGCCGCGCACGAACAAACGAACCAACAAGCGCTACCGGCAGAACGACAAACGGAGTTCGCGTGAAGTGCGTCTATTGCGGACGCGGCACCGGACGAGATTGCGGTTGCGGCGTCGCGCCGGCTGCACTGCCGCCCACAGGCAACCGGATATAAGGCGCAACCACGAACGGCACGGATGAATTCGGCGCCAGCTCGACAGGCGACGCAATCGGCCGCGCTTCGACAATGGGTTGCCGCGATAGCGGCGCCGTCTGCAGAATGGTTCCGCTCTCGCCGTCGCTGATACCGTTCTGCGAGTCGAGGATCAGCGGTTGGCGACTATGGCTCGATGCGGCCAATGCGCTGGACATGGCACAAACCATCGCCAATGAAACCGCGACGACGGGCAGAGCGGGCTTGAGCGAACGGATGGAAGACATGGACGGACCGGTTCGAGTGAAAGATGCCGGATGGCGGGCGGGTTGCGTTGCAACGCTTCACCTTACCGCGGCGCGGGCCTCGCGACTAGCCGAGATTCGCCATGTCGAATTTTTAGGCGCCCCGAAGGCAATTCTGGCGCCCAGATGTGACAAAGCCCCGCACAAACGGGGCTCAACGCTTGACTGCTATCCAACTACCACCAGCTGCAACTAAAGTGCGCTGGCCGCGCAACATGCGCGCCGCTGCAACTTACAGCGAATAGCCGTTGGCTTCCAGCGAACGGATGCGCTGTTCGAGCTGGACGATGTCCGACGACGAAGCTAGATACGCTTCGCGGCGATCGCGCTCGGCAGTTTCAAACCAGGTGCTCAGCTTTTCAAGGACGTATGCAAACATGATGTTCTCCAAGGATCAGACGTGAATCCCCGGTGGATTGGGCATCAGGGATTTCCCGTAAAAGGGTTAACCCGAATTATAAGCTTGTGGTGCAACCGCGCTAGTGAAATGCTCGCATGAAGTGCATTCCGTTTTGGAATGACGCACAAAGATGGTGCGTGCATCGCGTTGATTTGACACGGTTCGTCTGGGTGTTGCCGCGCGGGATGTGAGGCATGCCTTTATTTTAAGCACAAAATTGGTGCAAGCACGCTGAACGCGACGTTTCGTCGGTGAGGTTGCACCTGTCCCCGTCAACGCATCTGATAACGAGCGGAATTCAGTGCTCCGCGGAAACCGGCTCCGCATCGGCGAGCCGCTCGATGATCGGGCAATCCGGGCGGTCGTCGCCATGGCAATGAGTGGCGAGGTGCGCCAACGTGTTGCGCATGTCGGTGAGTTCGGCGATTCGGCGATCGAGTTCCGCTACATGGTCGAGCGCGATGGCTTTCACTTCGGCACTGGCGCGCGAGCGGTCATGCCAGAGCGCCAGTAGCCGCCGAATGTCCTCGACGAGAAAGCCGAGCCGGCGCGCCTGGCGGATGAAACGTAGCGAATGCACCTCCTGCGGGCCGTAGACGCGATAACCCGCGCTGGTCCGGGATTTGGCCGCGAGCAAGCCGACGCTTTCGTAGTAGCGAATCATTTTCGCCGTGACGCCCGACTCGCGGGCCGCTTCACCGATGTTCATCATCATTTCCCCAGTGTTTGCTTCGATCGTACACCTTCCCATCGTGGGAAGGTCAGCCACTTAAATTTGGGACCGCAGGCATAATCCAACTATCGCTACAGACATTTCCCGAGGCAATTCCGATGAAAACCGAACTTCAGGTTGAAGGCATGAGCTGTCAGCATTGCGTGGCGGCTGTCACGAACGCTATCCGCGAACATGACGACGGAGCGCAAGTGCAGGTGGATCTCGCGACCGGCCGCGTGGCCGTGGAATCGACTCAATCGGCACAGGCACTGAAGGCCGCCATCGACGAGGCCGGCTACACCGTCACGGGCGTTGCGTCCGGCGCGGCGCGCTAGCCGGGACGCGATCATGTTCAAAGTCGCCGTCATAGGAGCTTCGGGCCTGCTGGGCCGCGCTATCGTCGATGAACTGGCAGGGCAACCGGACTGGCAGGTCGTCGGCACCGCGTTCAGCCGGCCGGCGCCCACCACTGTCGCGCTCGATGTTCGCGACCCGCATGCAATCGGGCAGTTCGTCGAACGCGAGGCGCCCGACGCGCTTGTGATTGCCGCCGCCGAGCGCCGCCCGGACGTGTGCGAACGTGACCCGGACCTGGCACGCGCGCTCAATGTCGAGGCCGTGCGCGCGATCGCCGCCGCTGCGCAGCGGCGCGGCGCCTGGACGCTGTCCCTGTCCACCGACTACGTTTTCGACGGCACTCATCCGCCCTACCGGCACGATTCTCAGCCCGCGCCGCTCAATGCATACGGGCGCAGCAAGCTGGAGGGCGAGCGCGCGCTGACCGAGACAACCGATCTCGGCTGTGTGATGCGTTTGCCGTTGCTGTATGGGCCGATCGTCGACTGGGCTGAATCCGCCGTGACGAGCCTCGTACCGGCGATTGCGGCATCGGCGTCGGCGCAAGGCAAAGCTGCTGCCATGGACGCATGGGCGATCCGCTATCCGACCTTCACGCCAGATGTCGCGTTCGTGATCCGGCAAATGCTTGAGCGTCATGCCGGGGGCAACGCGATTCGCGGCATCGTGCAATGGTCGGGCGACGAGCCGATGACCAAATATGAAATCGCGGTGCGCCTTGCCGAGGCGCTCGAACTCGACGCGCGGCTGACGCCGCAACCCACGCCGACCGATGCGACGCCCCGCCCGCACAACTGCCACCTCATTTCGGAGCGGCTCGAACAGTCAGGCATCGGCCGCCGCACACCGTTCGATACGGCGATACGCCAGGTGTTGGCCGCCTTCCCGTGGCGCGGCGATAGGACATCTGATACGCCAGACTGAAACGGCAACGCGCGGCATCAATGGAAATCGCGGCTCGCGGTAGCCAGGTCGCCGAGCCATTCGCTCAGATCTTCCAGACGATGAGCAACGAGATGGACCACCTCGCCCTTGTGTTTCTGTCGCGCCCTGCCCGCCTGATTCGCGCGCGCCGCGCTCTCGTCCTGATTGCCGCCGGTGGCGACGCCGTCGTCGCGCTGCAAGACGCCATAGACGGCGAGCAGCGAAGCGCCCAGTAGCGCCTTGCGCTGCTTTTCCACCAGCGACGGCCAGACGATCACATTGATCGACCCAGTCTCGTCTTCGATGGAAACGAAGATGGTGCCGTTCGCGGTGCCCGGCCGCTGTCGCACGGTGACGATGCCGCATGCGCGCGCCAGCGTGCCGTGCCGGCACGCGGCGAGATCAGCGGCCGTGCGAAAGCGCTGTTGCGCAAGACGTGCGCGCAACAGCGCAAGCGGATGACGATTGAGCGTGAGACCGAGGCTCGCGTAATCGTCGATGATTTCGCGGCCTTCCGCTGCCTGCGGCAACACGAGTGGAGCTTCGGCGATTGGCGCATCGCGCAGCAACCTGGGCACGACGTGTTGCGCGGTCACGGCCCACCATGCTTCGCGCCGATGGCCCGCGATACTCGCCAGCGCATTCGCCGCCGCCAGCGCTTCGAGGTCGCGCCGCGTGAGCGCCGCGCGGCGCGCGAGATCGTCGACATTGGCAAACGGCGCCTCGCGGCGAGCCGCCATGATGCGCTCGGCGGCCGTCTGCGCGAGGCCCTTGATCAGATGCATGCCGAGACGCACGGCGGGACCGCGCGCGCCATACGTGCCGGACGGCTGCAATACGCGCGCGGTCAACCGTTTCGCGGCGCGCCGCACTGTCCGGCTCACCGTCAGGCGGCGCAGCGAAAGATCGCGCAATTGCTGCCCGGATAGCACGGCCTGCTGGCGATGCAAACAGGTTTCGCTCGAAGCGATCCGCCGCCCTTCCTGGCCGCGTTGTTCGAAGACCGACTCCCAGTCGCTCAGGGTCACGTCGGGCGGCAATACCTTGACGCCGTGGCGCTTCGCATCCTGCACGAGTTGCGACGGCGAATAGAAGCCCAGCGGCTGGCTATTGAGCAAGCCGGCCAGGAAGGCCGCCGGTTCATAGCGCTTTAACCACGCACTCAGATAGACGAGGAGCGCGAAGCTCGCCGCATGGCTCTCCGGGAAACCATACTCGCCGAAACCTTCGATCTGCTGGCAAATGCGCTCGATGAATTTCGGCTCGTAGCCGCGCGCCGACATGCGGTCGCTCAAATCCTTCTGATACTTCGCGAGATTACCGCTGCGGCGCCAAGCCGCCATCGCGCGCCGCAACTGGTCGGCCTGCTCGCCGGTGTATTTCGCTGCGACCATTGCCAGTTGCATGACCTGCTCCTGGAAAATCGGCACGCCGAGCGTGCGCTCCAGCACAGGGCGAAGTTCGTCTTTCGCATAGTCGACCGGCTCGAGGCCCTGCTTGCGGCGCAAATAAGGATGCACCATGCCGCCCTGAATCGGGCCCGGCCGCACGATCGCGACTTCGATCACGAGATCGTAGTACTTGCTCGGCTTCAGGCGCGGCAGCATGCTTTGCTGCGCGCGCGATTCGATCTGGAATACACCGACCGTGTCCGCATGACCGCACATTTCGTAGACGGCGCGGTCCTCGCGCGGAATGTCCTGCACACGGAATTGCGGAAAACCGCGTCTCAGCGCGACGAATTCCAGCGCCCGGCGGATGGCCGACAACATGCCGAGCGCGAGCACGTCGACCTTCAGCAGCTTGAGGGCGTCGATATCGTCTTTATCCCATTCGATCACGCTACGGTCTTTCATCGTCGCGTTCTCGATCGGCACGAGCCGCGAGAGCTTGTCTTTGGCGATCACAAAGCCGCCGACGTGTTGCGACAGATGGCGCGGAAAAAGACGCAACTCCTTCGTGAGACGGATCAGATTCTTCGTAATGTGAGAATTGGCGTCGAAGCCTGCTTCCGCCAGATAGCCGGCGACGGCCTCGGAGCCGTCCCACCATTGCTGCGACTTGCTGATTCGCTCGATCAACGAGGCCTCGAGACCCAACGCCTTGCCGACGTCTTTCAGTGCACTGCGCACATGATAGGTAATCAGCGATGCCGTCAGCGCCGCGCGATGACGCCCGTATTTCCCGTAGATGTACTGGATCACCTCTTCGCGGCGCTGATGTTCGAAATCGACGTCGATATCGGGCGGCTCGTTGCGTGCGCGCGAGATGAAGCGCTCGACCAGCATGTTCATGTGCACGGGGTCGATTTCCGTCACATGCAGGCAATAGCAGACAACCGAATTCGCCGCCGACCCCCGGCCCTGGCACAGAATGTTTCTCGATCGCGCGAAACTCACGATATCGTGAACCGTCAGAAAGTACTTTTCGTATTCCAGATCGGCGATCAGCTCCAATTCCTTTTCGATCTGACTGATGCGCTTCAGATCCATGCCGTTCGGCCAGCGCTCCATCGCCCCCGCCATGACGAGCTTGCGCAGATAGCTCGCCGGCGACTCGCCGACGGGCACCAGTTCTTCCGGGTACTCATACTTGAGTTCGTCGAGCGAGAAGCGGCATAGCGCGGCGATCGTCAGCGTTTCTTCGAGCGTATCGCGCGGATAGAGCCTGGACAGGCGTACGCGCGTACGCATATGCCGTTCGGCATTGGCTTCGAGTGCATGGCCGCATGCCGCAAGCGGCGTGTTGAGGCCAATGGCGGTCATGGTGTCCTGCAAAGGCTTGCGCGAGCGCGTGTGCATCAGAACGCCGCCCGCTGCAACCAGCGGCAAACCGCTCGCTTTTGAAATCGTCCGCAAGGCGTCGATCTGGAGATCGTCGCTGCCGGTTTGCCAAAGCTCGAGTGCAATCCACGATCGTTGCGCGGCGAACGAGGCAAGCCAGTGCGCGCAATGCAGCGTGTGCGACAGCGTGGCCGTGCGTTGCGGCACGAGAATCAGCACGCAATCGGGCAAAGTCCGCAGATGATCGAGATGCGGCAACGAATCGGTGAAATCGGACGGGCCCAACCGATAGCTGCCTTTCTCCGCGCGTGAGCGGGCGAGCGTGATCAGCTCGGAAAGATTGCCATAGCCGTTGCGATTGGTTGCAAGCGCAATCAGTGTGCAAAAAGGCTCGCCGGTTGCATCCGTCAGATTCAGTTCGCTGCCTATGATCAGATGAGGAAGCGGTTTCAACACCTCGTTTTCTTCGGCCTCCTGCTGAACCGCTGCGTCCAACGCTCCTTCCGGAAGCAGATCTGATTGCGACGCTTGCGCTCCTTGCAGCTTTTCCTCGATCTCTTTCCGTTGACGATTCTGCTCAGCCTTGATTTCCTTTAACGCCGTATGCGCGCGCACGACGCCCGCCAATGAACACTCGTCGGTAATGGCGAGTGCGCTATAGCCGTGCGACAGGGCGCGCCCGACGAGTTCATGCGGATGCGAGGCGCCACGCAAAAACGTGAAATTGGTCAGGCAATGCAACTCCGCATACGCGGGCAAGTTCGAGGCGGGCGGGCGCTGCGGGAGAAGCGAAGATACGGAAACTGTCATGATGTTCAACCGAACATACCCTGTAAATACCACTCGCCATTGATACGGTCGCGGAACACCCAGAACATATGGCCGCGGTCGTCGGCTGCGACGTAGTAATCACGCTCGACAAGATCGCCGTCCCACCACCCTGCCTCGATCCGCTCAGTGCGTGTGAGCATTTTCAGTGGCCGGCGATAAACAGGACGCTGGTCGCGCATCATCAGACGCAGTGGCTGATCGAGCATCCAGACCGGGCGAGGTTGCGAGGGCAATACACTGTCGGGCAGATTCAGCGATGTTTGTTGCGCTGTGGAAGCACTGGCGGTTTTTGCGTTGGCCGATGCCGATGGGCGCGGGATTGGCTGAGTTCCGGTTTCGGTTTCGGTTTCGGTTCCGGCCGCGCCCGAGGTGCGCGTTTCTTCCGCGGCGGCGTGCCGCAGCTCATCGGTGAGCCAGGTTTTATCCGCCTTGATTCTGGGCCGCGCCTTCGCCTGCGAACGCTTCTTGCGCGAGAACGCCTGTGCCTGGTACGCCTCGACACGCATTGCCCGCTCCGGGCGATGATCGTCCTGCACCGACATCTGCAGCACGTTCTCCGGACCCAGCCGTGCGCTCAAGCGTTCGAGCAGACGCGCGATCGATTCGCCGTCGGATTCCGGCATGGGGAACAGAGTGTCCGACTGGCCCGCATACTCGGCGATCTGATCGGCAATCAGCTTCAATTCGATGACCGGCGCGGCAAGAACAGTCTGATTCAACTTCTCTCGCAGCAGCCAGATGAGATGCTCGGCATCACGCGACGGGACGGCCCACGCGACCTTCAGGCTCGATGTCTTCGGTGCATGACGGGACGCCAATTCATGCTCGAGCAGCAACGTGTAACCGCTGAGCGCCGCATGATGCGCACTCAGCCAACCGGCCAACTGCACGAGCAGCCGACGCGCGGCGAACAGGAGCGCATCGGCGTTATCGACGCGCGACGGCAACTCCAGTTGCGCATGAAACGACGCCGGCGCGCGAAACGATTCACGCGGATCGGGGCGCGTGCCATACGCCTGCGCCAACAGATCGAGAATGCCGCTGCCAAAACGCCGCACCACGCCTGATCTTGGCAACTGCCGCAAATCGGCGAGCGTTGCGCATCCGACATGCCGAAACGCATCGCGATGAACCTGTGCCACCGGCAGCAGTGAAACAGGCAACCGGTCGAGCACACGTATAAGCGAAGCGTCCTTCATCACATGCCAACGACGCCCCTGCCGATCGGCGCGGGCCTGCGCCAATAGCCACGCGCCCCACGCCGTCGGCGCACAGGCGATGCGTGCGGTGTAGCCGAATTCGGCGACCGTGGCCGACACGCGCGACAACAAGGCCCGCAAGCCACCGAACAATCTCAAACCGGAGCCGACTTCCAGCAGCAAGGTATGCGCGTCGGCCAGCGAAACCTTCGGCGTGTAGGTCAACAAGGCAAGCGCGATGGCTTCGAATGCCTGAGTTTCGCGGGCGGCATCGGCGCTCAGCAGTTCGAGTCCGGGCGCCAATGCCACCGCGGACGAACGCGAATGACCGCGTTGTACGCCGGCATGCAACGCAGCGGCGTCAGGCAGCAGAATATGCGCGTGATCGGCGAGCGCATAACAGCGCGCCTCGGCGGCGCTTTCGGCTGCGCGCGACGGGCTTGCGTTGCCGCGCGGCTCACACCGATTCCGCTGCGCGGACGAACCATCCGGGAGCGGTATCAACGGCTTTACCGCTTCCAGCGACAAGAGAGGCAATGCGACGGCGATCCACAACATGTTGGGTCTCTAATACTTGATGGCTGCCCGCTCCGTCCTTCGGCAACAAGGCGCCTTGCAGAGGCAAAACGAGACGAAGAGGCTTGGCGAGCGGCGGTCCGCGGCGCTTGAAGATATCTATCGACAGACCAATCTCCTGGATCCACTGACGACGATTGATCGTCTCCGCATTAGCTGGCAGGAGCGGTTCACAGATCATGCGCAATGGCGCGGGCGACGATTGCGTAGCGGCCTCGACGGGGCGGATCAAAAATGCCAGAGCGCTCGACTCTAGAGCTGCAACTTGCAAACGCCGGACTTTATCGGCGCGCGCATTCGACAACCACACCAGAACCGCGCCGACGCCATCCTGCTTCAATGCCTGGGTGGCCGCCCACAGCGCCTTGTCTTCGTTCGAACGCACCCATAGGACGCGTTCGACATCGACGCCCCACGCCCTCAATGTCACGGCGCATGGCCGATAAGGAGGCGCCACGAGCATGACATGCCGCCCGGCCTGCTTCGTAAGATGACGAAGCGCGTTGGCCAACAAGCGCATTTCTCCTACGCCACAGTGTTCGACCAGCAACTCCGTCACGCTACTAGCCGGCCAGCCTTGTCCTGGCAACACGTGATCCAGCGCGACATAGCCGCTCGGCACTACCCTCGACTCTCCCTCGGCAAGCTCGTTGCCTTGCCACATGTGTCGTCGCAATTGCGATGACAGGGGAGTTGTCGCAAGCTGAATCGCTGCTGCCATAGACACGCTCGTTTAATAGGGAATGCTCCGCCCTGCCCGGCTTCGAGCAACTAGAGGCAATGAGTTTGTACTGTATATTTATACAGTATTTTGAGATTGCTGTTAAGGCAAGGTGAGCGAAGGCGTGCCCGGAAGGAAAGGGTGGACCTTTTCTTCAGAGTGCAGAGCGCACTATCCGCGATATAGAGCGAAGATGAAAACAAACGCCGACAAAAATGAGTTTTTGTCGGAAATTTTTTGGTGGAGATTTGTTAGAAATACGCTGATCTTAGACGAGTGCCTAAAATAGGGAAGGATTCAGAGACCGCAGCGAATGCTGTGCCGGAATATAGGAATATAGGGTAAGCGCCCGGGGAAGGCACGGCAGGTAGCGCTGGCGCGAGCTGAGGTTATATCGCGGCTACGTCAGGTTTCCAACGATGAGGCAGCAACTGGTCGATGTCAGCAGCGCGATGTGTTGGCAG